>JAHDHT010000099.1:12137-13543 GCA_020631175.1 Chitinophagales bacterium
TTATAAATAAAAAAAGCCATCCCGAAACGGAATGGCTCTCTTTATTTCTTAAGATAACTCAGTACTAGTTGCCTGCAGCAGCATCTTCGTTCTTAGCTACCTGTGCTTTAATTTTCAGACGGATCGGATTAGGATCAGTGTTAGCCTGAATAGTAACCGTTTTAGTCTGACGACCAGGCTTGTTCTTAGAGTTGAATTCAACATCGATAGAACCTGTTCCTCCCGGTGGTACCGGCTCTTTTGGCCACTTTGGTACAGTACATCCACAAGAACCTTTCGCGCTTGAAATGATCAATGGCTCATTACCTGTGTTTGTAAATTTGAATTGAGTAGCTACTTTATCGCCTTCGTTGATATCACCGAAATCATGCTCTTCCTTATCCCACGATACAGTGGTAGTAGGTTGATCTGGATCGATAGCATCCGCAGCAGCGTTTGCAGCTTTGTTCGTAGCATTAGCAACTTTGTCGCCTGCTGTTTTTGCAGCATTAGCTGCCTTGTCTACAACTTCTTTACCTGTCTTGCTGGCATTATCAGCAGTCGAAGACGAGCAAGAATAAAGGCCAAATGAAACAACGATGGCCATTAAAATTAAAAGTCTGTTTAACATTTTAAATAAAGTTTTATGGTTACAAATATAATAAATTCATCATGTTCGAATGCAAATATAGTAATTAAAACGAGTGGTTCAACTAAAAAGTTAGTTATTAAATCTTAAAATGTCTTAAAAACTCCTCAAGCCCTTTACAGTTAAGGGTTTGAGCCTTTGTTAAAAAGCCCTTTCTACCTGCACAAACTCCGTAATAAATATGATCAATTCCATCCGTACTGTGCGCATCAGGATTGATCGAAATTAATACCCCTTTTGATGTAGCTTCCGGTATCCAGCTGTAGTCCATATCGAGTCGGTAAGGGTTGGCATTCAACTCAATAACCACATCATTCGCTGCGCATGCATCTATAATTTTTGAATGATCAACCGGGTAACCTTTACGGCTCAATAAAAGCCTTCCGGTCATATGCCCGAGTATATTCGTAAAAGGATTTTCAATGGCTTTTATAAGTCGGTTTGTAGCCTTTTCTTCATCCATTTTCAAATTACTGTGTACCGATGCTATCACCAAATCGAAACTAGACAACACATCATCTTCATAGTCCAGTCTTCCATCCGTCAGAATATCAGCTTCAATACTTTTTAAAATTCTGAAGGGTTTTAATTCTTCATTGAGTGCATCAATTTCTTTATGCTGTTTTACAATTTGATCTTCTTTTAATCCACCCGCATAAAAAGCCGATTTTGAATGATCCGAAATTACAAAGTATTCATAATTTCTATCAATGCAAGCCTGCGCCATTTCACGTATACTATGCGCACCGTCTGACCAGGTGGAATGGTTATGCACTAC
>JAHDHT010000100.1 GCA_020631175.1 Chitinophagales bacterium
CATCTTATGGAAGTTTGAAGTCGGAAGATTCGAAGTCAGAAGCAATTTTAAAATTGAAATTTGAGATTTGAAATCATTCTTCTCTGCACCTAAAACCCTCGCACCCTGCTTTTTCGGTCTACAGGTCTGTGCTACTTTGTACTAAGTACTGTGCTACAAAACTTTTGAGTTTGAGTTTGAACTTGAGTTTGACACTTGAACTTGAGCTTGAAATCCCAGAGACTTAAAAACTCAAAATCTTAAATCACATAGCTTTCCCCTTCAATACCTAGCAAAGTATCCGGAAAAACTTCACGGCATTCTTCAAGCAAAGGCTTCAAATCGTAATATTTGGCCGAATAATGTCCGATCAGCAATTGCTTCACTCCGGCCTTCATCGCTAATGTTGCCGCTTGTTTTGTGGTGGTATGGTAGGTTTGCCTGGCGCGTTCTGTTTCTTCTGCGATAAAAGTGGTTTCATGATAAAGCAGATCAACGCCTTTCAATAAGTCTATGTTTCTTTCAAGATAAATCGTGTCGGTAGAATAGGCGTAAGATCTGGGAGCTTTGGGTGGATGAGTGCATTCTTTGAAAGATAATTTCCTTCCATCCCGATCTATATCCATCCCACTTTTTAATAATTTAATTTCATCGATAGAAAGCCCGTATTCTTCAATTTTTTCCTTCCGAATATTAAAAGGCTTTTCTTTTTCTCTGAATAAATAGCCCAGACAATCAATTCGATGTTCTAGTGTAAAAGCATCCACCCGTAAAAATTTATTTTCAAAAACCGGAATCAGGGTACCATTATCAGCATCTGAAAGTTCAATTTCGGTAATATTCAATTCGTAATCGAGTCGGCTGCCGGTGCTGTCGAGATGAGCCTGAATCAATTTTTTCAAACCTTTGGTCGACACAATATTTAGAGGATTCGTTCTTCCAAGCAATTGATAAGAGGTGATTAATCCGATCAAACCATAAATATGATCGCCATGCAGGTGAGAGATGAAAATCTGATTAATTTTGCCACGGCGAATGTTGAAATCAGCCATGCGCATCTGGGTTCCTTCCCCGCAATCAATCAGAAATAAATGCTCGTTATGGTTTAAAATCTGAGCCGTAGGATGCCTGTCATAAGCAGGTATCGCAGCATTGCAACCTAAAATGGTTACTTCAAATTTCATATTTAAATAAGATTACTCTTCCTGAGCTTCCGGTGCTTCTTCAGTTTCAGCTTCAGCCCCGGGTTCTTCGTTGGTAATGGCTTTTTCAAGCTCTTCCATTTTTATATAATCAGCGGCTTCCTGAATCGTAGGTAAAACGGTGAGTATATTTTCGAGCTGTGAGATACGCATTAACTTCATTACATATTCATTTGCATTACAAATGATCAATGTTCCGTTGGCATTTTGGCACAGTCTGTTACCAATCAATATAGCGCTTAAGCCACTTGAATCGATAAACTTTAAGGCTTCTAAATCGAGTATGATATTACGCACTCCAATGGTGTTCAGGCCGATCAACTCTGTTTTAAGTTCAGGGGCCACCACACTGTTCAGTTTTTCGTCTTTAAGAGAGAAAACGGTAAAGTGCTCTTGTTTGTCTATTGAAAACTTCATAACCTGTTAAGTGTTATTTAAGGATGGCAAAGGTAATCATTAAAATTATAAACCCTAAAAAACACTTTTTTTTAATGATTTAGCTAGAACCCGGATTAAGTGTCAGAACTTCGTCATGAGAACAGCAAGAGCAATAAAATCAAGCTGTCTGGAAAAATTAGCATAGCCCCGTTATGGTGATTTTGAAGACGGCAGTAAAACGGTTGATTTTGAAGCTATTGCTGCTTGTAATAGATTTTCTGATATATAATTTGGGTTGAATGCATCTTTTAATGCCATATTGACGTTTTTAACATTAAGAACAAGACATTATCGCACTAAAAGACAGAAATAATGCTTTTATTTACATAGATACTGGCTTGGTTTAATATTTGACAGTTTAGATAACACTTATGGATGCAAAATTTTCACAACGAGTAAAAGAGGTGATCTCCTTCAGCAGAGAAGAAGCTTTGCGATTAGGGCATGATCACATTGGAATTGAACATCTTTTACTGGGGTTAATCCGTGAAGGCGAGGGGCTTGCTATTAAAGTGCTCAAATCGCTGGAAGTAAATGTGAATGACCTTCGTAAAAGAATTGAAGAAGCGATACAGGAAAAGGTAAGCCAACCATCCTATACCGCAGGTAATTTGCCATTAACGAAACAGGCAGAAAAGGTGTTGAAAGTAACCGTTCTCGAAGCAAAAGTTTTAAAGAGCGATTTAATCGGCACCGAACATTTGATGTTATCCATCCTGAAAAACAAAGAAAATATTGCCACCCAGATTTTATCACAATTTGACGTGGACTACGAAACATTTAAAATGGAATTGGAATATTTAGATCAGGATATCACAAATGAAGCGGGTAATAATCCGCGCGACGAAGAAGACGAGGGCTTTGGAGATGAGCCTCGCCGACCAAGAGCCAATAAAGGCAACAGTAAATCGAAAACACCGGTTTTAGATAATTTCGGAAGAGACATCACAAAACTGGCGGAAGAAGATCGATTAGATCCTATTGTTGGTCGCGAGAATGAAATCGAACGGGTTTCTCAGATTTTAAGTCGAAGAAAAAAGAATAACCCGATATTAATCGGTGAACCGGGCGTGGGTAAAACCGCTATCGTGGAAGGATTGGCATTGCGTATTACGCAGCGTAAAGTTTCACGCGTTTTATTCGGCAAACGACTGGTGATGCTGGATCTTGCTGCTTTAGTAGCCGGAACAAAATATCGTGGACAGTTTGAAGAGCGTATGAAAGCGATCATGAATGAATTAGAAAAAGACAGAGATGTCATTCTTTTCATCGATGAAATTCATACCATTGTTGGGGCAGGAGGAGCAACAGGTTCTTTAGATGCTTCTAACATTTTCAAGCCGGCTTTAGCCAGAGGTGAACTCCAGACAATTGGTGCTTCTACCTTAGATGAATACAGACAGTACATTGAAAAAGATGGCGCTTTAGATCGTCGTTTCCAAAAAGTATTGGTTGATCCGCCTTCTATTGAAGAAACGATTCACATTCTGAATAACATCAAAAACAAGTATGAAGATTATCACAATGTTGATTATACCGATGAGGCTATTGCAGCATGTGTGCATTTGAGTACAAGATATATTACCGATAAGTTTTTGCCGGATAAGGCGATCGATGTGATGGATGAAGTGGGTGCAAGAGTGCACTTGAAAAATATTCATGTACCGGATAATATCGTAGATCTTGAGAAGAAGATTGAAGATATTAAAGTCGAAAAAAATCAGGTTGTAAAAAGCCAGAAGTACGAAGAAGCAGCAAAGCTTCGGGATACTGAAAAGAAGTTAGTTGAAGATTTAGAAACCGCTAAAAAAGAGTGGGAGGAAGATTCTAAAACGCAACGCTATCCGGTAAATGAAGAAGACATCGCTGAAGTAGTGGCAATGATGACCGGTATTCCGGTGAAACGTGTTGCACAAAGCGAAAGCAAGCGTTTAGTGAATATGACGGAAGACCTGAAAGGTGCGATCATCGGTCAGGATACTGCCATCAAAAAAATCACTAAAGCGATTCAGCGTAACCGTGTAGGATTAAAAGATCCTTCCAAACCAATTGGAAGTTTCATATTCTTAGGTCCTACCGGTGTAGGTAAATCTGAACTTGCGAAAGCATTAGCAAGATATCTTTTCGATAACGATGATGCTTTAGTGCGAATCGATATGTCGGAGTACATGGAGAAATTTTCTGTGTCAAGATTAATTGGTGCACCTCCGGGATATGTCGGTTATGAAGAAGGTGGTCAGTTAACGGAGAAAGTTAGACGTAAGCCTTATTCTGTTATCTTATTAGATGAAATAGAAAAAGCACATCCAGATATTTTCAATATTCTTTTACAAGTATTGGATGATGGACAATTAACCGATGGATTAGGTCGTAAAGTGGATTTTAAAAATTCATTAATCATTATGACTTCTAATATTGGTGTTCGTCAGTTGAAAGATTTCGGTGCGGGTATAGGCTTTAGCACAGCTGCTAAGGAAGCGGATATGGATACACATGCAAAGAGTGTAATTCAGAAAGCTTTAAAGAAATCGTTTTCTCCTGAATTTTTAAATAGAATTGATGATGTTGTTATCTTTAATTCTTTAGAAAAGGAACACATACATCAAATTATCGATTTAGCATTGAAAGATGTTTACGGTCGATTAGAAAATTTAGGATACAAAGTTGATTTAACCTTAAAAGCAAAAGATTACTTAGCAGAAAAAGGTTATGATCCTCAATATGGCGCAAGACCTTTACATCGGGCTATCCAGAAATATATGGAAGATCCTTTGGCGGAAGAAATTCTAAATGGTAATCCGAAAGAGGGTGATACATTACATATTGACTATAATGAAAAGGAAGATAAGATTGTGATTACAATTGAAAAGCCGAGAAAAAGTAGTCAAAAAACAGACGCATAAGGTAAGGGCGACGAAGGTCGCTTAAGAATGATAACAAAGGGAGCGAGATAATTCGCTCCCTTTTTTTATGGGAGGAATGTTTTGCGAACTGCAGGATTTGGGAATCGGGGTACGAGGTGTGAGTTGTCAGTGTCGGACACATCTTAATAATCTATATTTTAAAATCCGAACCATAGCAAAAAAAACTTAATGCCTTAATGGTTCGAAAAAAGCAGACCGAAGATGCACAGACTTTTGCTTGCAAAGCGACTGTTTCTTAATAATCTATATTTTAAAATCCGAACTACAGCAAAAAATCTTAATGCCTTAATGGTTCGAAAAAAGCAGACCGAAATCTCTGCGTTCCTCTGCGGTAAAAAAAGCAGACCGAACAATCTAAGCTACCGCACGACAATAAAAAGATAAATCTTTATTTTAGACGAACAAACCAAGAGCATGAGCGAGCATAAACCCACAATGCCTTCCGGCATTCCTTATATTATAGGTAACGAAGCAGCAGAACGATATTCATTTTACGGAATGAAAGCAATCCTCTTCATTTTCCTTACTACTTTCATTCATAATGCAGCAGGAGAAGTTGAGGTTCTAAGCGATACGAATGCAAAATTTTGGGTGCATATGTTTGTTTTTGCGACCTATGGTATCGGCATTTTTGGTTCCTTCCTGTCAGATATCTGGCTCGGAAAATATCGAACGATAATCTACCTTTCTATAGTTTATATTATTGGCCATTTTGTACTTGCGCTTTTCGAAACCCATACCGGATTTTTTGTCGGTTGTACTTTAATTGCCCTTGGAGCAGGAGGAATAAAACCTTGTGTTTCAGCGCATGTAGGTGATCAGTTTACTGAAGAAAACAAAGGCTTAATTGAAAAAATGTTCTTCTGGTTTTACATGGCAATAAACGGCGGAGCCGTTTTAGCTTATGCTACAGCAGAACCAATTCTTAAAAATCAAACCTTAATGGATATGGGTTTGAATTCAGCATTAGCCTTCGGCTTGCCCGGAATTCTAATGCTGATAGCTACCATCATTTTCTGGATGGGTAGAAGGCATTTCATCTCTATCAAACCGGCAGGATGGGCCTTATACTCTAAAGAATTGTTTAGTCAGAAAGGTGCAAAATTAATGGCAAGACTAATACCGGTCTATTTATTTATAACCGTTTTCTGGTCTTTATTCGATCAGACAGCTTCCGCATGGGTGCAACAGGCAGATAATCCATTAATGAATAAACATGTCGATCTCGGTTTTGTCTCCTTTAACTTTTTTCCTTCCCAGATTGGCTTTTTTAATCCCTTATTGATTGTATTATTTATACCACTTTTTACCGCATTTATTTATCCGGCCTTAAAGAAGCTTACCAACCTTACTTACATGAAAAAGATATGGTTCGGCTTGTTTTTAGGGGCAGCCAGTTTTGCCATTATCGCATGGGTGCAAGGAAAGATGGACGCAGGTATTTCTATGCATATCGGATGGCAGATTGTAGCCTATGTTGTATTAACTGCAGCTGAAATATTTGTTTCTGTAACAGCTTTGGAGTTTAGCTATACGCAAGCTCCAAACACCATGAAATCATTCATAATGAGTTTCTACCTTCTGTCTGTTGCACTGGGCAATTTATTTACTGCATTAGTTAACTGGTTTATTCAAAATCCGGATGGATCATTGAAATTAGCTGGCGCTTCCTATTTCTGGTTCTTCACTATTCTGATGTTAGTTACCGCCGTTTTGTTTACGATAATGGTCTTATTCTACAAAGAAGAAGAGTATATACAGTCACGTGAAGACGCTGAAAGTTTTTAACCCGGATTAATTAAGTTAAAACTTATAAATTGTGTTAAACCCCAAGGCATTTTGCCTTAATTTTAGCTAAGGTTCAATTTTTGATTTAGCAATATCTATGAAGAAAGTATCGAATTGGTCCCTGTTATGCTTGTTCGTTTTACTGTCTGCAGTAGTCAGTGCCCAAACCTATTATCAGGGCAGTACTACTACATATCCATCCTCAGGTTCACAAACCTATTCCTCCGGTCAGACGTATACCGCAGATCAATTGGCGCAAAAGTATTATTTCGAAGGCAAGTCTTACTTCGATATCGAGCAGTATGATAAAGCAATAGAAAGCTTTAATCTTTGCTATAAACTGGATCCAAACAATGAAGACAATACCTATCATTTAGCTTATGCATGGTTCAAGCAGAAGAAATATGATATCGCCCTAAGTTATATTAATCCGCTTATCACAAACAGCGCAAGTCCTAAAGCAGAATATTTCAGAATTGCAGCTAATTCTCATGATATTTTAGGAGATTATAATAAAGCAATTGAAGTGTTAGATATCGGTTTTTCAAAGCTGAAAAATGCAGGTCCTTTATACCTGGATCGTGGTGTGATAGAGATGATTCGTGGGAGTATGTCGGATGGAATTTATTACTGGGAGGAAGGAATCAAAAAAGATCCACAATATGCCGACAACTACCTATGGGCAGCCCGTTACTATGCAGAAACGAATAAAAAGATGTGGACTATCTTATATGGTGAAATGTATTTGAATGTAAAAAGAGATGCAGAAGATTTTAACGATGTAGCCAAAATGATATTTGATTCATATATCTACTTATTAGCCGATAAAGATAATTTCGAAAATGAAACTACAATCAATCTGCAAGACAATCGATATAACGGATTAGAAAATGCATTCGAAAGTATTATTGCTACGATCAGACAAGATTATTATGATGTTTTCGCTGCCAATGAAATTAGTCTGGAAAGTATTTACGGTATGCGTATAGCCTTTTATAATGAATGGAATCGACAGTATGTGAATGATATAAAAGTTCCTTTATTTAATCGTTGGATTACGATTGATCAAAACGGACATTTACAAATGTATAATTATTGGTTGTTTGGTTCACTTGATCCGACAACCTATAAATTTTTCTGGCGAAACTCAGCTCAGCAGTTTAGTAGTTTTATGAGTTGGTTCCCGTTTAACAGATTCAGAGTAGAAGATGAAGACCCATTTGTTAGAAACAGCTACTTTTATTAAAACAGTACAAAGTACTGTGCTACAAAGTAACGAGCTACCAATATAACAAGCCAATAAAATTAAAAATGAATCCTTGCTCCCTGCTACTATTTTCATTGCTGCTTTTTCCTTTAGAAAATGTTGCACAAACTTTTTTAAAAGATCAATTACGCTATTCACGAGTACGTGAAGCAAAAGCCGATAAAGAAGATTTGCTTAAAAAAGAATTCAAAGAAAAAGGACTATCATATCCACCCAAAGAAATATTTTTAAGAATTTTCAAAGTAGAAGAACAATTGGAAGTCTGGGTAAAAGAAGATAATAACTGGCACTTGTTTAAAGCCTATGAATATTGTTATGCTTCAGGACATCCCGGACCGAAAAGAATTCAGGGAGATGCTCAGGTTCCGGAAGGTTTTTATTATATCGACCGTTTTAATCCATCCAGTTCTTACCATTTGAGTTTAGGGATAAATTATCCAAACGCTTCAGACAAAAAACTAAGTGACCCTAAAAAGCCAGGAGGAGATATTTTTATTCACGGCAATTGTGTCTCCATAGGGTGCGTTGCGGTTACCGACGATTTAATTAAAGAAATTTATTTATTGGCTACCCAAGCGAAAAGTAACGGTCAGTCTAAGATACCCGTACATATTTTCCCTTTTGATATGGATAACTTCATCACCAAAAAATATTACCAATATCAATACCCTGAACAAAAACCATTCTGGGAGCAATTAGAAAAAGGCTTTTGCTATTTCGAAGATTATAAAGCCTTGCCAAAGATGAAGGTGAATGCAAATGGGGTGTATGAGTTAGTGGATTGATGTTTTCTACTTTCGCTTAACTCTTTGATCTTGCGCTGAGAACTTTCTTTTTAAAATATACATTTACACCTTAATTGTACTAAAGACAAAGTTTATGTATATTTAATTTATGCCCTGTTATCAACTTATTCATAGACTGTTTTTGATAATCACTAGCTTCTTAGTATTATCAAATGCACAAGCTGAAGAATGTAATCATCCGGACTTTGATGCATTAATGGCAATATATACAGCTTTAAATGGGCCAAATTGGGAAAATCAAACAGGTTGGGCAGATGGTGCTGCAGGAATTAATTGCGATCCGTGTGATGGTACTTGGTTTAATTTAGCATGTAATGATGAGAATCGAGTTAATCGACTTTATCTATCAGCTTATAATAATATTTGGGGAAATTTACCTGCAGAAATCGGCGCACTTATACAATTAGATACCCTAGTAATCGCGGGTACCGGTTGCGCTTTGTTTGGAGAACTACCCATTCAGCTTTGGGATTTGACAAGTTTACGGCGATTATTTATCTCAAATTGTTCAGAATTAAATGTGGAGCTACCTCCGGAAATTGGTAATTTAACTGAATTACGTTATCTCAAAATTTATGGTGGTCAAAACAACGGTTCCTTACCACCAGAGATTGGCAACTTAACTAACCTTATTCAATTACGTTTATATGGCAATGAATTCAGCGGTAATCTTCCATCTGAAATTGGCAATCTTCAAAACTTAGAAGAATTAAGACTTGAAAATAATCAGCTAACAGGTGAATTGCCAGCGGAAATTGGCAACATGCAAAGTCTCATTGAAATAAACTTAAGTACCAATAATTTCGAAGGTGAATTGCCAAAAGAAATTGGCAATTTGCAAAATTTAGTTGACGTAGATTTAAGAAATAATAGTTTAGAAGGAGAGGTCCCCGGTGAAATTGGCAACATGCAAAATTTATTGTATTTAAACTTAAGATCAAATAATTTTACCGGAATTTCAACTGACATTGTAAATGCTCAGAGCTTAATAATTTTTGATATTGGTTACAACATGCTTGAAGGATGCATTGACCTTACTTTATGCGATTCAATAAATAATTTAAAACTCGCCAATAACCCCTTAATAGCAAATCAGGGAATTGACTTTTGCGATTTATATTTTGAGCAAAATCTCAGTCAAATAGGTGCACCCTGTGATGATGGAGATATAACAATAACAAATGATTTTATAAATGCAGATTGTACTTGTGGCAATGCGATTTTTGAACCCGATGATTCTTATGTAAGCGTTTTAAATAATTCTGCAATATGGAATTACTTTCAAATAGATACTTCAAACATTCAAAATCAACCAAGTTCACTTCAAATAATTGGAGACACTATTATAGACAATAAAAACTGTTTTTTAATTGATTATGATTGTACCTGTTGTGTTGGAACTAATATATTGTATTACAACGGTCAGGGTAAGATGTATGGATGGGATGAAGATAGCCTTGTATTTCGTTTGTTATTTAATTCTAAACTCGAAGCAGATGACCAATTTTATTCTCAATGGTTAGATGGTTATGAAATTTCATATGAGATTGATAGCGTGCGTTGGTTGTTTACTGAAAATGACACATTGCGAATCCAATACATTTCTGAAGATTATAATGATTTATATATTGGAGAATCAGTTACAGAAATAATTGGTTCAAATCGTTTTTTCTTTCCTTTAATAGCAGATTGTTTTCCGGCAACCGGACCTTTAACCTGTTATGAAGATGATTTGAATGGACTAATTCAGTTTCAAAGCGATAATTTTTGCAATTTAATTGAGCCGGTCAGCTCAGAATTTACATCTGAGAGTTTGCTTAACATATTTCCAAATCCTGCAAGCGATATCATTTATATTACTTTGGATGGAAGTTCAAATCTTTCTCATCAAATTTCAATTATGGATGTTAGTGGGAATATGATTTTAAATCAGGAATACAATAACCAAAATAAGATTAATATTGAAAGCCTAATTCCTGGGTTATACTATTTACAAATAAATAATAATGAAGAATTAATAGTAAAAAAGTTTATTAAGTCACTGTAATAAAACTAAGCGTGGTATAAGATAATTTTTCGAATCTTCTGCCTTCTGCCTTCACAAAAACCTACTTCCGGTTAAACTCCTCCATCGCCCGCTTCGCTCCAATCGTCGCAAAAGCAATCACTCCTTCCGAAGCCTTTTTAATGAAAGGACCTAAATCTCCAAACTCCTTATTCGTCCATTTACCCAAAACATAATCCACTTGTTTACCACGCGGAAAATTATCACCAATACCGAATTTTAGTCGGGCATATTTATTATGACCAAAAACGTCTTGTATATTTTTTAAACCATTATGACCGGCATCCGAGCCTTTCATACGAATACGAATCTTACCAAACGGTAAGGCTATGTCATCTACTATAACCAATAAATTATCAGGCTTAATTTTTAAAGCGGTCATCCAATGTCGGATAGCTTTACCACTTAAATTCATATAAGTAGTCGGCTTAATTAAATGGAAGCCACGCCCTTTATAGCGGAAATAAGTTTTATATGCCAAACGTTCCTGCTCCCAGGAAACTTCAAAATCCTGAGCTAAACGATCGACTACATCAAAGCCGATATTATGCCTTGTTTCATCATACTCGGCACCAATATTACCTAAACCGACAATTAAATAATTCATGTAAATACAAAAATAAAAAAGCGGCAGACGAAATTAAAAGTCTGCCGCTTGAATATATTCTTAAATTAAATCTTAACCCTCTTCGCCTTCAGCAGCAGCATCACCACCAGCAGCAGCATCACTGGCACCAGCTTTTTCCGCAGCAGATTGAGCAGAACGTAAAGCTCTTGGTATATCAACAGAAGCCATTGGTATAGACTTAGAAGTCATTATCTCTAACCCATCCAATTCAACAACATCCACTTTGATTGATTTACCTAAAGTTAATTCAGTTACATCCACCTCAACTTTATCTACTAATTGCTCGGGAAGACCTTTCACTTTCAAAGTTCTCAATTTGGTAATTAATTTACCCCCTTCTTTTACACCTGCAGCAAGACCGGTGAACGTGATCGGAATATTAACAATTACCGGACGATCACTTTTTAAAGCCAAAAAGTCAATATGCTCTAAACGATCCGTAACCGGATCGAACTGCATATCCTTTAAAATTGCTTCGTGCTTTTCGCCCTCACAATCCAAATTCACTTTATAGAAATTCGGTGAATAAACTAAACCTTTAACATCATTCTGTGCAACAGAAAAATGAATATTTTCATCTACGCCATAAAGAACACAAGGTACTAAACCGGCCTTACGAGCAGCTTTAGCCGCCGTTTTACCTTTTCCCTCTCTTTTTGTTCCGCTTAAATCAAAAGTTTGCATGATATATCTGTTTTATATTTTTGGTACAAATAGTTTACTGATAGAATTGTTGTTAACCACAGCCTTAATCGTATCTGCAAATAAATTCGCAACGCTCAAGACCTTTATCTTTTCAGATTTTTGTTTCAATGGAATCGTATCACAAACTACCAACTCAGTCAACTTAGAGTTTTCAATACGATAATAAGCCTCACCACTCAAAACCGGATGCGTACAAATAGCACGAACACTTTTTGCACCATTATCAATCAAGACTTCAGCAGCATTTGTCAATGTGCCGGCCGTATCAATAATGTCATCAATCAAAATCACATCCTTCCCCGTTACATCACCAATCACTGTCATCGAAGCAATCTCATTAGCACGTTTACGATGCTTATCACAAATCACCATTTCCGTCTGGAAATAAGTCGCATAGGTTCTCGCCCGATTCGTACTTCCTACATCAGGAGCAGCGAAAATCACATTCCCCAAATCCAAAGTCTGGATGTATGGAATGAAAATCGGTGAACTATCCAGGTGATCCACAGGAATATCAAAAAACCCCTGAATCTGAGCAGCATGCAAATCCATCGTCATTACCCGATCACAACCCGATGCCGCCAGAATATTAGCAATCATCTTAGAACCAATCGAAACACGTGGTTTGTCTTTCCGATCCTGACGCGCATAACCAAAATAGGGGATTACAGCCGTTATATAACTCGCTGAAGCCCGCTTTGCCGCGTCGATCATCAACAATAATTCTATCAAATTGGAAGCCGGAGCAAAAGTGCTTTGAATAAAAAACACCATACATCCACGTACAGATTCTAAAATATTAGGCTGCACCTCCCCGTCGCTGAAACGCTGCAAAACAAGGTCACCAAGCGGCTGCCCGTAAGCATCCATAATATTCTCCGAAAGATAGCGCGAAGCCGTACCGGAAAAAATTTTAACCTCGTTCTCCATAGTTTCATCCCAATCAACCGGTTTTGAAGGAAAATTGGGAGTGCAAAGGTAACAAAAAATGTGGATAAAAAGCAGTAGTAGAACAGGCTTCTGATCAAAAATATAACAAGCCATTCTAAGATCAAAATCAGCTCTTTTTGGGCGATGGCCGCGCTTTCCGCTTGTAGGCACTAATCCTGCGCTTAAGTGCCGCTAAACTCAGGTGGGTCTTCCTCCGTCAGCCTCCCCTGAGCAAGCCGCACTAAAGCCCAGTATCAGAGGCTACCGCTGCAATCGCTATCGCAGGAAATTTGAATGTCAAGTTCAAGTACAAGTGTCAAACTCAAACTCAAATTGAAAGATTTGAGAGTCAGGAACGACTAATTTTGTGGTAAACTTAAAAGACCGAACTTCTCCTGATCTTAGCATATGCCTCGACTTCGCTCGAAATAAGCCTCCACGTTCTCTATAATAATCATTAGCACCAAGGTAAAAGGTACAAGTCGCAAGTAATTTTTTCTTTGCGTTATTTTCTCATCCGAACTACAGCAAATAACTTTTGCGTCCTAGCGTCTTTGCGGTGAAAAAAGGTATAAGGTACAAGTATTTCAAATTGCACATTTTTCAAATCCGAACCTCAGCCAAAAGATCTCTGCGTACTCTGTAGTAAACATTTAATCCTGAACAATGCATTCGTAATTCGTCATTTCAAATTCCCCATTAACCCCTTCGCGCCCTTGCGTCTTTGCGGTGAAAAA
>JAHDHT010000412.1 GCA_020631175.1 Chitinophagales bacterium
GAAACAGGATTAAAACCCGGCTTCGAAAAAGTAACAGTATAGCTACCGGCATCAGCAAGACCTGCTGTATAATTACCTACAATATCAGTATTCGTATCAGCAGATTGAGAAACAATGCTGACTGTTACATTATTTAAAGGAGCACCGCTATCAAGATCTGTTACATTTCCTTCCAGAAAAGCAGCGCGAATATAATTCGGTTCTAAAATGAATAGTCCTTCCTCAATATCAGAAATCAAAATGTTGCCTGAATTTAAGAAAGGAGTAGCTCCCCAAGCACCATTAAATCCATCCCCTGTAAAATTTGGAGAAGTATCATAATTTCCAACTTCAACTAATGCTTTTGGATTAGATCCGTCAAGAATAACCAGGCCATCCCGGTAATAAGAAATCACCACATAGTCATTTAAAACATGTGCATTATGAGGTATCACATTAAATCCGGGATTACTCTGCCATTTATCTAAAAATTCAATATCAGAAGGATCTTCTACATCATAAGCTTCAATAAAAGCATTACCTTCTTCATCGGTAGTGAAAACTGTTTTACCATCATCAGAAGGCCAGATATTATGGCAGAATTCTGATGTAGTTTCCTGTTCGCCTAATACTACAAGATCTTCTTTGTTACTTACATCAATAATTCTAAAACGACCATCATAAACTTCAGCGGTATACATCAGGTTTCCTCTTGTATAACAATCATGTACATAGGTATCATTGTAAACACCGGCATAAACCGGGTTCCACGGGTCCTGATTCAAATCGTAGAAAATTGCACCACCGCTTAAGTAGTTACTTCCCGTTAAATAAGCAAAACCAAACTCGTCGATATAAATGTTATGGACAGTAGAGAAACGACCTCCATCCGTAAAATAAACAAAAGGCGCGTTGCCATTCTGAAGATCATTCAAGTCAACAATTAATAATCCATCCCCGCCTTCATTGGTAACGTAAGCGAAGTTATTCCATGTTTTAATATCTCTCCATGTTGTGGACGGACCATTAATATATGCTACCTCGGTAGGGTTTGCAGGTTCGTTAACATTTACAATTGAAAAACCATTTCGTGTACCTACCAAAGCATATTCGATTCCTGTGGAAGGATGAACATAATGCCAGATATCACTTAAAGTTTCATTATAAGAAAGTTGACCCTTGAGAGTCACGTTGAGTTGTGCGTTCGACAAAGGACTGAAAGCCAGTGCAAAGAGCACAAAAAGTAAGATTCGATTCATTTTGTATTATTCTAAAAAGCACACGAAAATAACGATTAATTTACTTTGTAAAGATTATAATCGTCAAAGCGCAAAATGTGGACATATTTGTTCTCATAAAAATCGAAGCCGGTGCTTGAATTGGGTCTGAATCCAGGCTCAAAGCTGAAGAAATTATAAACGCCTTTGTATTTACTGTTTGAAAAATTTGAAGTGATTCCCGTTCCATGGTCGCCTAATAATCTTCCGAAATAAAGCATGGCATCAAATCCTTTATAGGCAAATTCAGTAGGAACTCCTTTAAATCGCTCTCTGAAAATCTGATTGAAACTTACATGCGTATCATCAAACTCATCGATATGAATCTCTGATGTTAAGTGGAAATTTAGCTTTTCAAGATAATCTATATCAATCGATTCCTTTTCCAGCCAGTTCGGCATACCGAAAACAGTAATCTGGTATTGTGTAGCCAGGATATTTAATCGTCTAAGTGTTTCATTTACAAAGATTTCGTTAAATGAAGGCACTACAATCACATTATTGACTCCGGGACTTAAGTAGTCTTGCAGTTCTACTTCACCCGAAACAAGAATTTTAGATATGTTGACTAGGCCATTCGTAGATCGTGCATAATTTTCAAAGGTCTCAGCCAAGGCGGCTTCTTTCGGCGAATTTCTACAAATGGTAATCACATTTGTTGTATTGAAATTCAGCATGATGTAATCAAAAATTCGCTTGCAATGCGTTTCAATACTTGGATTTGCCATGATATAGTATGGATTGTTATCCAAAAACTTTGTAGAAGGTGATAATGGAGAAACAATTGGAATTCTGTTATTCTTTGCGAAATCAGATATTATCTTCAGATTCTTATTGTAAATCGGCCCTATAATTAAGTCGAGCGGTTG
>JAHDHT010000101.1 GCA_020631175.1 Chitinophagales bacterium
AAGATTAGTAGTTGCTGTTCTATTTGTAATAATGATTATTCAATTGTCAGCATAGTAATACTAATATTACATACTTTTTTCTTTGAAAAGCACATGCTTTTCGGCGGTCTTCCCTTAAAGAAGGAGACTATTGCTTAATAATCTTTTTCATGATCACATCCGGATATTGTTGATTGCTGATCTCAATAAATAATAAACCTGATGGAAGATCAGAAATATCTATTAGATGCGCATTACCTGAATAATTTACAGTTTGAACTATTGAACCATCCGGTGCTATAATTCGAATCGTATAATTTGAACCCGGACCTTCTAATTGAAATAAACCCGAAGTAGGGTTAGGATAAAGTGTAATGCTTTCTTCATCAAGCAAAACATCAATATCAGAAGAGAGATCATCTAAGGTTAATGGATCACAATCATCATCGATCATATTGAGCGTTATTTCCGTTTGACCGGGATTCACTTCAGGATTCATATCATCGCAGTCATCAACGAGCGAATATCCATCCTCATCTAAATCATCATCGAGGGTCAATGGGTTACAATCATCATCTATTCCATTATAGACGATTTCCGTCTGACCCGGATTTATACCCGAATTAAAATCATCGCAATCTTCATCAGCTATAAATCCATCCCCATCAACATCATTCGTATTCGGATTATAAAATCCAAAATCAACGGTGTTGTTACCGGCCGGATCAAGATCAAATATTCCATCCGTAGGATCTCCATCGTTCAGGGGTTCACCATCAACAGTTAAGGTGACAATACCTGAAAAAATATCTGTAAAAGGATAGCCGTTTCCATTGTTGTCAAAATCAACATCATTGTTTGCATTGGGTTCGAATCCGTTTGTAGAAACAAACTCATGCAAAGGTTGTCCGACTTCCCAGTTATCGACTGACCAGACAAACACAACATAATTGCCGGGGAGTAAACCGCTGAATCGATAATATCCTTCCGCATCAGTTACCTGAACTCCACCGAAGCCTTGCCAATCCGGAATATCGTCACCATCACCATCTGCCCAAAGAACGACTGAAACACCTTCGATTCCGGGTTCATTAGGTTCATTTATTCCATTTTGATTGTAGTCATTCCAAACTCTGTTTCCGATAGAAGTTAAATCCGGGACTAATAATTCTTCATCGCAAAGCGCAGAACAAAATGCCATGTCATTAATAGCACTTATCATTTCTCTTCCTAATTCTTTACCGACATTAAGAAAGAATTCAGCATTATTATGAAAATGATGGATCGCATCATCCGGTGATTCATTTGCTTCTTTATAGAATTGTTTGCTATCAACAAATCCAACTTTACCTCCATAAGTGTCATCATCACAGCCAACATTTTGCTGTGCTACAGATACGACTTGCTGCATATCTGCAACCCATCCATCTGAAGATTGCTGATAGCCACCATGACCTGAGTTAACTATAACGAAAGGTAATTCAGGAACGCCTAAATCATTTCTTACGTCGTTAATAAGATTATTTAAATTGCTTTCATATTCATTTAAAAAATCTTCAGTTGCTCCATCATTCCATCCTTGAAACCATGCAAACCCTGAAAGTTCAAATTCACTTTGACTTATTGAAGGAAACTCGGTGCTTAGATTTGAGGTGACATTTTCAATAATGTCGATCATGTTATTATAGTAGGGGCCTGTTGTACCTCCTGAAGATGGTGGACGAAAATCTTCAGCAAGCGATTTTCCTCCCCAAGCGGTTTTAATAATTAAAACGGGATCCTCATAAAATTCGTCAAGCTCCATTGCAAACATTAAGTCCGGACCAATCAAATTCGAGTTCGCACCCTGACCGACTGTTACATTTGTTTGAATGGTATTTTGATCTCCTTCATAATATAAATAGGCATCATCCAGCGTATTCCAATTACCGACTGTTCCAAGTGCAGCCCAATTTCCATCTACATCATTTTGAATGACATCATGCAAACTTCCCGGATCATTTTCGGGATCGTCTATAGTACCATGTCCCTGCATATTTGATTGACCGGCAAGAACGAATACACGAAGCTTGCTTGTCGTTTTTTCTTGTCTTGTTACGATTGGAACATAACCAATTTCCATCCCTGCCGGTGGTGTTACTATTGCTTCAGGATCTATAGTTGCTAATTGACCGACTGCCGGAGGCGCAAAATATTCATCGGTATGATTCCAATTCGAATGTATTAATTCAACTCTTTCCTGCATTAGATTAAGTATGTCGTTCGGAAGATTAGCATGAACAATCGCAGGTTGCTCATTGAATTTATACCAATAATATGTAACGGTACTTCCATCACCTAAATCAGCGGTAAACGGTCCGGCTGAAGGCCCCGGATTATTCCATGGTCCATTTGGATCCTGAAAGGCGCAATCCGGTTCTTTAGGAGTTAAATAGGTAATTTCACTTCTTGGATTAATAGGAACAGGCGTATTGACTAAGTTAGTAGAAGCAGGAACTTGAGTGGCATCTATTGCCTGCCAATTATTATTTAAGTCAAGCTGATAATATTCCGGTAAAATAAAATTTTCATCTGTTTTTAATACTTTATTCAAATCGTATTCATACCCCATAGTTCGGGATGTTTGTTGAACCGGGTTCATGAAAGAAAGATCAATATCTAAATCATTTCCGTTATTACCGTCAGGTGTTATTTCACCTGCCATACTGCCACCGTTATTAATAAAAGAAACTTCATTTGTACCTAATGCTGCGAATTCAGTATTGACCATGGGTCCACCATTAAACCAAGACTCCATCGCATTCCACAAAACATTTGATGAATACACAGAAACGCTTGATAGTAAAATTGAATTATCCTCACCACACAATGGAAATTGCATAGCAGTGGTTTTTGCATACATTGTTCCATCATCATCTTCAGCAGTAATTGCAGGAGAATCAGCATGTTCTATCCCAAAACCAATATTCGGATCTGAAGGACGACTATCTAAAAATAAACCTTCTAAAGAAGGGTCTTGTAAAACAGGTTTTGTCCAAAATGTAGGAAGGAAAAATGTTGCCGGTCCTTTGAAGTTTGTAGAATTTACGAATAATGTCCAGCATTGATTTCCGGTAGTAATGTTTTGTCCGGCTGTTTGCACTAATGGTTCCGTTAAGGGTAGAGGTGTATATCCGTAACCAAATAACTCCCCATTTAAACCCTGTGCCATATTGAGACCGTCAGGAGCCCATAATAGATTGTTGGATAATTGAGCGACACCATATTTACCTCCGGGTGTACTCCAGTCTCTTTGACCATTTGATAAATTTGCGCTTTGACCTGCACCCGGACCGTTAGCCCAGGCAAAGAAATTATGAGAAACACCACCCATTATAAACTTAGGCGTTTCTTTACCGAAACGGGTATCACCCCACCAGCCTAAACCTCCTTCAATAGTGGTATAAAATTGAGCAGGTTCATCACCTGTTCTTTGTGTTGTTAGCCAGCAACCTGCAAGACCCATCTGAAAACCCGGTGTTCCGGGATATTCATTAAAGGTTGGCCAGGCAGCAGAGTAAATAGAATAACCTGCTCCGAATGAATCATCATCTACATTTTCAGTAGATATCCAGGTGAAACCACTTCTGTTTGCATTGTTAATTTGTGCATTTACGTTGAACGAAAATGCAAACAACATTATAATGCTAACTATTACATGGCAAAAGCAATTGAAATTATGTTGTTTGAAAAAGTAAATAGGCGAGGTGTATCTATTTAAATTCATTTTGGTCGTTTTTTACGTTTATGCAAATACTTAATCGTAATAGCTTGTCATTAACGACGCTAAAAAAGTGACATTAATGCAAAGGAATTAAGCATTACTTGTAATATCGTCAAATAAACTTAACGAAAGTTTAGTAACAGTTAACAAAGGTTTATCAAATATTGCAATGTTTCATAAAACATGACAATGTTCAACTTTCAATGTATAAATGAAAATACGAACTATATATAGCAAATAATACGAATCAGGAATATTGCTGTTGGAGAAACAATCTAATTCTCCTCAGTAAGTTTTAGATCATCATCAATTGCCGGAAGTAAATGACTGTTATATAAGAATCTTAAAAAGAAGGCCCAGATTAATCCGGTTAATCCATAGATCATAACAGTGTATCCTATAGATACTGAGTTTTTATTTAAAAGGGCTAATACGACGCCACATAAAAGAGACCAGATTACAACTCCCAGAATTCCCGGAAAGGTATTTTCTTTAGGCACTTCTGTAAGATAGGTTCTTGCTTCTTTGTTAAATGCTGCTTTCAATAAGTGTATAGCAATCTTGAAAATATTAAAACCTTCGACAGCAAAATAAAACAGTATAAAAGCAATGGGAAGAAAGCTGTAAGCAATTATCTGATGAAAATTTACAGCATTAGGTAGGAGTAAGCCGGTTATAATTGCTCCTAAAAGAATGCCGAAAGCCGGACACCCGAAAAAGAATATTAATTGTAAACAACCACTTTTTTCTTCCTGATTTTCTGCAAATTCTTCATCGAATTCTAAAGGAGTTTGATCAGACATAATCGATTTTTATATAATTAAGACGATAATTTAATTTAAAGTTTCAAGCTAGTCTCTCAATTGTTGCTTTTTCTTTTCCTCTGTAGAGGTTTAAAAGGCAATTCCCAACTGTAGCGAACAGCAAAATACCTGATTAATATAACTACTAAAATACTAATGATTAAATTAAATCGATCACCCGGCAGCAGACTATTCATTAATAAATATACTAATCCACCCGTAAGACAAGCTGTTGCATAAATTTCCTTTCTGAAAATTAAAGGTACTTCATTGCATAAGACATCCCGACTTACTCCGCCAAAAACGGCAGATACAATTCCCATCATCAAAGCTATAAGAGGAGAGAGCCCGGCATCTAATGTTTTCTGCAATCCTACGACTGTAAAAAAACCTATGCCAATGGTGTCAAATAAAAAGAAGCTATTTCTTAATCGTAATATTAAATCGCGAAAAAAATAACAAAAGGGTAGACTCAGGAAAATCACTAAAATATGCCATTCATTTTCCATCCAAAAAACAGGCGTGCTGTCAATTAAAACATCTCTTATGGTACCGCCACCGGTTGCTGTAACTAAACCGATAATAAAAGCACCAACTATATCAAATTTTCTTTGAACAGCAGCCATCACACCACTGATAGCGAAAATGAATGTTCCCGAAAATTCTATGAAGTGAATAAAGCTCATAATCAAAAAACAAAAAGCCGGAAACAATGCTGCTTCCGGCTTTAATTATTTCATATCAGAAGAACTTAGGCTGTAGCCTTCTTTTTAGTTTTATTTTTACCTCTGTTCGCTCTTTCATTAAAAACAACTCTCTGACGTTCAGGCTTAGTTAAATCTGTAACGATAGGAGTAGCAATGAAGATAGAAGAAAGTGTACCGACGATAATTCCGATTAATAAAGCAAAAGCAAATCCACGAATTACTTCACCACCGAAAATAAATAGAATTAATACCACAATTAAAGTAGTTAAAGAGGTGATAACGGTACGACTAAGAGTTGAATTAATCGCATCATTAATTACTTCCTTCATTGGTTTCTTGGTATATGTAGCTAAATATTCACGAATACGGTCAAATACAACCACGGTATCATTTATCGAATAACCAATAACGGTAAGGATAGCGGCTATAAATGCCTGATCTATTTCCATTGTAAACGGTAAGATTCCTGGGAAAATCGAGAAGATTCCCATAACAATCATCACGTTCACAAATAGGGCAATTACTGCACCTAAACCATATTGCCACTTACGGAAACGTAATAGGATATATCCAAATATCATCAATAGGGCAATGATTGTCGCTAAGAAAGATGCATTGGTAATATCATCCGCAATAGTTGGCCCCACTTTTTGAGAACTTAACTTATGCGTTTTCTTAAATACATCTTCAGTAGGAGGAGAAGCAAATTGATCTTTTAAACCTGCATAAAGTAAACCTTCAATTTCTCTTTCAACCTCTTCACCGGTTTCATTGATTTTATATGCAGTTGTAATCTTTAAAGAATTATCTGTTGAGAAACTTTTCACAACAGGAGTTTCACCGTATGCACTAGTAAGACTACTTCTTATTTCTTCTACATCAGGAGTCTGATCAAATTGAATTACGTAGTTACGTCCACCCTGAAAATCAACACCTAAATCAAAACCTCTGGTTAAAATAGATAGTAAACCAAGTCCAACTAAAACTCCAGCAATGATATAGGCGATTTTTCTTTTTCCGATAAAATCGATGTTCACATTTTTAAGTACACCTTTAGACATTCCGGTAAAGAATTTAGGCTCTGCACCTTTGTCTAATCTCCACTCGAAGTATAAACGGGTAACTAAAATAGCCGTAAACATAGATGAAATAATACCGATAATTAAAATCACAGCGAAACCAAGAACAGGACCTAAACCAAAGATGGCTAAGATGATACCTGTAATCAAGGTAGTTAAGTTCGCATCTATAATTGCGCTGTATGATTTTTTATATCCCTGACGGATGGCTTGCTTAATTCCGTTACCGTTTGAAAGTTCTTCCCGAATACGTTCGAAGATCAGTACATTCGCATCAACCGCCATACCGACCGTTAGTACGATACCAGCCATACCAGGTAATGTTAATACACCACCAAATGCAGCAAGAATACCAACGATGAAGAATAAGTTAAGTAGGAGAGCGATGTTCGCTGCAATACCACCGTTGTTGTACCATAACAACATGAAAATTAATACAAGAATTAATCCCACTAATAGAGCGATCAAACTTGAACGGATATTATCAGCTCCTAAACTTGGTCCTACAACAGCTTCTTCAATTATCTTAGCCGGAGCAGGTAAAGAACCCGCTTTTAAGATATTGGCTAAATCTTTCGCTTCGCGAATAGAGAAGTTACCGGTAATCTGAGAATTACCACCAGAAATTTCATTAATAATATTAGGCGCTGAATATACTTTGTTATCTAAAACAATAGCTACAGGCTTCCCTTTATTTTCCCGTGTAATTTTTAACCAGTCTTTTGCACCCTGACGATTCATCTGCATACTAACGGTCACCTCACCGGTTGTACCATCTGTATCCTGACGGGCATCTGTAATTACATCACCTTCTAAACGAGGTTCAGGATTACCTAATTTACCTTTCAATGCATATAACTGAAGAATATTATTCTCAGTTGGAATAGCACTCCAGGCAAACTTGATATTCTTAGGAAATACTGCCTGGAACTCAGGCATTTTGATATATTCATTTACTCTGGCTGTATCCTTCTTATATGAAATACCTACAACCGGTCCGCCACCAACTTGCTGACTTCCGTTTTCTAAAGTATTTACATTTGGTGTTAATACAGAGAATAAAGGAACACTGATTCTTCTTTGCTCATTGATTAACTCATCAAGGTTAGAATCTGTATCCAGATCATCTTCTAAATCACTAAGTGAAGCATCACCCAATGATGCACTATCTTCAGCAGCGATCTGGGCTTCTAATTCCTTTAATCTTGAAATTCTCGAAGGATCTTTAGCGTCTAATGCTCTTTTAACAGCATCATTTGCACGATCCATGAAGTTGATCAATCCATTAGCTCCGCTATTTTCACCACATTCCCAGAATTCTAAGTTTGCAGTGGCCTGAAGTAATTCTCTTACACGATCAGGATTATCAACACCCGGAAGCTCTACGATTATCCTTCCTACATCTTCCTGTAATTGTACATTCGGACTAGCTACCCCGAATTGATCAATACGAGTACGTATGATATTATATGTAGACTTAATAGCCTCACCTGATTTAGCACGAAGTACTTCTAATACTTCTGCATTTGTAGAATTAAAACTAATATCTTCTCTCAGATCCTGTGTTGCAAAAATGGCTGACAGGCGTGCGTTTGGATCTATACGTTCGAAAGCTTGCCCAAATAGCGTGACAAAGTCCGCCTGGTTATTGCTTTGATCTTTGATTGCCTGCTTTACTGCAGCATCAAACGTTGCGTCTGTTGAGTTTCCTGCTAAATCTCTAATCAGGTCTACTAATGAAACCTGAAGCACAGTACTCATACCTCCTTGTAAATCCAGTCCAAGTTTTAACTGTTGTTCCTTTAACTCATTGTAAGTGAAAGAAGTAATCCCAAGATTTACCACTTTTTCATTGCCGACAGAATCCAGATAAGCTGTCTTCATCGATGCAAGATCAAGGGTAGGATCTTCAGCTACCTGCTCTTTCGCATACTTCTCTGCTTTGTTGTTCTGACCTCCTATTAAAAAGGTAGGTAATAACTCCCAAGCACAGTAAACCAGGAATACAATTAAGATTGTTCTGATCAGTCCTTTTGATTGCATTTAGATTATTATTCTATAGGTTTAAAAATTGGAGTGCAAATATAAGGAGATTTTACGGCATTAACCCTACCTTATCCACATGATTTTTAAGCTTTGTAATTTGTCGAATAATCTGTTATATCTACCTGATATTCAGCTCTATACATCCATTTCCCAGACCGATTTGTAAGCACCGCTTTCCTGAAAGTAGTCTAACATGGTAGAATAAAAGGAATCATTTCCGATTGTAGCGCTGTCTCCAACAATCACTAATTTCTTTCTGGCTCTTGTTACAGCCACATTCATTCGACGATAATCTTTTAGAAATCCGATTTCTGATTTGGCATTAGAACGTACCATTGAGATGTATATCACATCTTTTTCTCTGCCCTGAAAAGCATCAACTGTATCTACCTCAATTGAGGCAGCTTGATGCGCTAAAAAATGATCTTCTAAATGATTTCGGATATACTTTACCTGCTCACTATAGGGAGTAATGATAGCTATACTTATATCATCCCGTTCAAGGTCATGAAATAAACGGGTTAAATGAATACCAATTAGCCTGTATTCTTCAGGATTATAGTAACTTTTCGATACCGAATTTTGCTTTTCTTCATAAGCAGCTCCTGCTGTATCAATAAACTCTAATGGAAACACTTTTTCATTGCCATGAACGAGTTGCTGATAACGTACAGAATCATCCGCTTTTAATAATCCTTTATAGAAATATTGATTGGTGCAATTCATGATGATTTCATGCATTCTATATTGTGTATCAAGCAAATAAGTAGCATTACTTTCTTTAACCAATCGCTCCATCAACGTTTTTTCCAATCCTTCCCGGGCAGCTTTGTAAGATTTTACGGTAGGAGGTAGCTGAAACGGATCGCCGGCCATAATTACCCGTTCGCATTTATTCAAAGGTATCCAGCAAGCCGGTTCCAAAGCCTGTGCAGCTTCATCGATAATTAATAAATCGAAATGCATGTCTTCGAGATATCGATGATCAGAGCTGACAAGTGTAGTGCAGATAACATCCGCTTCATCAATCAACTTTTTAACCAAATAGTTTTCCGCAATTCGAATCTGCTCTCTCAACATCTTGGCTTCCTGATATAATCGCGTTCTTTCCGCCCTAGCTTCAGCATCAAAATTTCGCTTGTATTTTGAAGCCGCTTTAAATAAGTCACGGGCATCAATCTTCATTTTTTTAATACTCTGCGTATCCGGATGCTCATCAATTGCAGATTCCATAGTCATTTTCCAGACTTGATCACGCATTCGTGATAAATTACCCAAGCGAATTACATTAACACCCTTTTTATCCAGTTCCACACATAAATGATCAGCTGCTGCATTACTTGGTGTACAAAGCAGCATTCGCTGCTTTGTGCGAATGTTCTGAATTACAATTTCAATTAAAGTAGTGCTCTTTCCGGTTCCGGGCGGACCATGAATAACCGTAAAATCCTGATTTTCCAATGCTGCTTTTACCGTATTATTCTGACTTTCATTCAGCTGCGAATTAAAGGTAAAATGATGCGTTTCAGCAAGACCTTCATTTTTAGCTTTTATTAATTGAACAGCTAATTGATAAAGCCTGCTTTTCTTATCAGCGAACATCGCCCGTTTAAGCGCATCATCCATCGCTTTATAGGTGCGCTCATCAAAATATAAATCAATTCCCGTCTTAGATCCATAAATCCAATCCGGTAATTTATCCCTGTTAAAAAGCAACTTTAATTTATTCCGATCGGCCCAATGCACCATTCCTTTCAACCGATATTCTATCGGCTGATCTAAATTAAACAATTCGACCTGAGAGCCTGCCCTGAACTGATGTGGCTGATCGATCATTTTATTTCGCTGAACAACAAGAAAAGGTAATTGACCTAAACTATAACCTTGCTTAACAACTTCTAAAGGAAACCAGGAATAGCCTTTGCGACGTCGTTCATCGGCTTTCATATTCTTTAGCTGATGGAAATAAATTTCCTTTTCCTCAGAAAGCTCTAACTCAACTAATTGAATTAGCTGTTTAAAATACGATTGATAATTTTCCAATAATATTATCCCTGAGGACCACTAATCAGATAAAAACCTCTGTTTGGCTTTAAATAAATTTTAACCGGTAAACTGCTTTGATCTTTTAATATCGCTTCACCAAATAATGTGACATAAGTGCTAACTGATGCAGATTGGATGCTTATACGCTTAATAGGTTTTAACTTGTCGTGGCCTTTTGCATCTCTGTTATTAAATGGAGCAGTCTTGTGACTAAGACCTAATGACTCAATTATATATTGCGTTTCATCAATTCCCATTTTGGTATTGATCATATAATGTTGTGGATCACATAATTCAAGATACTCTCCCCAATCATTTGCATTGATTGCTTTGTTTATATTGTTGATCATCCTTTCTAATCCGGAATTATTCTTAATCGCTTCAGCAACAGGTACTGCATTAGCATCCTGAATTTGTTCGGTAACCGAACTTACCGGATCAATTTTTTTTGCTGCTTTTAAGGCATCTAAAGCTTTTTGCTTCAATGCCTCCTGGCTTGGAGATTGAGCGGATGATTTTTTACTGTTTGATTTGGATGGATTTTTTGTTTGGTTGGATTTTGATTCTGTTTCAGATGAAACACATCCCAACATAAAACATAAGACAAATAAGAATAGAATATAACGCATCTTTAATATTGACATTTATAGTATTATTTTAGCGAAACAAATGTAAACATAAATTGAATCGAAATGAATAGCACACAAACTAAATATAAAAGAACAGTTGGAGGAGCTTTTCTTGTTGAAGAAAGTGACCCTAACAGCATCTTCATCTATGAAGAATTATCTGAAGAGCAAAGAATGATTGCCCAGGCCATGGAAGATTTTATCAATGCTGAAATTGAGCCAATATGGAATAAAATTGATTCGAAGGAAGGAATTGAAATTGGCCGAAAGCTTTTAGAAAAAGCAGGTGAAATGGGTTTTCTCGGATTGGAAGTCGGGGAGGAGTATGGAGGAAATCAAATGGATTTTATTACGGCTATTGCCTGGACGGAAAAAGCATGCGCTTCTTATTCTTTTGCTTTAACGATCGGTGTGCAAACGAGTATCGGAATTGCACCGATGTATTTATATGCCAACCCTGAACAAAAAGCCAAATATTTACCTAAAATGGTTTCAGGAGAATTAAAAACCTGTTACTGCCTGACGGAACCTGGTAGCGGAAGTGATGCTAATTCCGGTAAAACAAAAGCGGTTTTAAATCCTGAAGGCACACATTATATATTAACCGGTCAAAAAATGTGGATCACGAATAGTGGCTTTGCAGATGTATTTATTGTCTTCGCTAAAATTGATGATGATAAAAATTTAAGTGCTTTTATAGTTGAAAAAGAATTTGGTGGAGTAAGTCTTGGAGCGGAAGAGGAAAAAATGGGAATTAAAGGTTCGAGTACAAGACAAGTATTTTTTAATGAAGTTCCTGTTCCGGTTGAAAACCTGCTGGGAGAACGTGGGGATGGATTTAAAATGGCATTGAACGTTCTGAATACCGGACGTATAAAAATGGCATCTGCGGTTACCGGAATGGCGAAGAAAGGAATGCAATGGACAAACCAATATGCTTTAGAAAGAAAACAATTTGGAGAACCAATTGGTAATTTCGGAGCAATTAAACATAAGATTGGAAATTGCAATGCCAAGCTTTATGGAATTGAATCAGGACTATACAGAACTGCCAGTAATATCGACAGTAAATTTGATGAACTGATCGATGAAGGAATGAGCAGGGAAGAAGCTAAATGGAGAAGTATTTCTGAATATGCGATTGAATGTGCGATTATGAAAGTGTACAGCACAGAGGCGGGGAGTTACATGGCTGATGAAGGAGTACAAATTCATGGAGGAATGGGTTACAGTGCCGAGACAAAAATTGAAACGATGTATCGTGATGCTAGAATTAATCGCATCTATGAAGGTACCAATGAAATAAATCGAATGCTTTCTGTTGACATGCTTTTAAAGAAAGCATTAAAAGGAAAAATAGATATGATGACGCCGGCAATGGCGGTTCAAAAAGAATTAATGTCTGTTCCTTCATTTAATACTTCTGCTTCAACTGAATATTTAGCTGAGCCATTGAAGATGGTTGTCAACTTTAAAAAAGCCATTTTAATGGTAGCGGGTGCAGCGGTTCAAAAATTAATGCAAAACCTGAAAGATGAACAGGAAATATTAATGAATATTTCAGACATGTTAATTCAGGCATTCGTTTTTGAATCTGCCGTTTTAAGAACAATCAAATTAAAGAACATAAACGGTGCGCCTACAGCAGGTACAGAAGAAATGACGTATATATTAATGCATGAAGCCGCAAACGTAATTAACAATGCCGGTCGTGAAGTTATTTACGCTTTTTCGGAAGGAGATGAAATGCGTGGATTATTAATGGGATTAAAACGATTTACTAAATTAAATCCATATAATTTGAAAACGGCAAGAAGAACAGTTGCGGATATTAGTTTAGAGAAAGTCGGCTATGTAATGTAGGGACGACTTTAGTCGTCTCTGAATAAGAGGTGACTAAAGTCGCCTCTACCTATTCAAATAAATCTCAACCCGATCATTTTCAATTTGAAAAGAATCACTTAAACTCCCTGAAGTAAATTCCACTTTTCTTCCATCAGCCCATGAATCATTACTACGAATTATTCTGGCTTCATCCCATAAGTTATTTTGAATAAAATAATTCAAGGTGAAAATTCCACCTTCAATAAAAACAGATTGTATTTCCTGTTCAAAACAAAATTGGTTAAAAGACTCAGGAAATAAATCAAAATCAATTTTAATGAAGTTAATTTTTCCTTCAGCAGAATCTTTATTTCTATTTAAAACAAAAAGTCGTTCTGCTTTAATTGAATTTAATTTTCCTTCCGTTTTTAAATCCGGATCAATTATAATTGGAGTAGGAGAATTACCCGACCATAATCTATTATCAAGTGAAGGTTGATCAGCTAAAACAGTGTTTACTCCAACCAGAATTGCCTGCTCTTCAGATCGCCATTTATGTACCAGTTTTT
>JAHDHT010000413.1 GCA_020631175.1 Chitinophagales bacterium
ACATAATTAAAGATGTGTAATATGTAAACCGTGGTTGCTTAGCGTATAAAAAATTAAGGTTGTATTAAACTAACTTCCAATTCTAAAGCCTGGTCTTTCTCTAATGTAAAGCGAACATTTTCAAAGTTTGGAGGACTTAATACCGGAACGAAATTATTCGAAAAGCCATATGGCTCTTGTGGAATCAGATTTAAGATAGCATCCAAATCCATCGAACCAGATTCATTAACATCCTGATAAATGCTAAAACCATACTCCCCGGCAGGAAGCTTTTCGAAGACGATTTGCTGGTTTTCCTGCGTTACATCAGGTCTTTCCAATCTGAAAACATTCGCAGCCTGGCGATTTTCGATATCTAATTCCCATGCTTCCTGACTATTGTAAAGGCCAAGGTGCAGTTTTCCTTCAAATTCAACAATGTTGGAAATAGTTAAGGTGATAGAAGCCTCCGTTTCAGTCTGTTCAGGCAATTCAATCACTGCCGGCTCCTTTTTACAGGAAGTCAAGCCTAACAAGATAAGTCCTGTAAGCAATAATAGTAGTTTTTTCATTTCCCCGGCTTTGACATTAAGATAATAAATAATATTTACAGCAGATAAATACAATAGGTTGAGTGATCGGCATTTTTACCTGCAAAAGAATTTAAGTAACACTGCACCTTGTAGCAAAGACAAATAAATTTATTGCTACTGCGCTACTAAATACTATGTTACTTTAACAGGGCGACCGGGCGGGCTATCCGTTTGTAAGCGCTAATCCTTCAGCAAGAACAGTTAATATTTGTTTGGTCTTCCGCTGTCAGCCCAATCAAATAAAACTGTTCTAAGCTTCAGTTTTAACGGCTACCACTTCTATCCCTGTCGCGATGTTATCTTAAATTACAGCCGATGATTTTGTGGGTAAGATTCCGCTTAAAATTATAGCGGATTTATTTACTTAGTACATGCTTAAATCTTATTACAATAAGAAAGTAATAGAAGCGGGTTGCGATGAAGCCGGAAGGGGCTGCCTTGCAGGACCTGTTTTTGCAGCAGCAGTCATCCTTCCGAAAAAATTCAAACATCCGCTTTTGAATGATTCTAAACAATTAAGCGAATCAGATCGAATTGAAGCCAGAAAAATAATCGAGTCGAATGCCATTGCCTGGGCAGTTGATCAGGTCGATAATCTTGAAATAGATCGAATCAATATTTTAAAGGCCTCTTTTTTAGCAATGCACAGAGCAGTCGATGCTTTAAAAGTTAAACCGGAATTTTTATTAATTGATGGAAACCGATTTTATCCTTATCCTGAAATTCAACATGAATGCATAGTTAAGGGCGACGCAAAATTCGCCAGTATTGCTGCAGCAAGTATTCTTGCCAAAACATATCGGGATGATTATATGAAAATCATGGATCGTCAATATCCGGTCTATCAATGGGCAAGCAATAAAGGATATCCAACAAAAGCCCATAGAGATGCCATTAGAAATTATGGTACAACTCCCTTACACCGAAAATCTTTTCAATTACTGCCTCCTGAGCAAATGAAAATATTTTAACGAACCACTTTGTAAAAAAGCATTTTTCGTTCTGTTCCCTGAGTCGATAAATATTTTTTAATAAAAGCTTGTTCTTTTTCAAGCATCGCTTTTAATTCAGGCCAGTCGCTTTCATTCTGACGAATAACATCTTGTAACTGCGGATCAGGATCTTTAATAGATCGAATGGCTTTACGGGCACCGTAAATATCCATTTCAGCCTTTTTTAATAAAGCAGAAACTTCATCGTCATTTAATGGTGGGTTTTTAAATTGTTTATTTTTATGACTAATGTAATTATTGTACGCATTTATCCCCTTATTAAATCGTTCAATAGCAAGGTTGAATTTTTTTCCGTCGATATTAAATTTTAAAAAATCAATTTTTCCTTGAATTAATTCATTGGTTGTTCGAAAGGCTTTTATTCTGCGTAAACTTCCTTCCCATTTTTCTAATTGACCTAAAGAAGCATGTTTTTTAATCGTATCTGAATAATTGAAATTTCCTCCTTCATCAAAATTTGAAAATTGCATTTCTTCAAAAGATTCAAAACTGATTGGCCTTGAACTGAATTGCCACATCATATCAAAAGGCATATG
>JAHDHT010000102.1:0-1431 GCA_020631175.1 Chitinophagales bacterium
TCAATTCAAACAATCGTAATTCGTAATTCAACAATCGTAATTCGTAATTAGACTAAACATGTTGATCCACCAAAATCGCATTTCCATCCGGGTCCTGTATCACAAAACTCGCCGGTCCCGAACTACTTTCATCCGCCTCCTTCAAAATCGTTATTCCTTCCTCCTTTAATTTCTTTTGAATCTCTCGTACATCCGTAAATGAATCTAAAGTTTGCGCATTTGGGTCCCAGCCCGGGTTGAAGGTCATGATATTGTTTTCAAACATCCCCTGAAACAAACCAACAATTGCATGTCCGTTTTTTAAAATGACCCAATTCTGCTCAATGTCTCCGCCAAAGAATGTGAAGCCCAGTTTTTCATAAAATGCTTTTGAAGCATGAATATCTTTTACCGCCAGACTCACTGAAAAATTACCTAAATCCATTTGAATGTTTGTTTAGTATTTAAAAATATAATTAGCTTAAAGTTAAACAAGATTTCGGATTGATTTTGCTTAAACTTAAGACGAAAATGCCTCTTTCCTCTAACAAAGTCTTCAAACAACTTATTTTCACCGAATCAAACAAGCTCAAATCTTAAAAAGTAGTATTTTAATGTCATGGAAGGATTAATCACTTTTTTCGCTGAATTAAGCAGCCTGCAAAAGCTGGGATGGATCATTTTCTGTATCTCCATTTTCTGGATACTCGAAGGCGCTTATCCTCTGGCGATGCACAATTATAAAAAATGGAGACATGCCCGAACGAATCTCGTTTTGTTGGGTACAACCATCATCATCAATGTGCTGTTCGGATTGTTGATTGCAGGAGTGTTTTTCTGGCTGGCAGAAAATCAGTTTGGACTTTTGTATTTGGTCGATCTTCCTTTATGGCTTGAACTGTTGCTTGGAATAATGCTGCTTGATGCCATCGCTCAATATGGAGTTCATTATTTGTTACATAAAGTAAAATTTATGTGGAAGTTTCATATGGTGCATCACAGCGATACCGAAGTAGATGTTACTACCGGAACCAGACACCATCCGGGCGATTATATTTTCAGAGAATTATTTTCATTGATCGCCATTATTATCGGCGGGCTTCCTTTTGGTTTTTACATGGTGTACCGTATCCTTACCGTTCTTTTTACTTATTGGGGGCATGCGAATTTCCATTTGCCTGAAAAAGTTGATCGAGCATTACACTGGGTTTTCATTACTCCTAATATGCATAAGTTCCATCATCACTATGAACGTCCATGGACGGATACTAACTTCGGAAACATCTTTTCTTTTTGGGATCGAATCATGGGAACCTTAGTTTATGATGATCCTAAAAAAGTGCAATACGGATTAGACGTTTTGGAAGACGAAAAATCAAATGATCTGGCTTATCAATTAAAAGTACCTTTTGATAATTCAATTAAAACGGATTATTAGTATTTAAGCGAATG
>JAHDHT010000102.1:1531-5346 GCA_020631175.1 Chitinophagales bacterium
TAAAAGTACCTTTTGATAATTCAATTAAAACGGATTATTAGTATTTAAGCGAATGACTCTTTCTGCGAACGTCATTGCGAGCGCAGGGAGCAATCTTTTAATGATTTACGATGATGTTGTTCGATTAAAAAGATTCCTCATTTCAATCGGAGTGACGTTTTGTGAATGTCATTGCGAACGCAAGGGAGCAATCTTTTAATGTATTACGATGATGCAGTTCGATTAAAAAGATTCCTCATTTCAATCGGAATGACTTTGTTGTGAATGTCATTGCGAACGCAAGGGAGCAATCTTGCAATGGTTTACGATGATGTTATTCGATTAAAAAGTTTCCTCATTTCAATCGCAATGACGTTTTGTGAATGTTATTGCGAGCGCAGGGAGCAATCTTGCAATGGTTTACGATGATGTTATTGGATTAAAAAGTTTCCTCATTTCAATCGGAATGACTTTTTTGAGAATGTCATTGCGAGCGCAGGGAGCAATCTTGTATTGATTTACGATGATGTTTTTCAAAAAAAAAGTTTCCTCATTTCAATCGGAATGACGTTTTGTGAATGTCATTGCGAACGCAGGGAGCAATCTTGCAATGGTTTACGATGATGTTGTTCGAATAAAAAGTTTCCTCATTTCAATCGGAATGACTTTGTTGTGAATGTCATTGCGAACGCAGGGAGCAATCTTGCAATGGTTTACAATGATGTTATTCGAATAAGAAGTTTCCTCCTTTCATTCGGAATGAAATATTTATCTTGTACCCAATGCAATCCTTCACAACAGCAGCAGAACAAATTGTAAATCGAACACAAGAAGAGTGTTTTAAAATCGTAAGCAATCACCGCTTCACGCACAACTTTGTTTTCGATGTGAAAAAATGTACCGTATTAGAAGAAGGAGAAACAAAAAACGGTAAAGGGACTGTTCGCGAAGTAAAATTTAAATCGCGATTATGGCCAAGTATTAAAGAAAGAGTAATCTTTTTCGATCCGCCAAAACATTATGCTTATAAAATAATAAGTGGTATGCCGGGCTTAGAAGATCATTTGGGTGAATGGCATGTGGAAGCCATAAATGAAAACGAATCAAAAGTAATATGGACCGTTTATTTCAAGTTTAAAAAAGCACATCTTTTTTATCCATTAAGACATCGCTTTGTTAATCGTTTCGAATGTATTCAGAAAGATGCTTTGGAGAATTTATTGATTTGATTCAATTTTAATGTTAAATGATTAGCTCCCGAATTTTCTTTTTTTTGAAGATTATTTTCCATTCAAACTAAAAGATCCCTTGCTTCGCTCGGGACGACCCTACAAAAACAGGCGAGCGAAGAAAGCCTGCTTCGAAGCCTACACTATCCGAGCTAAGCCGGATTGCAGTGGAAACCCCGCAGTCCCGAAGGGCGAGGAGTTGCAACGGAAAGCCGGGAGTCACTATGCGCTTAGCCCTATACTTTCCTTTCAAATAAAAAAGGGTAAACGAAAATCGCTTACCCTTTAAATATTTTTATTGTGATACGCTTATCCGCGCATCCATTGTTTGAAAATGTTCACACCGATACCTGCAAGATCATCCATCATGCTGCCGTCGCCATCTGAATCAAGCATGCGTTCTAAGATGCTTACTTCTTTTGGTGCCTGCTGCGTTAGTTCATTATTGGCTTGTTGCAAACTTTCCTGCATTCCTTTTGCATTCCAGTCATTTTGCATTCTTTGCTTACCGATAATCGCTAAAATAATCGGGGCTGCAATTTTTAAAATGCGGCTGATCTTTGCCATATCTAAACCGGAACTTTGACCGATTTGATTTTCAATGGTTGATCTTTGATCGCCTAAAACGTGTTCCAGTATTCCTCCACCTTTGGTAGGATTATTTATAACATCGCTGATATTGTCAACTGCCGAACCGTCATGATCTTTTACGATCGCTTTAAACAGATCTTGTAAACCGTTGCCGCTTTTAGAATTTTTTAATAATCCGCCTAAAATCATCGGGACAGCAGCGGATAATATTTTTTGTGCTGTTGCCGAATCAATACCTAAAGAGTCTGAAATTTGATCAAGGTTTTTACCTTGTAATAGAGATCCTGCTAATTGTTCTAATAATGGATTCATGTATGTATTATATTTATTGTAAAATGAAGGTAATGGCTACCTTCCGATTATTATACGTAACATTTACAGGTAAAAGTTCCAAGAACCGGAAAGCCATTAAAGATTTATAAGCTATTGAAACTAAAACCGATAAAGAATGGATTGATGCCCGGTCCGCGATCGAGCTCAAACAAGGTCGAGGCTGAATAATAACCAATAAGATTAAAATTACTGTAACCGACTCTCAGGGTATATCCGTATCGGAAAAAGTTAATATTTACGGGCGTAAATTCTTTAAATTTTATTTCTCTGTCTGAGCCATCTCTGAAATCGTTGCCGACATATTTGGTGTGGGCATTAAAGAGATAACCGGCTTTAAAACCAAGGGCGGCTTTCCAGCGACGACCAAATTTATCAGGATTACTTCTTAATCTTAGTTCTAAAGGCACGTCAAAATAATTGGTGCTTAGATTGTTTCTGGTATAATTAATAGCGTCTTCTCCCTCTTCAGGTATTGCTGTGAAAATAGTAAGATCAGCCGTGTCGAGACCGATAAAACTATTATGTGCCACAACATTGGTTCCGATACCAATACCGGGCGCAAAAGCAATATTTTTCCCTTTATTGAACGGGATATCGTACATAAAATATACATTGAAAGCGCGGCTGTACCATTTTACCTGACTGTCATCCGGTTTATTGATCCAGTTGGTATGGCCAAATTCGAAAATCAAACGATCTCTGGCATCAACAGCATCAAGGTCTTTTTTTAATTCATTGACTTTATCTTGTGCCTGGGTGGATAGTGTAGCACATAGGAAAAAGCTGATTAGTATTGCGAATATTCTCATGTTCATTTTTCTATGTCAAAGGTACGAAATGCAAACGAGGCTTTATCAAATTAATTATATAAGATGTGGGCTGTTGAAAGTGCTCAGTTTTATAAAAGTCCGCTTTTCTTCATATTGTAAATGGTCGATTTTCCGATATCTAGTTTATCTGCCACTAATTGCACATTCTGATCATACTTATCGAGGAAATGTTGAATGATATCGGCATTATAGGCCTTAAGCGATTTTTCTTCCAGTAAAAAGCCTTCAGCTGAACCGTCGACTGTAAATTGAATATCTTCTTCCTGAATCGTTTTTCCGTCCGACATTACAACAGCCAGGTCAACAATAGCTTTTAATTCTCTTATGTTGCCCGGAAAACCATATTGTTTAATTTTTTGCGCTGCTTCTTTAGAAAGGGTAGGCTGATCTAACTGATTTTCTTTGCAGAAACTTTTGATAAAATGTCTGGCAATAATCATCATATCATTTTCGCGATCTCTTAAAGCAGGTAAGGCGATCGGTAAACCCAACAGACGATAATACAAATCGCTTCTGAACCTTCCGGCTTTCACTTCTTCTTTTAAATCTTTATGGGTAGCAACAATTAATCTGAAATCTGTTGGTAAAACTTTTGTTCCGCCCAGTCGTGTAAATTCTTTTTCCTGTAAAACTCTGAGTAATTTTGTTTGGAGAGCAGCATCCATATCGGCCACCTCATCTAAAAACAAGGTGCCTTTATTTGCTCTTTCAAAAACACCTGGTTTTCTTTGAACAGCTCCGGTGAAAGCTCCTTTTTCATGTCCAAACATTTCACTCTCTGCAAGATCTGAAGGAACTGCTGCCATATTGATGGCTATAAACGGACCGTTACTAACGGTAGAGTTATAGTGTA
>JAHDHT010000102.1:5446-13344 GCA_020631175.1 Chitinophagales bacterium
GCTGCCATATTGATGGCTATAAACGGACCGTTACTAACGGTAGAGTTATAGTGTATTGATTTAGCCACTAATTCTTTACCGGTTCCTGTTTCACCGGTTACAGATACAGTAATTTTTGTTTTACAAGCTTTTTCCATCAGCATAAATATTTTATTTATGCTTTTACTCTGACCTATAATTTGTTTTTCAAATTTATACTGCTGCTTTACCTCTTCTTTTAATACAGTAATTTCTTCTTTTAAATGTTCATGCGCTCTGATCTTATTCAAAAGATGCCATATTCGATCATTCGTGTCATCGTCTTTTGTCAGATAATCATAAGCTCCATTCTTCAATAAATCAATGGCTGTTTGAACATCGTTTTGACCCGATATAATAATAATCGGAACATCAGGTAATCGCTCTCTTACTTTTTTCAGCAATTCGTCACCCTGCATATCGGGCAGCTCATAATCAAGCGTAATAGCATCCGGTTTTTCATGAATCCGGTCTAGCAATTCTTGTCCGGTTAGTATTATAGAAGCTTCATTATCCGGATTCATTTGAATCCTATATTGAAGCCCGCGGGCATACATTCGATCATCTTCAACTACAAATACCTTTAATAGGCTCATAAGGGGATATTATATTAAATAGATACCCGAATATCGCTTCTTTGTTGCATTTCAACCTGCTTTTTTTCCAAAATTTGGAATCTGTTCCCGTAAATGTAAAAATTTTGGCTTCATTAATTATATAAGTATATGATTATGAATTGATTGTGTAATAGGTATGTCGCTTGCCATAAATAGGGCAAATAACAATTCGATACGATATGAATTTTAATGATCAACTAGTTTTAGCGCGCTTTTTAATCGGGGAGGAAAAGGGGAGTTTACTCTTTAACCCGGAACACATTCCAACAGATGAGGATTTAAAAGGAATTGTGGCAGACCAGGCAATAGAATCTTCATTGCTGAAAGACTTTGAAGCATTTAAGCTTTTACGTTTTAATAATGGGGATGGAAGTATTCGATGGTTAATTGATGCTTCTAATCAAAAAGCGCAATTTCTAAATTTATATCACACGGAAGGATGGAGATCGCGATTGATTGCTTTTGTGTTGACTTTGATATTTAGTCTTAAATTACAAAAAGTGTTTTTTAAGCCGCTTTATATTTACTTAAAGTCTGATCAATATTTTCAGCAAGAAATCAGTAAACACAGTTTTGCCATTTTCACCGGAACAGTCGGGCCGGGCAGAACAGTTATTGTTGATTTATTAGATAAAGAATACGGACACAGTATTTTGAAATTACCGGTTTATGAGGAAGGTAAAGACTTTCTTGATCGTGAATGTTCTGGTATGCGCACTTTTGAAGCAATTAATTTTAGCAAAGTAAAAGTGCCGGTAATTTTAGAAGAAAAGAATAATCATGTTAAGTTTTCTTTTATTGGCTGTAAAGGAAAAGCATCTTCGTCTCTTAAAAATGGGCATTTCAATTATCTGAAGGAATTATATGAATACGGAATAAAAGCCGGTGCTTTAAATAGTTTTAACTGGTTTGAAATTCCTTTTGAAGGATTAAAACTAAAGAAAGAGATTCCTCCGGTTTTAAGTAAACTGAATGAGACTATTTCTAAAGTAAAGTCAAGTCTTAATAGAGATCAGATTATATATGCCTCAAATGCACATGGTGATTTTACACCATGGAATATGAAATGTTGTGAAGATGAATTATATCTGTACGATTTTGAATTGTCGGGTGATTTTTATCCACTCCTTTACGATGCTTTTCATTTTATTTACCAGCAAACGGTAATGGTAGAGAATGGAAATGAAGAAAATATAAATCAAAAATTACAAAGACTCGAACAACAGTTAAACGTTTTTGTATGGTATAGAGAATTGCAAATCGATTTCGATCTGTATCATATGTTGTATTTATTGTCTGTTAGTTCAGTTTATTTTACAATTTATTTAAATCAGGAAAAGTTACATCGTCAGGCAAACACCATTATTAATGTTTGGGTTAAACAACTAAATAATTTAAAAGACGTGTTGTGCAGCCCTTCTTCTTTGCGACAGGAATTTCTAAAAAGTTTCTTTCAGCAGTTGAATGAAAAAAGTGTTGCTTATGGCGTAATGAAAAATACTGCAGAAGATTTAACAGCTTTAGAAGAAAATAAAGACCTTGATATTTTAATTGGTGAAGCAGATGCGGGAGATTGTATTGACTCTTTTTACGAAAATGCTTCTATCGAAAGATTAAGTGTTCAGTCTTTTTCATTTATGAAAATAATTGGAATCCATTTCAAAAACGGAGACTTTCTGGAAGTGGATTTTATTCATCAGGCAAAGTGGAAATCTTTAGTGCTTTTTGATACAGCAACTGTTTTGAAAAAATGTGTACAGCATTATAATGGAGTGAAAACGATTCATCCGATCGACGATATGTTGTATACAGCTTGTTTTTATCAATTAAATAATAGCGGTATTCCAACCAAATATTTATCCTGGTTCAAAAGAAAGTTGAATGTTCTTGGTATTGAACCTGAAAATGTAACCCAGATCAATTTTGCATATGGAGCCGATTGGGAAACATTAGAACATTTTCAATCGGAAGCAAAAAGAAAGATAATTCAATCGGTGAGTTCTAAATCTTTCAATAAACAAAAAAGTAAAATATATAATAAAGTGAATTATCTAAAAGACACAATTAAAAGATATTTAGGCAGCAAAGGCTTTGCAATTTCATTTAGCGGAGTTGATGGCGCAGGTAAAAGTACTACCATAGATAATATCAGAATAGAATTAGAAGAGAAATTCAGAAAGAAAACGGTCTTACTAAGACACAGACCTTCTATCTTACCTATTTTATCTTCTTTTATTCACGGTAAAGCAAAAGCAGAATCAATTGCTGCAGAACAATTACCACATAGTGGAGAGAATGCATCTGTTTTGTCTTCTTTACTTCGTTTTTGTTACTACTATGCAGATTACTTTTTCGGTCAGTGGGTCGTTTACTTTAAGTATATATTAAGAGGATACATTGTTATTTACGATCGTTATTATTTTGACTTTATTGCTGATTCAAAAAGATCAAATATCAATATTAATTCAAGTTTGGTTAAAAGCGCTTATCGCTTTGTACATAAACCGGCTGTTAACTTTTTCCTTTATGCACCAACAGAAATTATTCTTGAAAGAAAGCAGGAATTAAGCAAATTGGAAATTGAATCGATGACAAATTCGTATCTGAATATTTTCAATGAATTCAGAAATCGATATAGAAAAGAAAAATACTTGCCGATTACTAATCTGGATTTTAAGAAAACAGAGGCTAATATTATTAACAGCATAAAAGCTTTAATCTAATGAAAGCGATCATTCAAAAAATTATTCAATTCAGAAATCCTGATTTTAAATTTGATCCTCAAATTTCCGGAAGTACCTTAAGAGACTTAATGAAGGAAAAATTAGGCGAGTTTTTAAGAGGACTGCATTTTGCTGGGAAGGGAAAAGGGAAACTTTTCATTGGAAGAGGAGTGCAATTGTTTGACAAGAAAAAAATTCGCTTTGGAAAGTGGAACAAAATTGGATCTTATGTGAGAATAAGTGGCCTTGGTAAAGAGGGTGTTTTGTTTGGTGATAATGTTAGCATCGGCGACTTTAGCCGGGTAATTTGCAGTACTTCGTTTAACCACTTAGGTTCATTTATCAAAATCGGAAATAATGTAGGAATTGGTGAATATGCTTATCTGGGTGGAGCAGGTGGTTTAGAGATTGGAGATGATTGTATAATAGGTCAATACCTGAGCTGCCATCCGGAAAATCATAATTACGAAGATGCAGACAAACTAATTCGTTCACAAGGCGTAAACAGACAAGGGATTAAGATCGGGAAAAACTGCTGGATCGGTGCTAAAGTAACTATTCTTGATGGTGTAAGCATTGGAGATAACTGCATTATTGCAGCCGGTGCAGTTGTAAATAAATCATTTCCGGATAATGTGATTATCGGAGGTGTGCCGGCCAAAGTATTAAAACAAAAGAATAACAATTTAAAAAGAGCAATATGAAAACGGTTTTAGTTAGTGCATATGCTATAAATCCATATAAAGGTTCTGAAGATGGGACGGGTTGGAATTGGTTAGTTCAGATTGCGAAAACGCAAAAAGTTATTGCAATTACGAGAGAGAATAATCAAAGTGAAATTGAAAGATATCTTGAAGAAAATAATATTCCGGAGGCCGACAATATTCAATTTAAATATTACGATACGCCATACTGGATGCGTTGGTGGAAACGCAAGGAAAAGGGAGCCTTAATTTATTATTATATGTGGCAGCTTTTTCTTCCGTTTTTTATTCTTTTGAATAAATTAAAATTTGATATAGTACATCAACTTAATTTTCATAATGATTGGGCACCTTCATTATTATGGATTTTTAAAAAGCCATTTGTCTGGGGGCCAATCGGGCATCATCCAGTTGTGCCGGATGAATATTTAAAAGCATCTTATGGATGGAAGGTAAGATTGAAAAACCAGTTAAATGCTTTTGCAAAATGGAGCTTCTGGAATTTAGATCCATTATTATGGTTAACTAAAAAAAATGCTGATCATATTTTGATTATTAATAGTAGTGTGATTGAGAAACTTCGCTTAAAAGATAATTTCACAATTATTCCTGCGATCGCTGCTAAGGAAGCAAATAAAACAAAAGGAATTAAGCATGAAGGTTTTAATGTTTTATCTGTCGGTCGATTTGTTTCTTTGAAAGGGATGGATATGAGTATCAAATCGTTTCATAGATTTTACTCATCACTTGATGATGGTCAAAAAAATAATGTTCGGTTAAAACTGGTTGGAAAAGGTCCGGATAAAAATATGCTGAAGCAATTAGCAGATACGCTCGGCATAAGTGATGTTGTCGATTTTATTGAATGGATGCCACAGGCAGAATTTTTAAAATTATATCAACAGTCAAATGTATTTTTATTTCCTTCCCATGAAGGTGCCGGAATGGTCGTTCCTGAAGCTCTGTCTTATGGTGTGCCGGTAATTTGTTATGACAATTACGGTCCCGGCGAATTAGTCAATGATGATTGCGCCATTAAAATTCCCTATTCAAATTATAATAGAAGTTTAAACCAATTTTCAGATGCCTTAAAGCATTTGTATTTGAACGAAAATATTCAGTTAAAAATGCAGCTTGCAGCTACTGAACATTATGAAAACAAATTTCGCTGGTCTTTAAAAAGCGAAGTAATTGAATCGGTTTATAAAAAAGTAACAAAGAATGAAACAGCCAAAGATAATTTGCATCCATCAGCTGAACGACTACAGTGGGAGTCCACTGGTTCTGTCTCAGGCAATTAATGGATTTCTACAAAAAGGTTATGAGGTTGAGCTATTGACCTCTGAAGGAAACGAAGGTTTTTTAAGTGATATCGCCGGATTAGAATACACTTTTTTTAAGTATAACTGGTCTTCGAGTAAACTAAAAACATTATGGAATCTAATTAAAAGTCAAATCTGGATATTCTTTTATTTATTTAAGTATAGAAAGAGAGATGTAAGAATATATATAAATACAGTGTTACCGTTTGGTGCTGCAATTGCAGGTAAAATTTTAGCTAAAAAAGTGATTTACCATATTCACGAAACTTCGATAAAACCGAAAGCCTTAAAGTCTTTTCTTTTTGGAGTGGTTAATTTTTGTGCTGATGATGCAATATATGTTTCCAAATTTTTACATAATCAGGAACCAATGAAAAGACCGGAAAATCATACTGTCTATAATGCATTATCGGAAAAATTTATTTTAGAAAGTAAAGCCTTTTACAGTTTAAATGAAAATGAAAATGATTTCAGGGTTTTAATGTTATGCTCATTAAAAGCATATAAAGGTGTATTCGAATTTATTGAACTGGCGCGTAAGAATATAAATATGACTTTCGATTTGGTTTTAAATGCAAGTAAGGAAGAAATAGCTTCATTTTTGAAAGAAGAGAAAATCCCGTTCAATTTAAATCTTTATCCAAAACAAAAAAATGTACATCCTTTTTACAGAAAAGCAAATGTTGTTTTAAATTGTTCTATTCCGGGTGAATGGAATGAAACATTTGGTATGACTGCTCTGGAAGCAATGCAATATGGTAAACCGGTTATTGTACCGCCAGTAGGTGGGATTGCAGAAATTGTAGATCACGGACAACAAGGTTTTCAATGCGACAGTCGTAATATCAGTAAAATGACAGAGCATTTGGATACTTTATATTCAAACCCTGAAGTTTACAACAAAATGGCAAATGCAGCATTAATGCATGCTCAAAATTTTACAATAAGTAATTTTTCAAACAGCCTTGTAAAAATAATTACACAAAAGAAAAACAATTCGGCTTTGGCACTTGCTTAGCTATGCTTAATTTTGGGCATGGATTTTACCCGATTGTTTGATTTACCCCATTATCAAAAAGAATTACAAAGCCTTCCTGATTGCCTTGCTGCAAAGCGAAATGGTGTCTGGAAAAAATGGTCAACTGATGATGTGATCAGCATAGCAAATCAACTTTCCAGTGCATTGCTTAATGCAGGTGTCAGGAAAAATGATAAAATAGCCTTGGTTTCAAATAGTCGACCCGAGTGGACAATTATCGACCTGGCAATTCAGCAAACAGGAGCTATATTGGTTCCCGTTTATCCCACTATTTCAGAAAGAGAATATGCATTTATATTTAATGATGCCTCCATCAAAATTGTTTTTGCTGAAACAATAGAGCTTTGCGAAAAATTGGATGGAATCAAAAGCGAATGCCCTGATCTTGAAAAAATTTATTCTATTGATAAAAGTGAACATTGGCATCAGTGGGATTCTATTTTAACCAATGATTTACACAATGATTTAGAGTCTATAAAAAATGCCATCCATCCGCATGATTTAGCAACAATATTATATACCTCAGGCACAACAGGAAACCCTAAAGGGGTTATGCTTTCACATTATAATATTATAAGTAATATAAAGGCTACTATTTCTATAATTCCGTTTGAATTAGGGAAACCCGTTTTTTCCTTCCTTCCATTGAGTCATATATTTGAACGTATGACGGTTTATGGATATCTGGCGGTAGGAAATCCTGTTTACTTTGCTTCCAATCTGGATACAATTGCAGAAGAGATAAAAGAAATCAAACCATATTTTTTTACAGCCGTTCCGCGCTTACTTGAAAAAGTTTATGAAAAAATAATGGCAAGGGGCATGGAATTAACAGGTGTAAAAAAGAAGTTATTTAATTGGGCTCATGACTTAGGTTTAAATTACAAAGAAGAAGATGAAGGGAAATTAAAATTGCGAATGGCGAGAAAGCTCGTTTTTTCAAAATGGCAGGAAGCTTTGGGTGGAAATATAAAAGGAATTGTAACCGGAGCCGCCGCTTTAAACCCAAAGTTAGGTAAGATTTTTTCTGCTGCAGGAATTCCGATTCGGGAAGGATATGGTTTGAGTGAAACATCACCGGTAATTTCTGTGAATCGTTATGAACCGGGTGGATATAAATTTGGTACAGTAGGAATTCCTATTCCGGGAATAGAAGTAAAGATTTTTGAGGATGGAGAAATTTGTATAAAAGGTCCGAATGTAATGAAGGGTTATTATAATAAACCGGATTTAACCAATGAAGTGATCGATGAAGAAGGATGGTTTCACACCGGTGATATTGGTGAGTGGATTGATGATCGTTTCCTGAAAATTACGGACCGTAAGAAAGCCTTATTTAAAACTTCAGGCGGAAAATATGTTGCGCCTCAAGTTATAGAAAATAAATTGAAGGATTCACTATATATCGATCAGGTGATGGTTCTAGGGAATAACCGTAAATTTGTTTCGGCATTAATTGTTCCTAATTATGAGCA
>JAHDHT010000414.1 GCA_020631175.1 Chitinophagales bacterium
GTAACGGTAAGCGTATATGTTCCTGATAATACATTTTCGAGTTCTGAAGTATTTGCTACTTGTTGACCGTTAGAATCTGTCCATACAAAGGTGTACACTCCTGAACCATTCGATACTGTCGAAACTTCAACATTACCATTTGCTTCTCCACAAGTAGATGAATTAGTGTTTCCTACAACTAATTCCGGTGGATCATTTTCTCCTATTATTTCAGATTCACTTACCACACATCCGGTTTGATTATCAGTGAGTGTTAGCGTAAAAGTACCTGAAAGTACATTAGAAAGGTCAAAAGAATTTGATCCTACTGAATTGCCGTTTGCATCTGTCCATGCATATGTAAAGTTTCCAGAACCCAGATTAATACTACCGGCTGAAATGCTACCATCAGCATTACCGCAGTTTGCATTTGTTGCTGTTCCGATTGTTAGCTGTGGTGCCGGGTTATTGTTTATTGTTACCTGATCCGTTTCTGAACAACCAGTAGCATTATCAGTTATATTTAATGTGTAAGTTCCTTCCGGAACATTAAAGAGGTCGAATGCATTCGACCCTACAGGGTTTCCGTTTATATCCGTCCATTCATAAGTGTAATTTCCAGAACCATTTAAAATTGATCCTGCTGAAATACTTCCATCCGCATCAGAACAATTACTATTTGTAGGTATACCAATTTGAAGAATTAATGGGTCGTTTTCTGATATCGTAGCACTTGTACTTACCTGACATTGAGTATTCATATCTGTAACGGTAAGTGTATAGGTTCCTGTACCTACATTGGTTAAATCACTTGAATTAGTCCCGACAATATTTGAATTGTTGTCTGTCCATTGATAACTATAATTACCCGATCCGCCATTAACAGTCACCGGATTAATACTACCATCTGCTTGTCCACAATTGGAATTTACAGTCGTAGCAGAATTTAAACTTGGAGGAATTGCTTCAGGAATTATAATCGATGTACTAGACTGACAGTTTGTTGTTTGATCAGTTACAACTAAGGTATATGTGCCAGCCAAAGCATTCGTAAGATCTTGATTATTACCTACTGTAATGTTTTGATCGTTTAACCATTCATAACTATATGGCCCACCATTTCCACCGCTTGCTGAACTGCCTGTAATACTACCGTCACTTTGACCGCATCCTGCTGTTTGAGGTGTTCCTTCGATAATATCCGGTGCACCGATATCACTAATACCTACTGTATAAACTTCTGAACAAGAATTGCCATCAGTAACGGTTACCGTATAGGAAACACCGGAAGCAAGATCAGTAGCAGTTGAATTATTCAAACTCGCATCATGCGACCAATTAAATGAATAATTGCCATCACCACCTGTAACATTTAAAACTATTTCCCCATTGTCTTCACCACAAGTAGCATCCGTAACGCTTGCACTTATTTGAGGAATTGAGTTTACATTTAAGTTGTAAGTAAAATCATTGTAGCAACCAGTAGAGGGAACAAATATGGCAGTAAGCGTATTTCCGCCCTGATTAGCCGGATCTAAAACTGAAATATCCCAAATTCCTGCAACTCCCCCATTTGAATTGGAAGGAAGAGAAACAGCCAAATCATTTTCGCAAATATCTTGCGGTAATGTAAAAGCTAAATCATTCGGTGCGGCATAAAATAAGTCTATTGTTAAATTATAATCACAACCATTAGCATCCGTTAATACTTCTGTACCTGTAGGGTTTACTTCATTATACACTGCTCCATTTGGTGCAGTGTAGATATATCCATCACCTGAACATCCATTGTAAGTTTCGGTAATGTCGGCAGTTAAGGTTTGATAATTTAAATTAACTGTAACATTATAATCGCATCCATTTGAGTCTTGAAGTGTTTCAGAACCGGAAGGATTAGATTCATTGTAAACAGTCCCGGACGGTGAGGTATAGGTGTATCCATCCCCTGAGCAACCTACATAAGATTCATTAATGTCAGGTGTTAATGTATTGTAAGTTAAATTTACATCAAGATTATAATTACAACCATTTGCATCTGTTAAAACTTCATTTCCTGATGGATTGCTTTCATTATATACTGTACCGGAAGGAGCAACATAAATGTATCCATCACCCGAACAACCTGT
>JAHDHT010000415.1 GCA_020631175.1 Chitinophagales bacterium
ATCTTCGCAACAGGGATGAAGGCGGTACCCTCTAAGGATGAGCCTGCCGTTTTTACTATTTTAGCGGCTGCCGGAGAAAAGCCGGTGAAAAAGTAAAAAACAAAGTGCAAAGACTTAGTGCGTATGAGCCGCCAGCCCGGCCGTTGCCCGGATAAAAGTTCAAGAATCAAGTGCAATTGACAAGTTCAATTTTATAGATGCGAGCTTCTTGAGTATAAATTCAAGTGTCAAACTCAAATTCAAAATTGGATGAAGTATAGTTTTTAGCCATAATTAAAATGAAATAAGTTTTTGTTTAGATTTTATGTTAATTCAATGTACACCTTACAAATCTCAAATCTCAAATTCGAAAGATCCTTCGTTACACTCATAATGACCTTTGGTCAGTTACCTCGACTAAACTCAATTACTTCTAGATCTTTCATATCCTTCCCGTCGATTGTCAGTCTTATTAAAGTACATATCTTATGCAGACCGACTTTTCCGGCAGCACCGGGATTAATGTGAAGGTGTTTTAATTCTTTATCGTAAATCACTTTTAAAATATGTGAATGTCCGACCACAACCAAATCTGGTTTTTCAGCTTCTATTAATTCTTTTGTGGTTAAATTATATCTCCCCGGATAGCCGGCAATATGGCGAATCATTACTTTGACATCTTCGCACATGAAAATCTCGTTTTCATTTAGCATTCTTCTGGCGAGTGAATGATCGATATTTCCCCAAACGGCACGGGTAGGAGCTATATCGTCTAACTGATAAAAGACTTCCATATCACCGATATCACCCGCATGCCAGATCAGGTCAACTTCAGCGAAATGCTCTTTTATTTTCGGATAAAAATAACTGTGGGTGTCGGAAATGATACCGATTCGTTTCATAGAGGCAAGATATATATTTTACGGTTAGGTATAGGTATGGTGCGTGGAGCGAGGTGCCGGGTTTTATTCTTTTCGATTTCTCTTGAGAACTATTCCACGCTCCTCGCCCCTCGATCCTTCAATCTGCCTTCTCATTAAAAAATCTTTTCTATTTTTACCGCCGATGAGTCAGGTTAATCCAAACAGATCCGCAGGCTTTGGAACTGCCCCCGTATTTTTTACTGCTATCTCGACCATTCTGGGAGCCATTCTCTTTTTGAGATTCGGCTATGCTGTCGGAAATGTAGGCTTTCTGGGAACTGTTTTTATCGTATTACTCGGACATTTAGTTACTATTCCCACTGCGATGGCGATTGCTGAAATTGCTACGAATCAAAAAGTGGAAGGGGGAGGAGAGTACTTCATTATTTCCCGTTCATTCGGTTTTAAAATTGGTGCGACAATAGGAATTGCATTGTTTTTATCGCAGGCCATATCTGTCGCTTTTTATATTATCGCCCTTGCCGAAGCCTTTGATCCATTGCTGCATCATTATGGCTATGAATGGCTGAATAAACGATTTATTAGCATTCCGGCATTGGCCTTATTAGGAATTTTGATCTTAACAAAAGGGGCGGACCTTGGCGTTAAAGCATTATATGTAGTAGTGGCTATTCTATTTGCTTCATTGGTTTTGTTCTTTTTAGGCTCACCGGTGGAAGGATATGAAACTGCCAATTGGCTGAGAAGTGTAACAGATAATCCGAAGTCCTTCTTCCTTGTTTTTGCTATCGTTTTCCCGGCATTTACCGGAATGACGGCAGGTGTCGGTTTATCGGGAGATCTTAAAAATCCATCTAAAAGTATTCCGCTAGGTACTTTGGGTGCGACTTTATTTGGAATGGTGGTTTATGTATTTATTGCCTGGAAACTGGCCATATCAGCGCATCCGGATTTGTTAAGTGGAGATCAATTAATCATGTCGAGAATTGCTTTGTGGGGTCCCGTTATTCCAATCGGATTAGCGGCAGCTACCATTTCTTCAGCATTGGGATCAATTCTGGTAGCACCAAGAACTTTACAGGCATTGGCTAACGATGAAGCTTTTCCAAACGCCGGCATCAATCGAAGCCTTGCGAAAGGAAGAGGCAAAAATAATGAACCTTTTAATGCCTCTTTGATTACCCTGGTAATTGCTTTGGGTATTTGTTTGATCGGTGATGTTAACTTTGTTGCAGAGATCA
>JAHDHT010000416.1 GCA_020631175.1 Chitinophagales bacterium
AATCGGGGGCTATCAAGCCTGTGGCCGCAACTGATAAACTAATAATTTTCAAATCCGGAACATAAACAGCCGCAACAGAATCAAACCGTGCTTGTAAGCCTGAAGAATTGTCATTTCCAACATTAATTAAAAAATCACCTTTAAAATCATTAGCGGCAATCTCTGCTGCTGCATCAGGAAATAAAAGATCTAAACCTGCCGGTATGGTCTGTGTATTGGGCTCTTCCGTATAATAACCGATCATTTCGAAATTGAGCACACCATTTGGTTTTTCATATGGTTCGAGCCCTTGTTCGGTAAAGGTATACGCACCAATTAAGCCATCTTCTTCATTGTCTAAAGCGACCATCATTAAACTGTATTCGTATTCATACTGACTTAAAATGTTGATTGCCGCTAACAAACCGCAAACAGCAGAAGCATTATCATCTGCACCCGGTGAATTAGCGACGGAATCATAATGTCCGATAATTATCTGTACCTGCTCTTCAACGGAATGACCCGGTTTTCTGGCGATAATGTTGGAAGAATTCGAGTTGTCAAATTCATAATCTTGTGTCCGGTATTGCCATCCATTCTGAATCATTTCATCAGCGATCAAAGCCCGAACATCATTTAAATGATCAAGCCCGGTTACCCGATGGCGGATGCCTTCTACCTGAGCCATCCAATCGATTAAATCTTCCGGTGTTACGGCATCTGCAATAGCCTGAATATCAACCTCGCCCGGGTCGCGAACGACAACTTTGGCAATTAATCCAAAGGGATCTACCCCATAAGCAGCTAAAGAATCAGGATTTACTTCGGCTACCAATGTAGCCGGTACTCCGGAAGGAATAATGCCTTCTCCCTGAGTCCATTCGATCGGAAACAAAAACGTTTTTCCGGTATCTGCACTTAATGTAATGCTACTTTCCAGATCGGGATGCTCGGCATCGGTCGCCATATAATCCACATAAATTTTATGGGTGGATGGGTCGTAAGTGGTAAGATTAATTTGAACTTCGGGTGCTGTGTTTTGTGCATGTAAAAAACAGGTCGCACATAAAAAGAGAAATAGTATAGGATTTTTCATAAGCTTAAGTTACTCAAATTTGAAATATGACAATAAAGTCAGGTTGTTGAATCGTTGATTTATTTGCATCTTTGCCCGCATAAAAAAATAAATTCTAATGAAATATTTAAGTATTATGATCTTTGCCATGTTCAGCATTTGGTCATGTAATTCAGGTGGCGGTGAAGCAGGAACTGCAACCGGAGGTAAAACAGCTAAAAAGGGTAAAAAAGGGAATATGGTTTTGATTAGTACAAATATGGGCGACATCAAAGTGAAGTTATACGACGAGACGCCTAAGCACAAAGAAAACTTTTTGAAGATTGTAAATGATGGCACTTTAGACGGTACCTTATTTCACCGTGTGATTCAAAATTTTATGATTCAGGGTGGAGATCCGGATTCTAAAGATGCTAAACCGGGCCAGCGTTTAGGTATGGGCTCTTTAGGTTACAGAGTAGATGCAGAATTTAACACTAAGTTTATTCATAAGAAAGGTGCTTTAGCTGCAGCTCGTGATAATAACCCGGCAAAAGCTTCATCAAGCTGTCAGTTTTATGTGGTACAGGGTAAAGTTTCTTCTGATGCAGAATTAAGTGCATTAGAAGCAAGAAAAGGATTTAAATATACCGACGAACAAAAAGAAATTTATAAAACAATCGGTGGTACACCTTTCTTAGATCAGGATTATACCGTTTTTGGTGAAGTAGTGGAAGGAATGGATGTTTTAGATAAAATTTCTCAGGTTCCGACCGATGGCGCAAATCGTCCTACAGAAGATGTTAAAATGAACGTCAAGGTATTGTAAACAATACCACGCTTAAAAGCATAAACCCGCTTTCGATTTTCGGAAGTGGGTTTTTTATTTTTTGGAAGGATGTTTTTTCTGGCAAAAAAATTAACGTTTTGGAAAATCATTCAACAATGACTCAATAACTTTTCGGTTTACACCTGGTATCGCAGTTTCTATAACATTAATTACTTTTCCGTCTGAACCATTTACTAAATAGTGCTGATAAATGACGGTCCCGTCAATTGGGTTGTCGT
>JAHDHT010000417.1 GCA_020631175.1 Chitinophagales bacterium
TGGCGCTGGCAATTGTGGCACTCACGCTTTGGTATACGAATCGTATTGCGCTGGATATTTCTGTGGAGGAGCGCAAAAAAGTGGAACTTTGGGCGAACGCTACGCAGCGGGTGAATCTTGCCAAGGGCAATGAGGAGATTATGTTTCTGTTCGAAATAATTAAGGACAATGAAACGGTGCCGGTGATTTTGGCGGGTGAAAATGACACGATCATCTCTTATCGAAACATCGATACGGCGCGGGTTAATCGGGACCCGGATTATCTCAAACACACTTTAGAACATATGCGTTCGGAGCATGAGCCGATTGAGATTGAAATTGTCGGCGACAAGAAAAATTATATTTATTACCGTGATTCTTCTTTGCTTCGACAGCTTAAATATTACCCTTTGGTTCAGCTGGGTATCATCGGTTTTTTTCTGCTGGTAAGTTATTTTGCTTTTTCCTCGGCGCGTAAAGCGGAGCAAAATCAGGTCTGGGTCGGTATGGCGAAAGAAACGGCGCATCAACTGGGTACGCCATTGAGTTCTTTGATGGGGTGGATTGAACATCTGAAAATGATGGAGGAAGACAGCGGCCGAAAACATAGTATCGCCGATGAAATTCGAAATGATGTGAGTCGCCTTGAACTCATAGCCGATCGTTTTTCGAAGATCGGTTCGAAACCGAAAATGGTGGATACAGATTTGGCGCTTGAATTGGAGAAAACGATGGCTTATGCAGAACGACGAGCCTCCCAGAAAATTGAATTTTCCTTTGAAAACAATGTGGCTGATCCGCATGTTTTAATGTCCCCACCCTTGTTTGATTGGGTGACTGAAAACATCCTGAAAAATGCTTTAGATGCAATGGACGGAAAGGGTAATATCAAGATTATTTTGAATGAATCAAACGATGAATTCATCATTGATTTGTTTAACAGCGGCAAGGCGATTCCGCAGCGAAACTGGAAAACAATCTTCCAACCCGGTTTTTCCACGAAGAAGCGCGGTTGGGGTTTGGGTTTATCACTTACAAAGCGTATCATTGAACAATACCATAATGGCAAAATTTTTGTAAAAAATAGTAAGGAAGGAGAAGGTACGACTTTCCGAATTCAACTTCCTAAAAACAGACAATCGACAGCATGAATAAAAAGCGCAACCAAAAAATGATCTTAAGCCTTCTGGCTCTTTGGTTCTGCTTTATTCAATTATCTGCGCAAAAGGTTGATGTTCAAATCGTTAACGCTACTGATTTTCAACCTGTTTCTAATGCAACACTTCAAATAAACGAGATTGGCTTTACCGGTGTAAGTGATGCGCAAGGTATCATCGGCATTCCTGATGACCTTGAAGTGGGCATCACCATCAAAGTTCGTCATGTTTCTTATACACCTATTGAACTCGATATTGAGCAGTTGAGACGGGATGGATATATTATTCCACTTACAAAATCGGCTGTTGAGCTCGATGAATTTGTCATTGCAGCGTCAAAACGCAAAGAAAGTGTGCGCGACCTGACGCAGGATGTTTCAGTGATAAAGCCTCAGGAGGTTCGTCTGCAAAATCCGCAGACTTCTGCTGATCTATTAGCGCAAAGCGGTAAGGTTTATATTCAGAAAAGTCAGATGGGTGGAGGTAGCCCGGTGATTCGTGGTTTCGAGGCAAATAAGGTATTAATTGTGGTGGATGGTGTTCGCATGAACAACGCTATTTTCCGTGGCGGACATCTTCAAAATGTAATTACTATTGATCCTTCGATTCTCGAGCGGACGGAAGTTGTTTTTGGTCCGGGTTCTTTAATCTACGGTAGTGATGCGATTGGCGGTGTAATGCATTTTAAAACGATTGATCCTTCTTTGGAAGGATTTAAAGGTGGTGTGATGCTGAGAACTTCGAGTGCTAACTTTGAAAAGGTAGTGCATGGACATATGGAGTTCGGTAAAGGCCGATGGGGATCTTTAACCAGCATTACAGCTTCTGATTTTGATGATTTAAGAATAGGAACGCAACGTAATCATGGTTATGATGATTGGGGTTTGACACCTTATTATATCGGGGTGGATGAAAATGGTATTGAACGTATGCTGGAAAACCCAGACCCGAACCGTGTGTATAA
>JAHDHT010000418.1 GCA_020631175.1 Chitinophagales bacterium
TTTTACCGGAATATAAAGAAGCTTTAAATCAATAAATATTATGAAACACTTCAATTACTTTTTATCAGGCTTATGTTTGTTGTTTTTTGTTGCAGCATGTAATTCAGGCGATGGCTACAAAAAAACAGATAATGGATTAAAATATCAGATTCATAATGATGCCTCAGGAGACAATGCCAGTATTGGTGATTTTTTAAAAATGCATATCTCTTATGCTACAATGGAAGACTCTTTAATTTACAGTACGTTTAGAAATAATCGTCCTTTAGAATTAAAACTTTCGAACACTTTATTCAGAGGAGCCTTAAATCAAGGGTTCGAAAATCTTTCGGAAGGAGATAGTGCAACATTTGTTGTCGTTGCAGATTCCGTTTATGGAGATAATCTGCCTAAATATTTAAATGCCGGAGATCAGTTGAAATATACCGTAAAAATGATCAGTGTTGCTTCTGAAGCAGACATCAAAAGAGAAAGAGAAGCTAAAACAAAAACGCAAAGAGCAGATGACGATAAAGCCATTAAAGCCTATATCGAAAAGAATGGCCTTAAGGCGGAGCGTTTGGAAAGCGGATTATACTATGTGATTGACGAGCCGGGAAGCGGAGCTAATCCAACAAAAGGACAAACAGTAAAAGTACATTATACCGGAACATTATTGGACGGTTCAAAATTCGATTCATCTAAAGATCGTAACAGACCCTTTGAATTTCCTTTAGGTCAGGGAAGAGTAATTCAGGGATGGGATACCGGAATACCTTTATTTAAAAAAGGTGGTAAAGGTACTTTATTAATTCCTTCGCATTTAGGATATGGTGAGCGAGCAATGGGAGCAAAAATCCCTGCTTACTCTGTTTTAGTATTTGATATTGAACTTTTGGATTTTAACTAATTCACTATATAATGAAATAAAAAAAGCCGCAATAAATTATTGCGGCTTTTTTTATGCTTAAACTTTAAGCTATTGTTTAATTACTTGTTTTACAGCATATCCATTTTCTGAAATTACTTTAATAAAGTAATTTCCATTATCATAATTACTTAAATCAATCTGTAAAATACTTTGTTGTTCTGCCAACTGAGTTTGCAATAATTTACCCTGAACATCGAAAACCTGAACACTGATTTGTTCATCTGTACGAACATTTACGAAGTCATTTGTCAGGCTTGGAAAGACATCAATTGTTGCATCCAATAAATCAAAAGTACTTACAGGTTCTTCGCCTAATTGAAAACGATAAACTGTTCCACTTATAGGATCTCCTGTTAAAACATCATTATTGTAATACAAATTATTAAAACCTGAATAACCGGTTTCGGTATCTATAGTCGGATTTTCAGGAGCGCCTTGTAAAAAATATAGCGTATCGATCGTAGTATCCGGATAGGTAGAAATATCCGCATTAGAAATCAAGCCTATAAGGGGACCGTTAAAATCATGTACACCCGGATCGATTATATTTGAATCACCAAATCTTACTTCAAAACTTCCTGTTGCTTCATAAATCCAGAATTGTAAATTAATGATGTTATCCGGTATAGTATCTTCAGAAGAAAGCTCATTATAAAACCCTGCATTTCGATATTCTAATTTAAAAATTTGATTTCCGGGAGTTCCTTCTGTTTTATAAGAGAGCGGTGATCCACCACCGGGTTGAGATCCGCTGAAATTTTCAAAATCCCAGTTGATATCTACTAAATCGGAAGCATAGGCCATAATGATTGGAAAAGAAGCCGGTGTACCTGAACCGCTGTAAGGAATCAACCATCCACCTAAACCGAGTGAAGAAAGTAAAATTGAATTATAGGTTTCTCCCAGCATTTGATATTCGAAACCAACCGGAATAGAAACATCCGGATCATCCCAGGTGTTTCCGCCGTTGGCGTCGACCGCACCTTCGAGAAATTCGAAATCGTCGGTAAAAGTAGAAAATTCATAGGGTCCAACTTGCGCAAAGATTACATTACAAAGAAGGAAACAAGAGAGTAAAGAGGATAAAATAGATTTCATAGAATAATACATTTATGGGTGTAAAATAACAGAAACTATTTAAATGAATAGAAAATTAACAGTCTGTA
>JAHDHT010000419.1 GCA_020631175.1 Chitinophagales bacterium
GGATTAGCCCATATTGTGATAGACGTTTTGAACGTCATCATTTTCTTCAAGCTTTTGCAACAACTTATCTACTTCTGCTTCTTGCTCTTCATTTAAAGATTTCAAATCCATAGGCACTCTTTCAAATCCTGAAGTGATTACTTCATAGCCCATTTCATCCAGTTTCTTTTGAAGGTTTCCGAAGTTTGGAAACATTCCGTAAATAACAATTTTATCTATCTTTTTCTCCTCATCAAACTCTTCAAAGAGTTCTTCACAACCGGCATCAATCAATTCGAATTCGAGCTCTTCTAAATCGATCTCTTCTTTTTTCTCAATCTGAAAAAAGCACTTACGTTCAAACAAGAACTCAACAGAACCAGATGTACCTAAAGTACCGCCTGTTTTATTAAAGTATGATCGTACATCAGCTACAGTACGAACATGATTATCCGTCATAGCCTCAACGAAAACCGCTACTCCATGTGGAGCATAGCCTTCATAAGTGATTTCTTTATAATTGGTAAAGTCTTTATCGGTAGCTTTCTTTATTGCTCTTGCGACATTATCCTTAGGCATATTAGCCGCTTTTGCATTCTGAATCGCTGTTCTTAAACGAAGATTAGCTTCAGGATTCGGACCACCTTCTTTAGCTGCCATTGTGATCTCCTTACCTAATTTGGTAAAGATTTTGGCCATTGCTGCCCATCGCTTAAATTTTCTTGCTTTTCTGAATTCAAATGCTCTTCCCATGTTAATGTATTTGTCTGCAAAAATAAATCTTAAGATGGAATATTAAAATCATTGAAAGAGTAATTAAATAGCGATAATTAGTTCTTTTGTACGATTAAAAGACAATCGAATTAAATTACCTTTAAGCTATGAAAAGGATTATAATCTATACGCTCTTATTCTTTGTTTCTACAGGGCTTCTTGCCCAGGATACCGATGAAGAAACCAATAATAAGAGAAAAGGTAAAATCACACCACTTCCGGCAATAAGCTATACTCCTGAAACCGGATTTACTATCGGCGTAATTGGAGATTATGATTTTGATCTGGCTAATGGCGACCCTTCTGTAAGTATGTCGAAGGTACGATCTTCATTAGTGTTTACCACGCGAAATCAAATTATATCACAACCGGTTTGGCAATTGTTTTTACCTGAAGACAAACTGCGGATTCTAGGCCTTGCTTATTACAAAAAAGAGTCTGACCGTTATTATGGCTATGGTAATCAGCCGGAAAACGCATTTATTGACTACACAACAAATCGCAAAGACGAGCTTGTTTCTGATACCATAAATTATTTGCGTTATAAACAGCAAAAAATCTATTTTGAAAATACTGTTCTGTTTAATATCTCGGATGGATTATATATTGGTCCGGCAGTTGAATTTGAATATTTGTGGGATTTAAGCATCGTTCCCGATTCAGTTTATATCCGCAATAATAGCGATGGAACATTTTCAAATATGGAACCTGAAACGGATCCGTTTTCTTCGTTTGATTTATTTGAACAACAAGTTGGTATTCGTTCAGGAGTTGGTTTTCAATTACTTTTTGACCGAAGAGATAACCAATTCAATACCTACAATGGCAGTTTCATGAGGCTGAATAATATCAATTTTTTAAAGGCAATTGGAAGTGATTTTAATGCTTCTACTTTTGCTTTGGATGGAAGGCATTTTATTGAATTAAATAAAGAACGCCACAATGTTTTAGCCTTCAGACTATTTCAACAATTCAGATTTTCTAATGATTCTCTTCCTCCTCATGCTTCTTCTTTTTTGGGTGGGAAAGATTTAATGCGTGGATATTTTCAGCGAACCTATCTTGACCGACATGCTACATCTCTGCAGGCAGAATACCGCCATCCTTTATTTTGGCGATTTGGTTTCGTAGCATTCGCAAGTGCCGGAACAGTTTATGGAGAAGATAAATTTTTAGATAGCAATGCAAATGGTGGATTCCACTTTGCTGCAGGAGGAGGATTAAGAGTCAATATCAATGAAAGTGAACGAACAAATATACGGATTGATTATGGATTTGGTCTAGACCCTGAATCAGGATATAACAGCATTCAAAGAGGATT
>JAHDHT010000420.1 GCA_020631175.1 Chitinophagales bacterium
ACTTCTTAGATCGTAATGCTGCGAGTGGTACAACGATTTACGAATTAAAGCAAACTGATTTTGACGGTAGTCAGGCGATTGCCGGATATGTTTCTGTAACAAGAGGTGAATCAAGCGGATTAGTGATTTCGAATTTATATCCTGTTCCGGTATCAAGCTTATTGACATTAGAAGTTATCAGCGGTGTTGAAGTTGGTACGAGTTCTTTGACACTTACAGATGTGAGCGGCAGAATCGTAATGAACTATACCATTGAAATTCAGAATGGCTTAAACAGCATTCAGGTACCGACGAGCTTCTTAGCGAGTGGTGTTTATATGTTGGAGATTGCTACTGCTGATGCTGTGGTGAGTGCGAAGGTGATTAAATAATTACGAATGTGGAATGACGGATGACGGATTATTTTTTCGGACTTCGTTTTTACCGCAATGGCGCTAAGGCGCAATGATATTTTGTAGGGGCGAATTAATTCGCCCCTACTTTTTTTGGGTAAAGTCGACTCTACACTGTTTTACTCAAAATATTTCGAGCGTAGACAAGAATTTTTTTTTGTTTGTAAACGTATTCGTTTTCGAACCAAAAGTTCCCTCGGCTTTGCTCGGGAAAATTCGGATTTCTTTTTCTTATTTGCAGATAATTTTTTGAAACTCCTTTTCGTTAAAACAACATGCATTGCTATGAAAACCTAAACCTGTACATTTTTTGCACACTAAATTTCTTTTGTTTTTTTAATGCCGCTTTTGCTCAGGGAGATGATTGTTATGCGGAAGCGGGGGTGCTGACTATTGCAGAAGGAGGATATAATGTTTGCTTTGAAAATACAGTTGTTGTAGAGGCAGATGAATTTTTATTAGAGGATGGGCAACAGGTTTTTTATATATGGCATGATGTGCCCGGAATTAATTGGGAAGGATTAACTGATTATTCGAATATTGTTTCATTCGGTAACTTTTTAGTTAATGATTTGGGAGGGCAAACAGTTTATGTTACTGCTTTTGGTATTCTTTTAAACACTGAAAGTGGCATTCCTGATTTTAATGATTCTTGTTTAACTACTAGTAATACTATTCCGATAAATTTTTTGAGACCTGTACAAGTCTATGCTGAAACGGATTGCGATCCGATTACTAATGAATTAACCTACCAAATACAAGTTAATGGTGGTTTACCTGAAATAGACTCTTCACAACTTTATCATTTAACAAGTTCATTTTATGAAGATTCGATTGGAATTAATGACACATTATTTATTGACCTTAATTGCGTAAACAATTGTGAATTTGAGCTTAATGTTCAAGACAATAATTTTTGTGAATCCGAATTTCAAGATTTCCATCACTGTGTTTTAGTTCCGATTTATTTAATCTCACTAACCGTAGAAGCAAAAAAAAATGGTAATTTAATAAAGTGGGCAACAGAATTAGAAAACAATGTAAACGAATATATTTTAAGCAGTTCTACTGATGGTCTAAATTTCGATGAAATCTACAGAGTACAAGCACTTAATAATTTAAGCTACATTAAAGAATATGAATACTTAGATGCTGAAGCAAAAGAAAAAGGAACTACTTATTATAAGTTGTCTGAAATAAAGTTTAATGAACAAGAATCATTACTTGGCATTGTATCAATAAGCAGAGGCTTAGAGCAAGTTGGTATAATTTCATTAATGCCTAATCCTGTAGTCGATAATTTGACAGTTCTTTATGCATTTGAAAAGAGTCAAGAATTATTTATTAATGTAATAAATTCAACAGGACTCCAACCTACAATTACAAAAAGAATAAATCATAGTTCTGGTATTGGATATCTAACTATGGATGTTTCATTCTTAGAGAAAGGAGTCCATTTTGTAGAGCTTTCATTTGATGGAAAAAAATATATTCGAAAATTTATAAAGTAGAGTCGACTTAAGTCGGCTCTATCAAAGTAGGGGCGAATTAATTCGCCCTTACCAGCGGATCAAAAACTTACCTTGCTTAATACTTCCATCTATCTGAATGATTTCATACAAATAAAAACCGGGATGCAGATCGTGCACATTTAATGTTATTTGATCGTTGTTTTCACTC
>JAHDHT010000421.1 GCA_020631175.1 Chitinophagales bacterium
TAAATGGCTCGTCTAAGAGAATGATTTTCGGCCGACGAATAAAGGCAGAAGCTAAAGCCAACTTTTGTTGTTGCCCGCCACTCAAACTTAAAACCGGTGAATTACGGTGAGCATACAGGCTAAACTGATCTAATGTACTTTTCAATAACTTTTTTGTAGCATCAATATTAAATTTCCTTAATTGATATTCTAAGTGATCAATTACATTATGCTTCAACATTAAATTAAAATCCTGCGCAACCAAAGCAGTTGCTGCATGACCGGGAATCAACTGTTCTTTAGGACCCAAAACCTTTTCTCCATCTAACAATATCCTTCCCTTTGTAAGCGATTCAAATCCAGCAATACATTTTAATAAAGTCGTTTTACCACAACCTGTTTCACCAATAATACTTAAAAAAGAACCTTCAGCTAAATTGAAATTTAAATTACTTAGCGTATAATTTCGCTGATTCTTATAACGATGATAAAGACCTTTTACCCTCAGCATATTAAGGCATCTGTTGTGCGATATAATATGACAATGCCTGAACGCTCAGCATAGGGTTCGCACCACTTGCGTGCGGAAATGCGCTTGCGTCTGCAACATAAATATTTTTAAATCCCCGCAGTTTACCTGTTGGATCAACCGGATAGGTTTCATTCATTCCACCCATTCTGCAACTACTCATTTGATGCGCACTAAATAAAGGAAAATAATTCGTTTTCCATTTTTTTCTGCGTGTCATTCCCATATAAGTATCCAGATCATTATTCATTCGATGCCAGTCAAAATCCTGATGCACAACAGCTGCTCTTTTTGCACCAGCTTCTTTATGAATCCGCATAGCAGAATTTGCACCATGCAACAAATGTTTTAAATCGTAGTCATTTAATTTATAATGAATAACCGGTTTTCCTTCCTTACTTAATTTTATTTCACCACCATATTTTTCACGGCATAAAACAATAAAGGTCCCAAGATGAGGAGCAAGCGTCATCATCTCTTTAGCATTTTCTCCATTTAACCATGGCATCGCTAAAGAAATCATTCCGGCATGTACCGGAGGTGTTTCTATTTTATAACCAAAATTTCCATCCAGCTGATTAAATTCATCCACCACAATACTCATCATAGGTCCGTACCATGGTTCCGACTTTTCTTCATATTCTGCCATTACAGGAATCACAGGATGTAAGGTCAGATTTTTGCCAATAAAAGGATGTTGCATCCCACTACGCTTTAATAAGGCAGGGGTATGCACTGCGCCACATGAAACAACCAATTTTTTACAGAAAATCGTATAGCTCTTAGTCTTACCGTCAGCAGTCTTTTCCCGCACCATTACTCCTTGGGCTTCTCCTGCTTTATGAATAATCTGAAGTGCCTCAGTATCCGGTAAAATTTTACAGCCCTTATCTGCAGCGTCTTCCAAAAAGGTAACCAAAGCACTTTGCTTATGACTATAAGGATCACCAATGCCCATAAAGCCTTGTTGCTTAAAAAAGTCTTTCGATTTACTGGTTTTAATATTTCTTGGAATGTCTTTAAATAAATAGCCCAGCTTTTCAGCGCCGTTTTTTAAAGCTTCATTTTGAAGATTATGTTCTTTATAACTTTTATTTACGCTTGTTCTTTTTTCGACATGCTCAAAACATCCATCATATTCAGCATCGGTAAATTGAGGATTAAAATGTTCTTTCGACCATTCATCTAAAACAAAATCCGGCGTACGAAAAGAACCGGCCCAGTTAATCGTTGTTCCTCCTCCCACACAAGAACCGGCAAACACACTCATATGTCCATTCTCACTTGCTAAAGCACCCGCCGAATCATAAGTCTTTTTGATCATGTCATACTCCAGCTCCGTCATATCCTTTGGCTGAATATATTGGCCTTTTTCTAACACAATTACTTCTTCGCCGCGCTTACTGCATTCGGCAGCCATTACACTTCCACCTGCACCACTTCCGATAATCAATGTATCACAGCTAATATCTGCACCGTTCGTTTTCAAAACCGGTAAAGGAGGTCGTTTATCTTTCTTACCATTCAAGGGACCTGAATAACCAATTCCTTCCCAATTC
>JAHDHT010000422.1 GCA_020631175.1 Chitinophagales bacterium
TAACAGATTTATTGTTTGAAAAACCGAATAATGCAATAAGCATAATAAAAGCAAGGATTTTGTCCATGATAAGAGATCGTTTTCAATATGGACGAAAATATTTACTTAGTATTATATCTAAGTGGGGGATTTAATTTTTTTTCACAGTTTTTAAGAGTATCGGAATCAATTGATTTCTTGTCCGAATTAATTGATTTTGATGTCCCCGTTTGTTCTTATATATACGGTACATCCATCACTTGAAATTTCATGTAAGGCTTTGCTTTCGGCACCAAAGTAAGCACCCGGGTATAGTACTTTCCATTCATCTGACTCGGGGACTTTATATTTTAATTCTCCTTCAATAATGACGGCATGAAATATATCACCATCACTTAAAATGTTTCCTTTAAAGCCATTAGTAAGTTTTACAGCATTACCGGTAAATTCTTTGGTCTCCCATAAAAATGCCATTGATGCATTATTGTTTTCTATTTGTTTTAGTTGTGCAGCATCCAGCCAAATCATATTTTCTTTACTGATATTAATGGGCTGTTCACCTTTATCGAATGCTTCATCTGTAGGCTTAACGAGATACGGACCACTATCAATTTCAACATAAGCTATGCTTGGTCCTTTTGCTGAAGTAATATGTGCTTCACCGGCAGGCTGTGTCCAGAAAGACCCCGGAGGCATCCACATATTTTCTGCTTTAGGATCATCATTGTGTACCAAACCTTCAATAACCATAGCTCGATAAGTAACATTATGTATATGCGGCGGTGAAGAAAACCCATCTACAAATTTGGCGAGAAAACCTGTAGCGACTTTACTTTTTCGATCTCCCCAGACTGTACCTGCTTTTGGACTTGCATCTCCTCTGGCAGGATTTAATGCTTCCCATTTTATTTCTCTTGCAAGTCTTACTTTGTTTGTAGGATTTAGAATTTTAGTAGTTCCAACGCTTTTGTCTAATTCAGAATTAGAACAACTAGTTAAGCTAAATATGACCAGAGCGACAAAGAAAAAATAGTTGTATTTCATAATTGTATAGTCAAAGTTAAATATAACTCTAATTGATTTTAAGTGCTTCGTTAAGAAAAAGTGTACTGGTATTGAATGTTTAATATTTAACTAAGTCTTTTGTTTCTCTTTACTCCAATTAATCATGTAACGGTACCAGTCATCAACTGAAGCGCTTTTATTTTTTTTATAAAACTTTAATAAAGCTCTGTTGAATGCTTTAAACTCAATATAACCTCTTCCATTTGCCATTTGGTCTTCCATTTTTGGAAGGAATTTTTTTAGTTCTTTTTTGGAGTATAAATCAGAAACGTAAAGACTATAGACTGCAAAGGTCATATATTCATTCCAAACTTTATATGGGTTGTTATACATACTCGTAATTTCTCCTTGTGCCCATTTAGATCGTTCTGAAAATGCCTCATTTATTTCGTCAACAAATCTGTCTGATGTCGGGTTAACATAGTTATGATCTATTTCTGTGAAAACGACCCGGCTTTCCAGTAATTCATTCATGACCGGACTATTTTTATCAGACATTTCTGCACGACAAATGAACATTAAAGTTTGGTTAAATCCATTATCCGAAAATTGTTGTGTTGAATGCGCTCCGTGTACTAATGGTGAAAAATAAATAGAATAATTTCCATACGAGAAGCCGAATTTATTATCCAGCCAGGTTTGCATTTGTTGAATTGGATTTAACTGATTATAAACGGAAAGTAATTCATTATAATAATTTTGATTGTCTTTGTAAAAGGCTCTAAAATTTGATTTTTTAGCAAAATCGCTCATTAATTCAGCATCTTTCATAGGGTCGAAAGGATACCAACCTTTAGCCATTTCTCTTATGACACCGTTGTTTACAATTTCATCTTTACTATTAAACATATAAGAGCAAGCATTCATTTTTAGGGCATAATAGAATCCATAACTATCATTCGTAAACAGAGAGTCATTCATTGATTCTATGTATTGCATTCCATTGATATATTTTTCAACCGTATCTAAAATTGGATGATTTAAATAAGCTTTAAAATGTTCTTTGACTCTTTTGT
>JAHDHT010000103.1:0-2509 GCA_020631175.1 Chitinophagales bacterium
GACAATTTTCCACCCTCGGTACGCTTCGCTTACCCCCCTTCGGGCTGTCTCCTCCTTTGGAAGGAGAAGAGAATGTTCGTTTCAAGTTAGTCACTTCTTTGGACGGAAAATAATTTTGCTTTTAATCTTTGTGGGCAATCCAGATATCTTCCGATTCCATCAAACCGAAATATTTAATTTCTTCCTGAGATAATTCCGTTCTTACAAATGGATTAACTTCAACCCGGAAACCAACTGACTCTAATCTTGTTTTTTTATCCATCCCATAAATCCGAACATGATCATTTTGCCCGAAAACTCTCACTCTTTCTTTTACATCTGTAATACTATCGTCTTCGAACGACTGCGAACGGTCGAGCATTGGTGTTTGCAAAATCGCCCATCCACCCGGCTTTAAAACACGATATAATTCAGACATTGCTTTTAAATCATCCGGAATATGTTCAAGCACATGATTACATAAAATGATATCGAAACGATTGTCTTCATAGGTTAATCCGGTAATATCCTGCTTATCCATTGCTGTAGGCATATCAATATCACAACTGAGATAATCGACATTCGGACAAGCCTTCAACTTTTCCTGAAACTGATGTTCGGGAGCGAAATGAAGGACCTTTACATTTTCAGAATAGATATTGGTTTCCTTTAGAAAAATCCACAACAAACGGTGGCGTTCCAGAGAAAGACACCAGGGACATAAAGCTCCATCTCTTGCTTTTTTTGCTCCGTAAGAAAGAAACTTTTTAAACTGTTTAGCGCAACAGGGACATTCAACCTGATCTCCTTTCAAGAGCGGATATTGGGCACGCAAAAAATACATCCCTCCTACTCTTAGATATTTACGGGGAACTACTTTTTCTACTATTTCTTTTAGACGTGCGGTATTCACGGTTTAAAGGTAATTAATCCGATTTAGAATTCAATTGAATTAGCAGCTCTTCGTTAGAAATAAGCAACTGTTTTACGGTCTGATGAACAGGCTGCAAATTGATACTTAAATTACGCATATATTGCTGAACTATCTTTTCGTCGTCGGATTGTGATTGAACGGCACCGGTAAGTAATTCATTCAGAAATTTCTGTTCAAACTCCTGATATATATTAATCAGCCTAAAATATTTTGAGATAGACTCAGCGTCATCAAATGGAATTTCAACAATCATCTGACTGAGCTTGAACATTTCAAAAGCTGTTTGATCTAAAACGGGTTTGGTTACTTCTATTCGATAATCCGGAGCATACTTTTCTCCTTCCAATGTTTTATCAATCACTGCTTGAATTTTAACTAAGGTTGGCTGACTGTTTTCCAACTCTCTACGATGAGATTGCAACTCTGTTTTTAAACTTAGTAGCGCCTGATCAAGCTTTTTATTCGTTTGTTGCTGTTCTTTTCTTTGCTGCAAATATATCGCAAGGTAAACTCCAAAAGTCGTTGCGACCATTGTTGCAATAAAAGAAATGAGCATTTCATTCATGATGCTATGAATTTACATTTAAATTTCGATTCAATACACAGTTGGTCTATAATTTGCACTTCTCAGGTCAGGTGACATGCTTATTTTCGCGCCGTCTTATAACAGACCTGTTCCGGAAGATCACTTTTTTTTTGGATGGATTTATAAGCTGCTCATTTAGAACGATTAAAATATAAGAACAAAACCATGATATTATCTGCAGTAATTTTTAACACTTTCTTCACCGCATTATTAGGACTTACCATTGCCGGAATTCTTGGCTACTTTATTGGAAGGAGATTAGGAGGTGGGAGTAATAATCTTCAGTTGGCTTATGATGAGAAATGTCAGGCTTTAGATGAAAGTGAAAAGTCGTTCAAACACTTTAAGAAAAATGCACATCGTTTAGAGGAAGAAAGTAAAAACTGGAAGGATAAATTTCATGTTGCTGATAAAGAAGCAAAAGGATATCAACAGGAATATGATACGGTTAAATCAGAATTTGATAAAAGTTCTTCTGCCCTGAAGAGTTCGAATGATCGACTGAACCAGTTTGAAAATAAAAATCAGCGTTTAGAAAAGGAGATTCTTGAATTGAAACAAAAAATTTCAAAGGAGAAAAAAGATACAAAGGCCTGGAGAAAAGAAATTGAACAAGCTCAAAAGGAAACGACGAATTTCAAAAGCCGTTTCGAAAATGAAAAGCAGGCGCATCAAACGGTTAAATCTGAATTAGATGGCATTCAGGAAAAATTAGCCGAATACAAAAAGATGAAAACCGATAACCGCATCTTAAGAACGAAAGTGAAGCAATTGGGAACTGATTGTGAATACTGGGAAAAGATGCATTATAATACGCATCACGAATTAGCTGCTTTGAAAGAACAGCATGAAAAAATGCAATCGGAAGTTTCTGAGCTGGAAATGCAAAAGAACGGCGTTCAATTAGAGAAAGAGCAAACTATGAAAATGGTTGCTGAGTATAAGAGTAAGTTTGTGAATGTGAATAATCAGTATCGGGAATTGCTTTCTAAGGTTGGGAAGAACTGATT
>JAHDHT010000103.1:2609-3997 GCA_020631175.1 Chitinophagales bacterium
AAAAAACAGCTCACCGCAAACCGCGAACTGCAAACCAAATAAATTTATAATAACAAGTAAATTCCCCTCAAAAAGCACTTGTACCTTGTACCTTACTCCTAATACCTTATCTAATACTCAAAATTAAACTGCAACTTAATTCCTTGCTCGCCGATCGTATTAATACCATACTCAATACTTAAAACAAGATCATAAAAAGTGACGACATCTAAGCCTACTCCCACACCGTTTAACCAGCGATTTGCAAGCAGATTAGAATCGGCAAAGAAGGGATCGTCTACATAAGCTGCTTCTGCCGTTCCTTTTAGATAAAAAGCTACAGGAATGTCTTCGAACTGATCTAAGTTTGTGATCGGGTTTTGAATTTGAAATCCTCCTAAATGATATCTTAAAGCCGTTCGTCCAAGCACGTAATGCTGACCGTCTATCAGGTAAAATTCATGAGCTCGAACATTATCATCTCCATAGCCTAAGCCCTGATAAAATAAATAATATGGATCGTCTGCTAATGTTAAACGGGTTTGCAAACCAAATAAAGCAAACCATCGCTGATTTAATGGTTGGAACCATACGAAATTATTATCCCATCGACTTTGCAATGCTTTACTTGAAATTCCAATTCCGGTTTGGGTGAATTCAGTTTTAAATAAGAACCCTTTTAATGGATAAGCGTCAATATCACGATAATCTAATTCCGTACTAATTCCAAATCGAAAAAAAGAAACGGCATCATTTTCAGCTGAAGCCGGCAGATAGAGCGGATTTTCAATTAAAATCATCGGGTCAAGCACATATTTATTCCATGAAACAGAGGCTTCCGTATTAATGTAAATACTTTTTCTTCTGCTTATAGTTAAACCTATTTCCGTGTTTTTCTGAATGATACTATTATCATCCAGTCGAAAAAATTCCTGCAAATTATCTACTGAACGAATGGCGACTTCCCTGTTTTCAGAATATTTAAATAAGGGCTTTACGCCAAAAATTCTTTTCTTATCAAAATATGGCAGGCGATATTCAAATTGAATTCTTCGGATGTAGCCTAACTGTAAAGATGTTTTTAAACGATCATTATTTCCTGTTAAATTTTCCTGCACCAAAAGAACGCCGTAATTGGTTCTTGATAAGTCTGCATCAAATTGATTCCACCAGACATTAAAATTTCGATCGATCAGATCGAAAAAAGGAGATGGCCAGAAATACCAACGCTCTTTTAGAGTAATTTGCAAATTAACAGCTCGAGGAACTTCAGCCGATAGCTCATCCGTTTGTTCTGTAAATTGAAGATCTATATAATTAAATAAAGCTGTGTTCTGAAGATTCTGTTTATTCAGCAATAAAATTTTATCCATCTCTGCCTGAGGAACTACTTCACCGGCTTGCACAGA
>JAHDHT010000103.1:4097-5652 GCA_020631175.1 Chitinophagales bacterium
GCCATCCACCCAAAAAAAAAGAGAAAAAATAAGTGCTCCGAAAGGCAAAGCCCATCGTTTAAAAAACCGCGCTCCCCCGAAATTGAAAAACATTAAATATCCAGATAATTCATTAATGAGTCGAAACGATCTTTTAATATATCGTTGTGCTCATCTTCCTGGTAGGCTTGTTTTACGGTATATTCAAATCGCTCAAAGGTCGCGATTACCGCATTGATATCTGCCTGATTAATTTTTAATATGACTTCAATGCGACTTGAATTGGCAATTGTATTTACGGTCGCATTCAAAATAGCTGCATTATTCGACTCGACAATACGGGCGATTTCGGCAAGCGAATAATCATTTGCCGACATTTCAAGCGTTACAATTCCACCCGGATTTTTAACTGCCGAAATATTTGCATAGAAATTAATAATACTCTCTCTTGAGATAACTCCTAAATAACTTTCCTCTTCACCCAATACAGGCAACAAGCTCAATCGGTGTTCGTCAATTTTTTGTAAAACATCGAAGATATGTTCTTGCTGAACAGCAAATGGACGATTTAATGGGATATTCAGATCTTTAATCAGGACATTCACATCCTCCAGATCAAGCAAATCCATCTCTGAAATAAGTCCACGATAACGCCCTTCTTCCACCACTGGAAGGTGCTCGAGATGAAATTCTTTCATCCAGTTCATCGCCTTTTCTACGCTGTCTTCAGGCTTTAATGGCGGTACCGCCGGTGATATGAGATCTGATGCTATCAAAAGTTCAAATTAGAATATTATTTAATCTAAGTTTTGCAGAAATCGTTCCAAAAGACGGTTAAACTCCTGCGGATGCTCCATCATTGCCGCATGACCGCATTTGTCAATCCATTCTAATGTTGTATTCGATATCAATTTATGAAATTCTTCGGCTACAAATGGTGGCGTGATGGTATCATTCTTTCCCCATATCAACAGGGTCGGAGCCTGAATGTTTGGAATAACATCCGCCATATTGTTTTTTATCGCCGATCTTGCCATATATAATATACGTATAGCCTTCTCCCGATTGTTCACAATTTCGTAAACTTCATCGACCAATTCTTTGGTTGCTACTTCAGGATCGTAAAAAGTTAAGCCGGTTTTGTGCTTGATGTACTCATAATCTTCCTTCCGCGGATAGGTATTACCTAATGAATCTTCAAATAAACCGGAACTGCCCGTTAGCACCAATCCGCGCATCAAATTCGGGTTGGCCACAGCAAATTTCAAAGCCAAATGTCCACCCAATGAATTACCAATCGGAATTACTTTATTGAGTTTTTTAAAAGCGACAAAGCTTTCTACAAATTCGAGTAAACCTTCGAGATTGGCTTTTTCTTTGGGGCCATCATAAATAGGAAGGATGGGAATAATTACCCGATGTTCTTTTTTGAAATAGTCGATTAAGCCGGCAAAATTACTAAGTGCGCCAAACAGTCCATGCAATAATAAAAGTACTTCTCCGTCTTCATTTCCGGTATCCAGAAATTTAAATCCCTGTTCTTCTATGATCATTTTTCGTTCATCTTTTTTAGCCT
>JAHDHT010000103.1:5752-8022 GCA_020631175.1 Chitinophagales bacterium
CTTCCATCCAAAACATCAACATCCTCACCTAATTCAGAATTCAACTCATCCACCCGACGAATCAAATCCATCATAATACCGGCCTGCTCCGGTCGCTCGGGACCGGGAGACAAAACGATACCCGAGGGCTGCATCGCCAGAAATTCTTCCACGGTTAAAGCATCATTTCTAAAAACGTGGCAATCAGCGCCCGCCTTCAAAAAATAATGATGCAAATTATACGTGAACGAATCGTAATTATCTAGAAGTAGAATCACTTGCCGAAATTGGTCACTTTATCTTTTGTTTCCTTGATGTCGGTAATTAAATCTTCAAAGGACTGGAAAATATTATCGAGCCCGGGAATCCATTCACCAAGGGTATCAACTGTCGCCGGCGAAATCGGAGCCAGCCACGAATAAGTAACACTTTCCATTTTCAATTCTTCAGCGATCAAGCCGCCTTTGTCGACAAACCAAACCAAGGTGCTCAATAAAAAGGCGAATAAAAAAGCATACAATACGCCGCCCGCAATTTTATTCAAAAAGCCCAGCATAAGAGCGTTAAAAATGCGATCGAGAATATTGGAGATTACGGTGATCAGCAAAAGCACCAAGATAAAAACCACCACAAAAGAAACCAATGGCAATAATTTCGCTCCGATGTTGAACCACTCTTCCAAATATTCTGCAGCGATATAACTGAAATTGAGCGCCAGAATAACGCCGATAAAAACCGAAACGAAACTCGCCAGACTCTTAATAAAGCCTTTGCTGAAGCCGCGGTAAAAACCGTAAATCAATAAAGCCGCTACAATAAAATCAAAAATCATATCCCGAAATTAACCTTGTAATAAAGCTTTTACAATGCCCGATATTGTTTTGCCATCGGCTTTACCCGCGAATGTTTTCGAGGCCATGCCCATTACTTTTCCCATGTCGGCCATCGACGAAGCACCTGTATCGGCGATGATTTTTTCGATGCCCGCTTTGAGCTCTTCCTCCGATAATTGCTCCGGTAAAAATTTAGCAATCACCTCAATTTCCTCCTGCTCTTTCGCTGCGAGATCATCTCTTCCCTGCTCGCTGAAAACGTTGAACGAATCTTTGCGCTGCTTCACCATTTTCGATAACAATTTGATTTCATCCTCTTCGCTGAGCGTATCGCCCGCGCCCTCTTTGGTGAGCTCCAGTAAAACGGCAGATTTTATCGCGCGCAAAGCACGCAAGGCCACCTGATCTTTAGCTTTCATAGCCTCCTTCAAGGCCCCTGTTAATGCATCTTGTAATGCCATGTCAAAATTTTTATAAAAATAGGATAATCATTTTGCCTTTAAAAAAGTTCGGAAGGGTTTAGAAAGGAAAGTGTAGTGCTGTCGAATCCGGCTTCGCTCCCGCTTTCCGCTGCTACGCGCGCCTGCTTCAGGCGCTTCAGCCAATGTTGTGCTGGTCTTGCCGCTGTCAGCCTGCGCCCAACAAGGCTTCAGTGCTCTTCAGCAGGCACGGGTATCCGCTGCAATCGGGCTTATTTTGCAGGCTTCCGGGCTTCGAAACTACCCGTAAATGCAGGTAAAACTACCCACCCTATTTTAAAGAATGCCTGTATTTGATTTTAACTTTAGACGCTTATAAAGAAATTATGAAAACGCTACTTATTATATCTATCCTATTCAGCATGATCATGAGCTGCGGAAGCAGTTCTAAAATTGCTCAAACAGAAACAGAAAATAAATCCACTACCTATACTAATGAAAAAACAGAAACAGACGCCCCTGTAGAATCTGATGCTTCCGAAACATTTACCTTAACCCAACAAGAGGAAGCGGATGATGAAGTGATCCCGGAGCAAGCGAATACTACACAAGTCTCTGAAGAAACGCCGGAGCTTTTAACTGATGTTTCAGTTGATGAAGATTTGCAACTTGCTTTGTTAGATTATGCTAAGAGTGTTGAAGGACAAACAATTGATCGCGGCGAATGCTGGGACTTTGTTGCCTTCGCACTGGATCACGGAAAAGCCCAATGGGAACGGCCAAAAGGTTTCGGACCAAAAATTGCGTGGAATGAAGGAGCTGAGCTCGCCGCCGGTGATGTAATCTTGCTTGAAAAAGCGAGCCTTGTTTCGCCCGACAAAAAGAATTCAAGCTATTTCTACAAACATTACGGAATGATTTACGAAGTGCAGGAAGGCACCAAATTCAAAATGGTACACCAAAACTACAACGACAACCGAACGGTGCACTACACGGATTTAGATATTAGTCATTTACAAAAAGGAAGCGTTACGATTTA
>JAHDHT010000103.1:8122-10138 GCA_020631175.1 Chitinophagales bacterium
GTAAATCCAATCAAACTCGATCCACCATAAGAAATAAATGGTAAGGGAATACCGATTACAGGTACCAAGCCAATAGTCATTCCGATATTAACCATCAAATGGAAAAAGAAAATCGCGGCAACCCCGTAAGCATATATCCGACTAAAATCTGATTTTTGCCGTTCGGCAATTGCCAGTATTCTGAATAGTAAAATCAAAAATAAACCAATCACCACCAGCGAACCTAAATAACCAAACTCTTCACCTATAGTACAAAAAATAAAATCAGTCGATAATTCCGGAACGAAATCTCCCTGGTTCTGTGTGCCATTTAAATAGCCTTTACCAAAAACTCCACCCGAACCAATTGCAATTTTACTTTGATATACATTATAAGCTTCCTCCTTTAAATTATTCACCTTCCCAAACAAAACATTAATTCTTGTCTGTTGATGCGGTTTTAAAATATTATTAAAAGCCCAGCTGAAGCTATAAATATATCCGATACTTAAAACAGCAATAATTGCTGCTGCTGCAATTAATCGCCGGTTTTCCTTCCAGCTTAAAAGCGCAACCAAAGCAACTAATGCAACAAAAATAATCAGCACTATATTCAAAGGGACCAATAAAGCCAAAAGCGATAAAACGATTATGCTAAAACCGGCAACGACAATCCATGATGGCATTCCTTCCAAAAAGAGCACAATTATTAAAGCTCCAAAAACCAATGCCGTTCCGGTATCGCCCTGAATAATAATTAAAGCGGCTGGAATACCAATTAAAGCAAATGCACTAATTAAATGTCTTGGTTTTTTTAAATCAAAATTTAATCGCGTTAATAATTTAGCCAATGCTAAACAAGTAACAAACTTAGCGATCTCTGAAGGTTGAAATTTAAAAAATCCAAAATCAAACCAGGAAGTACCGCCTGATACATATTGACCATAGAAAAGTATGACCACCAACAAGATCAATATTAAGCCATATAAAAAATAAGATATCGTCGAAAAGAAACTTCCTTCAAAAATGAAAACAGATAAACCAATAGCCAGCGATAAACCAAACCAGATGACCTGCTTCATATGGCTCGATTTAAAATTCAGCCATTGCATATCTTCAGAATAAACAGCAGCCGTTATCGAACCGATACCGATCAATACCAGAAGGATGTAAATAAAAATGGTAAATACATCATATTTCCGCTGCCTGCTCCGTTCCCTACTCATCTTCGTCTTCCTGAATTAATAAATTCGCATCCAACATCCGTTCTTCAACCCAGTTCCGTTTAAAGGAAATACTGTCGTTCATATATTTCTCAATCATCAAACTGGCTATAGGCGCACCGTATGTAGAACCAAAACCTGAATTTTCAACGACAACGGCAATGGCAATCTGAGGATTGTTCTTTGGAGCGAAACCGGTAAAAACGGAGTGCGGTTTACCATGTGGATTATCTGCTGTTCCTGTTTTCCCGACAACATCCAATCCATCCACTCTTGCAATCTTTGCTGTTCCATCTTTTACCGTTTGATCCAAACCTTCAATCACCGGAACAAAATGTCCGGGATCAATAGAGACTTCTCGCTTCTTTGTAAATACTTCATTATGCAAACTGTCCTCAGCCATTGGCTTAACGATATGGGGATAATAATAATAACCGCGATTGGCAATAATTGCCATTGAGTTGGCCATTTGCAAAGGTGTTAGTCCTAACTCTCCTTGTCCGATACCCAATGAAATAATGGTAGGTGCTTTCCAGGCTCTTGGACCATACATTCCATTATATAAATCCACACTCGGCACATCTCCTTTTGATTCATTAGGCAAATCAATTTTTAATTGTCTTCCAAAACCAAACTCTGTTAAGTAAGTAGAAAAGTTTAACAAAGCATCGGCTGCATTTTCATGCTGACTTTGTTCGATTATTGCTTTAAAGCCTTGCCAGAACCACGGGTTACAACTTTCCTTAATGGCTGATTGAACATTTCTGCAGCTCACATGACTATGCGAACAATGTAATCTTCGGTCAACATTCCA
>JAHDHT010000103.1:10238-13022 GCA_020631175.1 Chitinophagales bacterium
ACTAACCTTGGCGTTACCATGATATCATAAACCGGCTCATTACTCACTATCATTTTTCCATCCCGATCATAAACCAAACCGCGCATCGGATACGTAGTGATGGATCGGATAGCATTATTTTCTGCCAGCTTCAGGAAGGATGTATCCACTACCTGCAGAAAAAACAATTGTACCAGGTAAATTACGCCTACCAGCATAAATACCATAAATACCATTTTTGTTTTGACCGGCCAGCTATTCAATTTAATTTATGATTTAGTTTGAAAAATAATTTGATGAACAATAAAAAGTAATAAACTGATTAGTGTACTAAGTAATATTTTTAAAATCGTTTCAGCCATGAAACGAACACTGAATGCTTCAATAAAAAAGTAGGCGATATGATAACATAAAATACAAATGGATGCATATACAATAAACCAGGAAAAACCCATCACCATCAATGATGGATAATGGCCCTGCTCATAGCCTCCACGTGGTGTAAGCCAACTCAACACAACGGGTCTTAAAAAAGCCATAAAGACACATGCCGCTGCAGACATGCCTAATGTATTATTAAACATATCAACGGTTAAGCCGGTAAACATGGCGATTAACATTACTAAACCGTTGGGCAGATTTAATGGGAGCAACAAAATGATCAACGGAAAAATAATTGGAACAACCAGTGAATGCAATTGAATATTATCAAAGATTAAAACCTGTAATAAAATCAGACTCACAAAACGGATGATATTTTTAAATACACCACTATTCATCTTCGCTTTCTTCTTGTAGAATTAATTGTTCGTCTTTATTCAAATTTTCAATGGCATAGACATACTTGAGTCTTCTAAAGTCAGAAGCTAGTCTAACATCTATGGTGTAAAAATTAGCTCCATCTTTCAATGAAATTTCTTCCACCACTCCAATCAAAATATCTTCCGGGAAAATAGCTGAAAAGCCGCTGGTTACAATAGTATCTCCTTTATTCACCTCAACATGATTAGGAATATCACGAAAAGAAACGATATCCGGATTTCGGCCTTGCCATACAATTATTCCAAAGTAGTTATTGGCTTTTATTTTAGCGCTGATTCTAATGTTTTTATGTAACAAAGACATGGCTGAACTGTAATTGGCAGAAACATCTTTAATGATACCAACCACACCGTTTGCACCTACTAATCCCATTTCTTTTTCCAATCCATCTTTATAACCTTTATCTAAAGTGATAAAATTATTCAATCGATTGGTACTGTTGTTAATTATTTTCGCTTCAGTATATAAGAAGCAATCATAAATTAAAGAATCTTCATTAATTACTACAGGTGTTTCAATAGTATCCCTTACAACAACCGAACGGTCGGCCTGTTGCATTTGCTGAATTTGCTGGTGCAGTTTTGCATTTTCTCTTACAAGACTATCATTTACCGTTCTGAGATTTAAATAATCGGAAACATTACTTCGCATTTGAAATGTATTTCCGGCTATTTGATTTGCTGAATTCAGCAAACTTGCTCTTTGATAAGAATTACCTGCACTTAAAAATATAAAGCAAACTAATTCGAGTATGATAAATATAAAAATGCTATTGTACCGTACTATGAATTGTATGAGTTCCCTCATATCACGCGGTGCTTAACTATTTTGAAATTAAAAACGGGAAACGAGCCGGATCTTTCAATGCCAATCCTGTTCCTCTTACCACTGCTCTAAGTGGATCATCCGCTACGTGCACCGGTAGTTTCGTTTTTAAAGAAATTCGTTTATCTAATCCACGAAGTAAGGCTCCACCTCCGGTTAAATAAATTCCGGTTTTATAAATATCAGCTGCTAATTCAGGAGGCGTTGTTTCCAATGCCTTCAAAATTGCTTCTTCAATTTTCACGATCGACTTGTCTAATGAATGTGCAATTTCGGTATAAGAAACCATTATTTGTTTCGGAATACCTGTCATCAAATCTCTTCCGTTAACTGCAAATTCTTCCGGTGGTTCATCTAATTCCGGTAAAGCAGATCCAACATTAATTTTAATGTTTTCTGCAGTACGTTCTCCGATCAGCATATTATGCTGTCTTCTCATATGAACAATAATGTCGGTTGTAAATTCATCTCCCGCTGTGCGGATAGATTGATCGCCAACGATGCCCATAAGGGCTATAACAGCTATCTCGGTAGTACCACCTCCGATATCGATAATCATATTTCCCATTGGTTCGCCAACATCGATTCCGATACCGAGTGCAGCAGCCATTGGTTCATGAATTAAATACACTTCTTTTGCACCTGCCTGTTCGGCAGAATCAAATACAGCCCGCTTCTCTACTTCGGTGATACCTGATGGTATACAAATCACCATTTTGTAGGAAGGACTTAATAAGCGCTTCTTCGGGTAAATCATCTTGATCATCTCGCGAATCATCGCTTCCGCAGCATTAAAGTCTGCAATTACTCCGTCTTTTAATGGACGGATGGTTTTTATGTTTTCGTGCGTTTTCTCATGCATTTGCATGGCAAGCTTTCCGGTGGCAATTGTCTTGCCTGTTGACCGCTCACGGGCAACGATGGAAGGCTCATCTACAACAACTTTATCTTTGAATATGATAAGGGTATTGGCAGTGCCTAAGTCGATAGCTATTTCGTGTGTTAAAAAGCTAAAAAGTCCCATTATAAATTTTAATCCTTGTTTGTGTTTTTGTCAACTATAAAAATGCGATTTTTTTTGACGCTTTTATAACGATTTGTCTACAAGTTATTGTTAGCGAGTAAATAAATGACTTATTGACTATACGCTGAACGTTA
>JAHDHT010000104.1:0-8346 GCA_020631175.1 Chitinophagales bacterium
CCCCAATTATAAACCGCTGTTTTACCGGCATTTTTATCTTCAATTAAAATAGCAGAATGCCCGAAAGTGGTATACAATTCTGCTCCCGGAGAAGAAGTTAATAAGTATAAATCAATTCCATTATCTAAAGAGTCTGTTGCTTCATTTTGACCCAAAACGAATAAAAAGAATATGCAAAACAGACTAACTAAAAAAAATTGTTTAGTCATGTAACAGTTGTTCAATATTCGAAGCTAATTTATCTGCATTCGGTAACATAGCTTTTTCCAAATCCAGATGAATCGGTACAGCAGGAAGGGAAAGTGCGCCAATAATTTTCACCGGTGCATCTAATGCTTCCCAACATTCAGCAGATATCCTTCCCGCAAGACTTTCAGCAAAAGAGTTTTGTACTTGTTCTTCACAAAGAACAATGCATTTATTATGTCTTCGAACGCTCTCGTATACGGCTGCTTCATCTAGTGGATTTAAGGTGCGCAGATCAAGAATTTCTACCTGACCTTCAAAGCTCTTAGAAGCATTTAACGCCCAATGAACACCCATACCATAAGTTATGATACTAATACTTTCCCCATTTTCAATCGCTTCATTTGAAGCCTCTTGCGCAATTCTTGCTTTCCCTAAAGGAATGATATAATCTTCAGAAGGTTCGACACATTTTGCTGCATCGGTTCCCGGTACTTTCGACCAGTATAAGCCTTTATGTTCAAGCATCACGACAGGATTAGGATCTTGAATGGCTGCTTTCATCAATCCTTTCATATCTGCAGCATTGGAAGGATAAACTATTTTAATTCCTCTTACGGTTAATAATGCACTTTCATGCGTGCCACTATGATATGGGCCACCACCGCCATAAGCACCTACGGGTACCCGTATTACAGACTGAACAGGGAATTTACCGCAACTTAAATAACAGGATTTTGATAATTCTGTCACTAATTGATTGACCCCCGGCCAAACGTAATCACAAAATTGAATTTCAACGATTGGTTTAAGTCCAACGGCCGACATACCGGCTGTAGAACCAACAAGATAAGCTTCCTGAATGGCTGTATTAAAAACCCGGCTGTCACCAAACTTTTGAGCTAATGTGGCAGCTTCGCGAAATACACCTCCTAATCGACCTCCTACATCCTGACCGTAAAGCAAAACGGTTTTATCAGCACGCATACTTTCTTCAACAGCATACAATGCAGCATCCACCATAACAATTTTATTTCTTCCTTCCGGTTCGCGAACTCCTGTTTCATCTGTTACCGGACTTACTTCAAATTCAAATTTTGCTACATCTTCAACAACAGGTTCTTCTGCAGCACATGCTTTTTCAAAGTCTCTTTTTATCTTTTCAAATGCATCATTTTCAATGCTATCTAATTCTGTTTCATCAATTCCATTATTGATAAGCCACTGCCTTAATTTCGGCATTGGGTCGTCGGTCAAATGTTTCGCAAGGTCTTCATCCGTCCGGTAAAATTCCTTCCGAACGCCTGAGGTATGGTGCCCTAGTAATGGAACTTTTGCATGTACTAAAATCGGTGCTCTCTTGTCACGTACATAATTAAAAGCTTCTTCCATACATTCGAGTGCTTCATTAAAAACACTTCCATCACATCTTAAACGATGCATGCCGGTAAAACCACTTACATATTCATAAGCATCCATCGTTCTTGCCTCTTCAGCAGTAACTGAAATTCCCCAATCATTATCCTGCACCAAAAATATAATTGGTAGTTGATGTAAAACAGCAAATTGAAAAGCTTCACTTACTTCTCCTTCTGTAACCGAACCATCACCAAGGGAACATAAAACCACAGGGTGATTTCCTGAATCATCCAGTCCATGTTGTTCTTTATATTTCACACCTTGTGCCATTCCTGTCGCAGGAATGGCCTGCATACCGGTTGCACTGCTTTGATGCGGTATGATGGGCATATCATCCCTTTTTACGGAAGGATGGGAATAATAAGAACGACCGCCGCTAAAAGGGTCGTCTTTCTTTGCTAATAACTGCAGCATTAATTCATAGGGCTCGAAACCAATTCCCAGCAATATAGACTCATCACGGTAATAGGGTGCAGCAAAATCAAAAGCTTTCAATTGAAAAGCGGCAGCAAGTTGTATCGCTTCATGGCCTCTTGAGGTCGAATGCACATATTTTGTAATACTTCGGTTTTCATCATAAGTAAGGGCCATATATTTGGCCCATGCCATCATTTTGAATGCTTTAAGATGTATATCTGTAACGGTTTGCGCTATAAACTCTGCCTCTGCCATATAAGTTGTTATAGGCTAAAAATAGCGAATTATAAGCATAGAATGATATAAAATGCTAATGTTTGTTAGGATGGATGGAGGACTGTAAAAATTAAAACTATGGTGCTACCAATTCAACTTTGATTCGATCCGGATCTTCGAAAAAAACAGCATAATAGTTTTTACCTCCTGCATATGGATGCTTTTCTTCGTAAAGGATTTTGATATCTTTCTCACGCAACATTTCAGTAAATTGATCGACCTGCTGTCTCGAATCTAAATGAAAAGCTAAATGATTTAAACCAGTCCGTTTTCGATGATATTCAGGAGCAAGGTAAGCTTCTTCGGTTTGTACAAAACACAAATAGGAGTCGTTCAAAATGTAACTTATTCCCTCAGACCATTGCTGATAAATTTTATAACCTAAAGCTTCTAACAACCATGTCCAGAATGCTTTAGATCGTTTAAGGTCATGAACATAGATTTCAATGTGATGTATTACTCCCCGCATATTCGAAGATAAATAGATTTTCACTCACACAAATAAATAGCCGGATAAATTCAACAGTTATTTACCCGGCTATCTTTTCATTTAAGCAAGCTCAAGATCTGTAAGTACAATCTGCACTTCCGAGATATTTGATTTGTCTTCAGTTTCATTTAAACTAATAGTACAACAAGGTACTTCGCAACAATCCGGAATACAACAATCTAAGGCACCGGAAGATGCAAATGCAAAAGAGAAACAAAACAGTCCTGCTGATAATAACATTAACTTTTTCATGATTTAAATTTTGTGGTTTAAAAAATAAATGTCAATGATAACACGCAGAACAACCGAAAAAGACGCAAATAAAAATTAACAATCACATGTTTTTTCACAGGAATTAATTTCTCCGTATCGATCACTTTTTTGAATGCAATAAGTTATTAAAAGTTCTTTTAGAAGTAAACGTCCTCTTTGAACTCTTGATTTTACAGCAGAATGAGAAATGCCTAAATCTTTTGCAAATTCAATCTGTGATTTGTTATTGTAAACTGTTTGATAAAGTGCATCTCGATAAATATCTGGCAATAATCCAATCAAAGGGGCAATACAATTATCATCAATAAGATTATTTAGTTGATTTTCTTCATTTTCGTTTAAATTGAAGTTTATTTCATTGTCGGGTTTGCGTTTCTTTTCTGCTCTGTAGAAATCGTAAATTGAATTACGAACTATTGCATATATATATGGCTTTATTTCTTTTGCTTGTCTTATTTTTTCAGACTGTTGCGCCATTCTTAAAAATGCATTTTGCAGAATGTCTTCCGTGTCATCCACTTTGTTGGTTTTCATCAATACAAAAGCTCTTAGCTCTTCATGAAAATCTATCCATAATTGCGAAGTCTGTTCTTGATCTCTTTTAGACATAGCTATCCTTTAGAATAAGACGTAAAGAAAGTTCAAAAGACGCATGGATTTCGTAAAAATTTGTTAAAATCAAAAATTCTTGAAATCTTGATTTTGATAACCAAATGAGACTTTCTTTAAAACATTTTCAGCATACGATTTTTTATTGATTAGCCATTTTTACTACTTCCTGGTAAATCACATCGTGATTCTCTTCCCAAACTTTTTCAGATAATACATCGTTATTAAAGCTTAAACTATAGAAAGCTCCTGTTTCAGGATAATAAAAGACATGATTAATAAAACTTGCTGTTGATCCACCATGACCATATGCTCTTCCATCCGCATTTTCAATAATTTCAAAACCAAGACCATAATATCCATCCTGAAATTCCGATTCATAAGCCAAACTTGGGTTAGACATCATTTCTTCAAGACTTGCTTCACTAATTATTTGGCCATTAAATAATGCATCCATAAAAATACCGACTTCTACCATGTTACTAATGATGCCTCCGTCAGCCGTCGCTAAATCAAATACAGCATGATTGTATATATCTCTGTATATTACTCCCTGATCAGCATAATACGGTCGGGCAGTTCCTTCCGGTATCGGATTTTCTGTTGTTCCCTGAATGGTGTTCGCTAAATTTAATGGAGTGAAAATATAATTCTCCAATAATTCATGAAAAGCAACACCTTTTGCATTTTCTGCAATTATTCCTAAAAGTACGTAATTAGAATTCGAGTAGTTAAAATCAGTATCTAAATCAAAATCAGCAGATTTTCCATAGATATATTCCAGTTTTTCTTTTGGACTTATTTGATATGGAATCTGATTTAAGGCATCCACCCAAATCTGATTGCTTAGATAATCTTTGATACCACTTCTATGGCCTAATAAATGACGAATTGTTGCCGCATTTGCATTCGCAATGTTATTCACCAATTCATCATCAAGGTAATTTTTAATTGGATCATCAATGTTTAAAGTTCCTTCTTCCTGCAATTGCATTATTAAGACAGCAGTGAATATTTTTGAAACACTGCCAATCATCATTTTAGTGCAGTTTTTCAAATCAACATTATTTGGAATGTCAGCTTTCCCAAAACCCTGAGCAAATTCATTGCCTGAACGATCTCTTAAATATACCTGAGTGCCGACTACATTATTTTCAAATGAAGAAATTAAATTGGTTAATTCTGTATTTCCCGGTAATGAAGTGTTGTCAATTATCTTTACATTATTACAATCATATATAGATTCATCAAGTATAAATTCATCTTCACAAGAATAAAATAAAAAAGATAAGGCCGATATAACTAAAAGTATTTTTCTCATGATGCTTTCTTATTTAATTTGAAACGATACCCAAGTCCTAAAAACTGGTGTGCGCTGCCATAAGCAGAAAATGGAACCTGAGCTACTTGTGAAAGAGAAAGTACCAAATTACTTTTTTGATTTAATTCGTATTCGAGATTTAGTCCAAATGAAAATGAAAGTTTAGAGGTTCCAAAGGGATTTCTTTTTACATATTCACCATCTTCAAAAATGTATTCCGGTAAAAGGGAGAAATCATGACCATAGCCGGCTCCTAAAGAAGGTGAAATTCCAAATCGTTTCATTTTATATCGATATAATAAATCTGTGTGTAACATTATTCCCCACTCCCAACTTTGATGATAAAATAAAGTCAAATTTGGTCGGTAAGAAAAAGAGTGCCTGCCGTTTTGTTTTAGCGGAATTTCTAATCCTACAAATACTGCAGGGTTAAATTCATAAATTTTTGGAAGAGGGTTTGGGTAACTGATACTTTCATCAAGTAATCTAATTTCAATTGACTTATCCATTTTTTCAACATCTCCGTTTGCATATATGCTCGTTGAAAAAAGTATTGCAATGTAAATAGCAATAAGAAGTTTGTTAGACATAGTTTAGAATTTTTCGTTCTAAAAGATATCTTCTTTATTCGAAAGCCGCAATTTCCATTGTCATTTTAACATCATTTAATAGCGCATTTAAGCATTTCTTTATCTTCAATAAAGCATTCTAAGACATCACCAATTTGAACAGGACCTACTCCGGCAGGTGTTCCTGTATAAATCAGGTCGCCTTTTTGAAGGGTGAAGTATTTTGACAGGTGATATATTAAATAGTCGAATGAAAAAATCATTTCTGAACTTTGCCCTCTTTGTTTAAGCTCACCATTTTGTTTTAAACTAAACTGAATATCTTTTGAATTATTTAAGCTTTCAATCGGAATAAATTTACTTATTGGCGCAGAACGATCAAAACCTTTAGCTATATCCCATGGGTGTCCTTTCTTTTTTAGTTCAGCCTGAATATCCCTTGCCGTAAAATCTATCCCGACAGCAATTTCTTCATAATATTTATGAGCAAATTTTTCTTCCACATGTTTGGCGTGACGGCACATTTTAATAACCAACTCAACTTCAAAGTGAATGTCTTGACTAAACTCAGGATAGTAAAACGGACGATTTCGATCTAATATAGCAGTAATTGGCTTGGTGAAAATTAAGGGCTTTTTAGGAACCGGATTTTTAAGCTCCTTTGCATGATCTATATAATTTCGGCCTACACAAAATATTTTCATAAGGTGAAAATAATGCATTTTTTTATAGCAGGGGCGAATTAATCCACCCCTACAAAAAAGCCCGATTGCGTAAGCAATCGGGCCTGTAATTTCTTTTGTTATGATCTACCAATCATCATCGTCAGTTAATGCTCTTCTGCATTCTTTTGACTTTTTAAACTGAAAATCGAAATTTTCAAATCTTTTCTCAATCACTTTGGTTAACTCATCTAAATACTCCTTCATAATTTCAGGATTTTTAGATTTGTTTACAGCAGATCTTGCTTTACCTCTTTCATTGGCCTCTTCATGATCTAACCATTCAATTTCAATACTCCTTGGAATGAATCGAATGTTTTCAACTTTTAAAGCATAACCGTCGTCTAAAGCTTTAAAACCAAAGTCAAAAAAGACTTCTTTTGTTCCATGATCTAAAACTAACTTTTCTTTAACCTTAATTCGGATAATGTTAGTAGTGTCATTGAACATAGCTCCATAAGCACCATGATTTCTCATTAACAAGGTTGTCTTTTTAAACAAACAAGTTGCGCGTTCAAAATGATCTTTAGCAGCTCCGTCATGATCGGTTTTATGTACAAACCGAATTTTTGTTTTGTCTTTGTTTTTAGGCAAATCTTCCAAAACCATAACTTCGTCCTGGGCAAATACCGCTATTGTAGCCAGTGTGAAGATGATTAATAAAATGTTTTTCATTGTTGCTAGAAAATATTTAAATAATGAAATATGTTATTGGAATTGCAAATTCCATTCCGAAAATAAGAAAATTTGCTTCCGCTAAAAATGCAATTATCGTATTAAAGTGACATTCCCTTTAATTATTGTACTTTCTCCTTGATTATCAAGTAATTCTGCATACCATGCATAAGCCCCTAAAGGGGAATTTTGACCTTTGTGTAATCCATCCCATCCTAATCCCTGATTATTAGGAGCAAAATCTTCATTGATAAATACCAGGTTACCCCAGCGATCATAAATTCTGAGAACATTAATAATCAAATTACAATCTGCTGAAGTGTAAATAGTAAAAGCATCATTTTGACCATCTGAATTCGGACTAAAACCGGAAGGTGCTGTGGTGTTACATATTATTTCAGGTTCTACTCTGATGGTAATGCTATCGCTTGCTGTGCAACCGGTGTTATTATCTGTCAATTGTACTTCTACAATCATATCCTCAGTAGCAGTAAAACCCGGGTTCGGGCAATCAGCACAGGAAATTAGGCCACTGCTTTCCCAATTGAGGCTATAAGAGCCACTTAAGGTAGAAATACTCAGACTATTTTCGGTACCTTCTGTAACGACCAGGAGTTCACCTTCATTGATATCGACTACGGCATCATTGTAAGCTTGAATAAAAAGAATGCTGTCTAAAACACAGCCATTTGCTGTAGCAATTTGCACATCTACATTTCCTTCCGTATTAACTTCAAATGTATTTGAACCTACAGCTCCATTCCAGGAAATTTCATCCCAATTTCCTAACGCTTCTATCAAAACAGATTCACCAGGGCAAAAGCCTTCTGCAAAATTCAAAGCGCTTAGTTCAGGTGAAGGTGCAAAACTTAACTGAACAGTAGTATCTAAAGCACATGACCCATCTGAAATTAAAGTGATTTCTAAATCTCCTTCATCTTCTGCATTAAATACCCCGGTTCCCTGATTGCCATTCCAAAAAATTTCATCATAGTCTCCTAATACACTTATCGGAATCGTACTTCCGGCGCAAAAATCTTCTATTCCCGTAATTTCATTTAAAACAGGATAATTTCCGACCGTTATGTTGACCGTTGAATCAGCTTCACATCCATCCGCAGTGGAAACCTCAATCAATAAAGGACCATCATTTGAAATTTCAAAAGAGTTACTTCCTGATACGCCATTCCAGCTTACATTATCAAAATTACCAAGCAGTGTTAAATTAGCAGGATCTCCTTCACAAATACTGAGAGGCCCGTTAATGGCATCAATACTAGCAGCATCAAATGTGTTAATGTCTAAAACAGTATCCAATACACAGCCTTGCGAATTTTCTACACTTATGCTAAGCGGACCGTCTGTTGTTATGTATTGATTATTTACTCC
>JAHDHT010000104.1:8446-13007 GCA_020631175.1 Chitinophagales bacterium
TTCAGGACTAATAAAAGCCATGCCCGAAGTGCAGTCGCCGGCTGCATTAATTGCCGGTGCTTCAAATGCTTCACTCTCAGCCAATGTAAGATTATCTAAATACATGTAATAAGACTCATCACTTATATCACCCGGATCACCACAATTCGGCCCGAGTACAACTGCTGCTAAATCTTCAGTTAAATTAAAACTTAAAGTTGCAGTTACCCATTCATTATAGCCCGATACAGTTGTACAATCAATTAGCTGCCAATCAGTAGTTGCTTCTTCAGGACAGTCTGTTTCATTAGGGAAAGTCACGAAAGGTAAATTAGCGCAATCCGCTGTACCGAACATACATATTTCATAATCAACCGGTACGCCATAACCGAAAATTGAATATGGATCATTAGAATCCAAACCAAATCCGATTCCGAATTGAAAAGTGTAATCAGTGCCCGATTCTAAGGGTGATGTCAGACAGGCACCAACATATTCATAATATTCTTGCTCGATACCGTAAAGATCAATATGTGTATCAATAAATCCTACAAATCCACTTCCATCAGGTAATGGTTGGGGCACTTCGGGAATAAACGGATATAATGCATAAAATCCATCCAGATGAAAGAAATCGCTAGTTCCTTCCGAAGCCTGAATCCATGCATCGGCACAAGTTAATTCTCCCGGACCAACCGGCAAACAACTATAATCTTCAAAAGAGGGATTCGGGATTAAAGAAACCGGATTTCCACCTAAAGAAATCTGACAATCACAATCCGGATCGTTAAGATCGATTAAACTATCGCCATCATCATCTAAAGCATTATCACAAATTTCCTGTGCCATCAATCCTGTGTATACCAGCATTAAAAGAGCTAATACAAGAGATTTCAGAATGGCAGGTTTTGCTGATATTGCCAATATAATTGGTTTAGATTCAGAGGTAAAAATACATCATTGAATAAATAAAATTGATGTCAATTGATAAATATGTAATAATCAGGCTTTTCCGATTTTGACGGAAGGAGATAAATTCTTTTTATCGAATCAACGTAACATTGCCTTTTATAACTTCGATATTGCCAAGGTTATCAGTCAACTCGGCGTACCAGGCATATGCACCCAAGGGCGATTTTGTACCATTATAAACTCCATCCCAACCGATTGAAGGATTATTGGGCTCGAAGTTCTGATTGATAAATACTTCACGACCCCATCGATTATAAACTCTTAAGACATTCACCATCAGATTACAATCGGCAGAAGTGTAAATGGTAAAGTTATCGTTTTGCCCATCCTCATTTGGAGTAAATCCTGTTGGGGTAGTGACATCACAAAGAGGTGCCGGCAAAACAGAAAGCTGAAAAGCATCACTGGCAGTGCATCCCGTATTTATATCATTTAAAAAGACTTCAATGTTGGCATTGTTCAGAGCAATAAACTGTGGATTGTCACAATTGTCGCAGGATAATCCATCCGTCCCTGTCCAACTAAGCGAATAATCTGAACTTAAAGTTGAAATACTTAAATCCACAAGTGTACCCTGTTCGACCTCAATTCCTTCTCCTTCATTAATATCTACACCAGCTTCATCGAAAGCATTGATGAAAATAGAAGTATCTATTGCACATCCACCCGCACTTATAGCTTCAATTGCGACAAAACCTTCAGCATTTACATAAAGGTTATTTGATCCTTCCACATTATTCCAGAAAATCTGATCAAAATCGCCCGTTATTTCAATTAAAGCAGAATCACCCGGACAAAAACCATCAGGAGCATTTATAGCATTAATCGCTGCCTCGGTTAAGCTGACTATTTGAATGGTAGTATCAGTTGTACATCCATCCGCTGTATTGGCTGTAATGGTTAAAGGCCCAAATTCTGATACAAATTCTTGATCGTTACCACTTACATTATTCCATAATAAATCATCAAAAACACCACTTACAGTTAATGCTGAAGAATCACCCGGGCAGAAACTAAAATCACCCGCTATATCAATTTCAGGAAGGATGGGAGGGGTGAAATTAAAGGGAGCCGTCTGACCGCAATCTGTACCGTTATCAAAAACAACGGTATAGGTACCGGCTGAAGAATTACTCACATCAATACTCAAATTGGTTTCACCTACCAATGCGATATCATCTAAATACCATTGAGCATCGAAATAGGTTTGACCCGGCACTTCTAGGCTAATGGTTTCACAATTTCCATTTTGAGTAATTGTCGGAGCAGTAAAGGCTGCACTTTCTGCGAGAGTTAAATCATCTAAAAACATATAGTGTTGAAACCCTCCCGGAGGTTCCATACCATCTTCACAACCCGGACCTAAAACTATGGCTTCAATATCTACAGTTGGATTGAATTGCAATTGAGTTAAAACCCATTCATCTTCACCTGCTACTGTGACGCATCCCAATTGAATCCAGTTTGGATCATCGGTGGCACAACCATAGATGTTTGGAGAGGGACTAAAAGGAAGATTGGCACAATCTGCCGTCCCAAACATGCAAATTTCAAAAACAGGCGGTGAGATAAAGGAGAAACCGTAATAAGGATACTGCTGATAATCAAATGTGCCGAATCCCAGATCAAACTGCATAGTATAATCTGTACCCGATAGCATAGGTGAAGTTAAACAAGCGCCGATGTATTCATAATATCCATTTGTATAGCCATATCCATCATAAAAAGATTCTATAAACCCAACGAAACCGTCTCCGTCCGGAATAGGCTGCGGAGGAGTTGGAATAATGAACGGATCTCCCGTAAAACCATTGGTATTAAAATAATCAGAAGTCGCATCGGATGCCTGAATCCATGTATCTGCACAAGTCATCTCACTGAATGTATAGGGCAAACAGCTAAAGTCTTCGAAGGATGGATTTGGAATTAATGAAACCGGGTTTGTTGCTATCGTGGAAGTACATTCACAGTCATCATCATTGAAATCGATTAAACCATCACCATCATCATCAATGGCATTATCGCATAATTCTTGCCCGGAAAGCTGCAAGCTTATACTCGCTAAAAAGAAAATAAACAAGGTCTTTGGGATGATTTGAAAGAGGTACGTTTTGATAGCGTATGATGACATGGTTAAGTATTTTTATTAAAAGCCCCCTTTTCTGATAGTAATTTAAACATTTATCTCAATTTTTGTTCACTTTTTAACTTAGTTAAAGTGTAATGAACTTTGCAATTTACATTCGACTTTATAAGTATACTTGAAAAAAGAAACAGCAGACATACCATTATATATAGAAGTTCTACTTCCTTTAGCGCTTCCTAAAATCTATACTTATTACGTGCCTGAAGAGATGCACGATCAGGTAGAAGTTGGCAAGAGAGTGGAAGTTCAATTCGGTAAAAAACGTATTTATGCCGGAATCGTAAAGGCATTGCATTGGGATATTAAATTGGAGTATGTTCCGAAAGCAATTCTTTCTGTGCTAGATAAGAAACCTATATGCTCAGCGTCTCATCTTGATTTCTGGGGATGGATAGCTAATTATTATATGTGCACAGAAGGAGAGGTAATGAATGCCGCACTACCTGCGGCGTTTAAATTGAGCAGTGAAACTAAAGTGCTGATTAATCCTGAAACAACTATTGATGGCTCTCTCTTAAATGATAAAGAATTTTTAATTCATGAAGCATTAACGATTCAAAAAGAATTAACGATTAAAGAAATTGAAAGTATTCTTGAAGTAAAGAATACTTATCATATAATTAAATCTTTACTGGAGAAACAGATTATTTCTGTAGAGGAAGAATTAAAGGCAAAGTACAAAGCAAGAAAAATAAAAAAGGTTGAAATAAGTCAGGATGTCAGGACGGATGAAGCATTGCAAGATGCTTTTGAACAATTGAAGCGTGCAGAAAAGCAAGAGTATTTGTTGCTATATTTTATTCAGGAGTATGGGGTGGATGGAATTGCGCCTCAAACGATACTTTTAAAACGATCAGAGACCAGTTCAGCTATTTTAAACGGCCTTGTTAAAAAAGGTATTTTCAATGTTTATGAAGAAGAAATTAATCGACTTGATTTAAATAATAATTACGAAACTGAAGAGTATATTTTAAATGAAGATCAATCTGCTGCAATTGAAAAGATCAATCAATATTTTGAAGAGGAAAAAGTGGTTTTATTACATGGTATTACATCAAGTGGTAAAACGCAAGTTTATATTGAATACATAAAAGAACAAGCAGCAGCCGGAAATCAGGTTTTATACTTACTTCCTGAAATTGCACTAACGGCTCAAATAATAAATCGTCTTCGAAAAGCGATACCGCATGAAATTGCCGTTTATCATTCCAAATTCAATAACAATGAACGAATTGAATTATGGAACAGAATTGCTGATGGAGAAATAAAGCTTGTTATTGGAGCCAGGTCTTCAGTTTTCCTGCCCTTTAAAAATTTAGCATTAGTAATTGTAGATGAAGAACATGATAACAGCTTTAAACAGGTAGAACCATCGCCAAGATATAATGCAAGAGATATTGCAATTAAACTGGCAAGAGATAATAAAGCGAATGCAATTTTAGGTGCAGCAACACCTTCTTTAGA
>JAHDHT010000423.1 GCA_020631175.1 Chitinophagales bacterium
CTAATCATAAAAAGCCCATGATATCCCTCCTCTCAAACTAATATCATTCTGCGGGTAAAATCTGGAAGTGTAATAACCCCGTTGAAACAGCCCCTGATTAATAAATTCGGTCTTAAAGAAAAAGTTGGCTGTTCTGATTTTGAAATTGAAAAAGATATCAAACAAGGGAGCAAAACGTAACTGCTCTTCTTCCTGATAAATAAATCGCCCTAGAAGGGGATCATAATCGGGTGTGAAAAAATTTGTGGTATAATAATAATCAATACCCGCCTGAAACTGAAGATTCTTTTTAAACCAATAATCCGCATAGTAAATAGAACCATTCGCTACTGCCACAGGCAATGACAAAGCTTCATCAGTTTCGAATTGTAAAGTAAGCTGATTATCCATACGCCACCAGCCAAGAGCAAAATTCTTTTTCAATTTTAAACGCTGTATGGTTCCGTTAAACTGTCCAGCTTGCAAACCTGATAACCAAACCGTTCGGTTGGTGTAAAACTGCCCTTCATAAGTAGCAGTAGCTTTCAACTTTTCAGAAAAAATGGAAGCCTCAAATATATTTAAAGTTACCGGTGAAAAATCATTTTCCCAATTAAAGAAATTTGAACGATAGTGCTTATACCAATAGTCTGGTTCGTAGCGGCTAAATAAATATCGGGCATGAATTCCGAAATCTTTAAATAGTGTTCGTTTATAATTTGCGTCTAATCGAATACTACCCTGCTGGCTTCCTAAAATTCCAATTGCAGCATCCACCCAAAAATCATCTGCACCTTTTCTCAATTGATTTTTTTGAAAATTACCTTCAATTTTCAAATCATTAAAAATGGTATCGCCATAAAAAGGATGTCTTACCGCATTCCATTGATGAACTGCATATGCATTAAATTGAAAAGGTAATATTCCAACCGTATCTTCTTTGGCAAAATAACCGCTTTGAATAATTCCAATTTTATTTTCCCATTGTCGAAGGCGAATAAAATCTTCATCATAATTAAAAGTGAAGGTATTTTCGATTATGCTTCCAATTTCATTCCCGGCATCTTCAAATGTTTTCAGTTCATCCCGATATTGAACTTCATGTGTCAAACGAAAAACCGGCACATATTGCAAGAAACCAACAGAATCTTTTTCTTCCTTCCGTTGATCATATAAGCGCACTTTCGAACCTAAGTTTAAATATTGCTGAAAACTTACAGCGTAATTATTTTCATCACTTCTCGATTCCGTTAAAAAAATCGGATTGTTTTCTCTCCTGAATAATTGACTGGCTTCAAAAATACTTAAGGTATCTGTTGGAGAAACAGAACCGCCATTTTGTAAGACTGTTAAATCATTATATAACCAACGAAATACTGCCTTGTAATTTTTCTTTTTATTATCCCACATGGCATAAGCACCCATGTTCGAATAATTCGTATTCTGTCTTCCGTAAAAACCATTATCAACTAACTTTCGGAAATCAACACCGAACATTAAATGCTCTTTAACTCTGTTCGCATGGACAATATGAAATCGCTGTCTGTTTTTTACACCAAAAGCATAATCAGCTTTTGTATAAGGCGCGTTGATTCGATAAATTTTAATCGAATCCATTTTATATTGATAAGAATGAAATTGATCGTATCCTAAATTCAATTGAATTTCACGATCGAAAACCGGAACAAAACTATATGCAGGACTTCCTAATGCCCCTAAAAAATAATGATCAAATCGCGCATGATTTACAGGCAGATAATGATGGAAATAATCAAGCGTTGTATCTAACTTTTCAAAATTGAAATAATTCAGATCTGCCGTAAAACGAACCGCTTCAAAACGCTCCTGAAGGCTCATTTCAAACTCGGGAATAGAATCCTGACGAAGTGTATCAACTGCCTGCCCCTGTGAAGGATAAGATGTATTTGTGTTGTCACGGTCTGGTGCCTGATTTACACCATCGCGTTGCGCATGTAAAGAAAAACTAATGAGCAATACAACAATACTGCTCAAGCATAATTTATTCCGTCCAAACCAGCTTTTGACTCCAAAGCGCTTCATCACTTTGCAAGGT
>JAHDHT010000424.1 GCA_020631175.1 Chitinophagales bacterium
TTCTTCGTTTACCGGTATCGCCGATGTAAACGAATGACATTTCGAAACCGCCGTTACCATTTGAGCCGGGGGACAATTTCGATGCGTTGATGTCATAATTCATAAGCAAGCGCATATTCATCATTTGAACACCTACAAGTGGAGCGAAAGCGTCGTTAACCCTGTACCAGCCACCGAAAATGATTTTGGTGCCATCGTCGGCATAGGAGTAATTACCGAAACCGATAGCGAAATTTGCGCCGGCAACGACTTCCATTGCGCCTTTGTCTAATGACATATAAACGCCCGGCTCTATCACCGATCCCATTCCGACATAAAAATTGGCTCCAAGCTCATAAATGTGTCGCATTACACGGATATTATCTGAATCGGCATAGAAGCTTTCATCGGGTTCATTGATGTTGAACATCGCAGCTGATCCGTAGATATCAAAACTTTCATCTAATACATAAGTGGCTGTTAAACCAACATTTAATGAAGTATAGTTGAAATTATCGGTATTGAAATTTTCGCCTGTTGGAATAGCTGTGTCGAAGTTAGTACCAGTCCACTGACTATCGAAATAAAGGTTATTCGGGTCGAAAGATTTCTGTACATACCAGGCTCCTATACCTGCTGAGACTAACAATTTTTCACTTTGCAAGGGTGACAGATGGTAAGCAAATGTGCCACCCATTTTGGTAGTAGTCAGATTACCATCTCCGGCCTGATCGCCCAGAAAATTAAGTCCGATTCCGATCCAGCTGTTTCTGCTGTGACGCAAAACTCCGGCATCTGCATAGGCACCGAAAGTGTTGAAACCATTGGCAAATGACCATTGATTTTTGTAGTTGAAACCCACTCTGTAATCGCCATCAAAGAAGCCGGTATAAGCCGGGTTAGTCTGGAAAGGCGAGGCATAATACTGGCTGAAGTGCATATCCTGAGCACTTAGTTGTATGGTAGCAAAAATGGTAATGAATAGAATTAAAATCTTTTTCATAAATCTTACTTCAAAGGATTACGTTACCGGTCTTGTTTGAAATTGTATTTCCATCCGTTAACCGGGCGTTTAATAAATATACAAAAACATCTATTGATGTTTCTGAACCTTTTAATTTCTGTCCAACGAATCCCTTTTCTATTTTTTAAATATAGATTAAATAAAAACTGAATCAAAGTAAAAATATGACAGTAATATCGAATTTCTGTATAGTTATGAATTTCTTAGTAAATGGACGAGTTTATCTGCTTGTAGAGTCGACTTAAGTCAGCTCTACTAAAAAAAGTAGGGGCGAATTAATTCGCCCCTACATAATATCATTGCGCTTTAGCGCTTTTGCGGTGAAAACGAAGTCTGAGCTTTCCCGAGCAAAGCCGAGGGAACTTTTGGTTCGGGAGATAGAATCTGTTTTGAGAAAAATCATTCCAAAAACTAAAAGATTTACTTCGACAAGTCTCAGCACATGCCTCGACTACGCTCGAAATATCTCTCATCCGTAATTCCACATTCGTAATTATTTAATCACCTTCGCACTCACCACCGCATCTGCAGTAGCAATTTCCAGCATATAAACACCACTCGCTAAGAAGCTCGTCGGTACTTGAATGCTGTTTAAGCCATTCTGAATTTCAATGGTGTAGTTCATTACGATTCTGCCTGAAATGTCATTCATTGTTAAAGAACTCGTACCCACTTCAGTACCACTTACAATTTCTATAGTCAATAACTCATTAACCGGAACAGGATATAAATTCGAAATCACTAATCCGCTTGATTCACCTCTGGTTACGCTTACATATCCTGCAATTGCCTGGCTACCGTCAAAATCTGTTTGCTTCAATTCGTAAATCGTTGTACCACTCGCAGCATTACGATCTAAGAAGTCGTAGTTGTTCTGGATGGATGTTGTTCCGTTTCCTTGAATAGTAGCTACTTCTTCGAAATTAACGCCATCCGTTGAAGCACTTAAAGTGAAGTAATCGTTTTCAATTTCAGCAGCTGTTGACCACTTGATTAAATTACCTTCATTAGTAGCACTTCCTTCCAGACTGATTA
>JAHDHT010000105.1:0-4740 GCA_020631175.1 Chitinophagales bacterium
AAATCACAAAATCAATTCAAGCAAACGCATAAATCCTTCCTGATTCGTATCCAGATAAATGGATTTTAAAATATCCAGCTTTTCTTTTTCCGTTAAATGAAAACTCATACTTGCTCGCTCCGAAATCTTTTCCGGGCGATATTCAAATCGAATCACATTCAACTTATCTTTTAGAATATCATTCAACATCACCGCCTGATCATCCTGAATAAAATCGGTCAGCTTTTCATTATTTTGATAAACGGCCGCCAATGGTGTAAAAAATTTACCCAACAAGGTCTTAGGTTGATAATCATTTACGGTCTCGAATTTTTGATTCGTTCTGATATCCAATACAATCACCTCACTCACATTATTGATCAACCATTCTTTAAACGTATAAATAAAGCGGTAATTCGTACTTAATCCATAATTATCTCTTAAACCGGCATCTATAATTTCAAGCGGCGGGTCACTTGGTAAATAAACTGTAGGAAGTATATATGGGAAGGTAGCGTTCATTCTTAAAGCGGTCGTAAATCTTAATCCTTCCGCATCCTGATCAGCAAAAAAGGTTTGAAAATCAACACAATCATATTCTGTTCCGCTTTTTGAATTAAATCCATTCGAAATCGGACGCGTCATATAAGTCATTGAATGCGGAGAAATGACTAATTGTCTTTTATCATTAACAATGGTCGGCGTCAAAATCATCATTGGAATAGTGCCGTCTTTTTCAGGCTTAGCATAATCCCTGATTTTTTTATCCATCAAAAAATTAGTGTGCTCATTATATTTTTGTTCCATACTATATCCCCTGTCTTTGAAATATGTATGTTCATTAAATTCGAATTGCTGCCAGGGATAAAACAAGTCATTTACTAATAAAGTAAAGATCACCGGATTTAAAATATCTTTAGAAATATCATTTACATACTTAAAATCCCTATAATTAATTTCATCGCCTAATTCATGTTGTAAATATAATTCCCGAAAATATGCAGCGCCTAACATTCCTCCCGAGGCTCCTGTCATTAGCGAAGAATGTTTCATAAATTTCCCATTACTTAAACTGTCGGCATATTGAAGTACCCGCATCGCCCAAAGAGAAGAACGCATTCCACCTCCGCTGAAACTCGCTAAGATTATTGGTGGCTTTTTTTGATTATTTATTTTGGTAGCCTTTTTTTTCCAGTTATCCAAAATGCCTTCTGTTTCCCGGATATCTATATTAGCTTTTTTATCTGTGAAAATAGAATCAAATTGTTCAAGGCTATAAACGGCTCTTGTAGTATCGTAATTCATTCCATAAGCAACATTTTGCTCAGTAAGCCAGGTAAAACCGGAAAGCCAATTGACAACTATTAATATCACAATAAAAAGAGTAACCCGCCAATGCCCGAGCCAATAACTTACTGCTCCGGCAAGAACAATGATTAAACAGAAAACAAAAATCAAACTTGCTGCTGCCGGAATTTGAAATATAGGCACATCAATTAAAAAGCCTAATAATAAAAGTATCGCCAATGAAGCCAATTGCACATATAAAGCGTTATGATGATGTTGTCTGAAAATTCTTAACAACAAATTTTTATCGTAATGAGCGACACTTCTTACGGGTCTCGATTTTAAACGGCTACTTAAAAAAGAAGAAACCTGATGTACGGGTTGGCCATCAACTAATTCATTCCAACGTTTATTTTTTTTCATCGAATATTTTTGCCCTTTCGATGAGTTCCCCAGCTTTTTCATAAAACTGAGAATGTTTTTATTTGTCAAATAAAAATAAAGTGCTGTTAAAGCAAATACGATTAAAATACCAATAAGTAATCCTTCCACCCCGAAAAAAATACTGGTGAAATCTCTTAATTCGTAAGTAGATTGATACCAGACAATGGCTATGGAATAATAAACAAAAACAAAGAGTGGAATAATAAAGTTATTTAAGGAATAATGCCATAAGGGATATTCTAGTGTCGCTAAAAATGGAAAGCGCACTGAATTAATCATATAACTACTGATATTCCAGGTAACAAACAATGAACCAAGCGAAACCCCGATCATTAAAAAGCTTATGAAATTTACATCTCCTAAATATTCAGGATCAAGAAAAGTATAATGTACTCCAAGTGAACGGCCAAGCAGACCTGAAATTCCGAAAATGATTAAAAACCAGATGAGCAGAAATACATGATCTTTTTTAAAATGCAGAATTAATAATTGCACCGGGAAAGATTTGTATATGCCGCTTAACCATTTTTTCATTGAGTAGAATCTATTCAGGAAAGAACTCTAATGCACCTATGTCAGGCAGACCGTCATCTCTTGGATTTCCTTCCTGATCTGTATTTAACATCACAGCATTCGTGCCATTATTTATGGCCGGTGAATATTCCAGAATATTAAAATCTTCTTCTGAGCGATCTTTAAATAAAGGATCATCATTCAAAATACAATTTACATAATTTGGGTCTGTAAGACTATCTGTTTTTAAAATACAATTTTCAAAAGTATAATCAAAAGACGCAAATGTGAGAGTGTCTTCAATAATCCCAATTTCTTCTTCTATACCACCCCAGACAATACAATTCGTAAACTTTGCCTCAAGCGGCGCGGTTGCTAAAGGTAAATTTTCAGCGGCTTGAAAAATGCCGGATAAAATTACAGAAGGTGTCGTATGGGTATATCTGGAATTAGTCGGAGAACTTATCGTTGTATGCACCATTTCCATATATCCACCCAAAGCAGCCCAAACGGGATTATTTGAATTATAAATTAAGGTGTTTTCGACATAAACATTAGAAGCTAATGTATAAATATTTGCACCGAATGAATTCTGAACGATAGAATTTTTAACCGTACAAAAAGCTTCTTCTCCCCCGACAAACTCAAAATAATTCTGATTTAAATCTAGCCCTACACCTAAACCAAAAATCGCATTTCTGATATTGGTATATTCAAACGAATAAGTAGCATTCGGATTTCTTTGTAGAAAAATTCCTCCCCATTGCCCTGGGATATCCTGATAGTTCGCCTCCAGTCTAGTGCCTTGAAAAGTAACTACACTATCTTTTGTTCCATTGACAATCATAGAACCGGTTGCCACAATTGAAGCACCATTATGCATATGTACTCTTACACCTTCTTCAATGGTTAAAGTAGCCAGTGAATCAATTTCTATGTATTCAATAATTACATAAGGCTTATCATCCTGCCAGACAACATCATCCTTTAGTGTATCTCTGAATAAGAAGTGAGCATTTTGACCATAAGCCACCAAATCCACATCCTGCAGGTTTCCATTTACATTAAAGACTACCGAATCCTGAACAACAAATGGCAAATTTTCTCCGGAAGGATCTACTGTTAACTCAGCAAAGACATACATAGAATCGAGCGGTTCTATTTGAATATCTGTTTTTGCATTCGTCGCTTCTCCATCTATATTTAAGCGGTATGGAGATTGTTCTCCTCCTGCAAGCATTACTGAACTTATATTCAATGCTTTATTTGCATTGGGATTGAATACTTTGAAGAACTTAGTTGTTGATCCGAAAGTAGTGAAGACTGTATCGAATAATAAGGTATCATTAGAGAACTCCAGCTTTTCATCCGGATCATCAGATATAGGAGTATCTCTGCAACTATTCAATAAAATAATAGCAGTTAATGCCGATAAAATAAGTCCGTATTTTAATAATGGATTTTTCAAAAAATGCTTTTGTTCTAAACGATAAGAAGCGCAAAAATATTGGAATATTTAGGATTTGCCCACATTTGTTTCGTTTTTGTTTAGAACAGTCTTTTTTCAGGCTCTTATGCTACCGGTCATGGCGAAGGTGGCTACATAAATTTTGCAGTTTGTATGTTCATGAATCAGATTAGCCAGTACATCGATTGTTGCTCCGGTAGTAAATACATCATCGACCAATAATATTGATTTACCTGATAGTTCTTGTGGATTTTGAACTGCATAGCTCGAGCTCGTACTTAACCATCTTTGCCATCGGGCCTTTTTGGTTTGTGTTTTAATATTTGAAGACTTTAGCAGAATATCATTGCGCATTTTAATTTCAGATCGTTTCGACAAATGTCTGGCAATTTCTTCCGCCTGATTAAATCCCCTTGCTTTCTGTTTTTTAGGATGCATCGGAACGGGAAGGATATAATCACAATCTGTGAAATCAGCGTATTGTTTTAAATGAAAATAGATCTTGTCTCCGATGAATTTTGCCAGATCTGTTTGATGCTGATATTTAAAAGCATGAATGATTTTTTGGACGGAAGAATCTTTGTGTAAAATATAGGGACAGGTAGCTTTTTCAATTTGTGCCCTACCCCATAATTTTTTCTCCATTGGATTATACTCCTGTTTTTGAAATCCTGAAATAGATAAATTGTATTCGCAGGATAAGCATACAGATATTCCCTCATTCAATCTCTTACCGCAACAAACACATCCATTAGGGAAAAATGTATGCAAAAGAACTTTGGGTATATAGTTCAGGGATTGAAGTGCTTTCATCAGCTTTGATTAAATAAAATAGGAATGAGTTGATTGATGCTTTTCACTTTTACCAGCTTCACATCAGCTTTTAAAGCATCATTTTTAGAATGATCAGGAACAATTACCCGATCAAATCCCAATTTTTTTGCTTCGTTAATTCGCTGTTCGAGTCGATTTACATTTCGAATTTCTCCTGACAATCCTATTTCTCCAATAAGGCATGTTGCGCTTGGTATATCCTGATCAAGATAAGA
>JAHDHT010000105.1:4840-12726 GCA_020631175.1 Chitinophagales bacterium
ACAGAAGTTCCGGTAGCAACACCACTTAATCGTTCACTTCCTTCATTCATCCATAAAGATGAAGGGTTTTCTACATCAGTTAAGCCGGATGAAGTCATTTCGAAAATTCCGAGTTCTGCGGTATTTCCAAAACGATTTTTCCGGCATCTTAATAATCTGAAGTTTGAAATTAAATCTCCTTCAAAATACATCACAGTATCGACCATATGCTCTAAAATCTTAGGCCCTGCAATTGCACCTTCTTTATTTATATGACCGATAATTAAAATGGTTGTTCCGGTGCTTTTAGCGAATTGAATTAATTCAGTAGCGCAATATTTAATTTGCGAAATGCTTCCGGGTAAGGCGTCAATAAAAGGACTGCTAAGCGATTGGATGGAATCTATGATCACAAAAGTAGGCTCAGCCTTTTCGAGTAAAGGAATAAGTTCCCCTGTGTTAGTTGAAGTTACAAATTGAACATGATCTCCTTTTAAATTTAATCGCTGTGCTCTTAATTTTACCTGATGTAAACTTTCTTCACCGGAAACATACATCACATTGGCGACATCCATCCAAAACGCAGTTTGAAGCATTAAAGTCGACTTACCAACTCCGGGTTCTCCGGCTAAAATTAAGACTGAACCGGAAACAAAGCCCCCACCCAGAACGTTATTCAGCTCTTTACTGATATTAAAAATTCTCGGTCTTTCCTGATCCGGAATTTGATCGAGTGTATAAGTATTTGCACCTGATTTCTTTTGATTAATATTTTTAACTGCTTCCGAACCTGTCGGCTTTACTCTCACTTCTTCCTGAAAGGTATTCCATTCATTACAGCTTGAGCATTTGCCCATCCACTTCGGAGATTCGAAGCCGCAGTTATTACAGATATATATGGTTTTAGGTTTGGCCAAGATTAAATTTTTAATTTTCGTTGAAAATAAAAATAAAAAACCCCGCTCTTAAGAAAGAGCGGGGTTTTCAATATCATTTTAAGAATTATTATTCTTTAACGAACTTCTCAGTAACAACTCTGTCACCTTGATTGATGTTAAGGAAGTAAACTCCAGCTGCAAAATCTGCAACATTAATGTCTACATTATTAATTCCATTATTTGTAGCAACTGTTTTATTCATCATTAAACGACCTACTGCATCGTAAACTGTTAATGATGCTGTCGCATCTGTATTAGAACTGAAAACTATTTCAAGATTGTCTACAACAGGTACCGGTAATAAAGATGTAATCGTTAATGCAGATTCACCTCTGGTAAGTGTTACGATTCCAACATAAGCAGTTGTTCCATCGTAATCTGTTTGCCACAATTTGTAATAGCTAACACCTGTAGGAGCATCTTTATCTAAGAACTCATAAGATTGTGGAGTACTTACAGTTCCTGCGCCTGATTGAACATCAATAACAGTGAAGTTCACACCATCAGTTGATCTTTCAAGTGTAAAATAATCGTTATCAATTTCAGTAGCAGTTACCCACTTTAACAAGTTACCTGCAGTGATTGCTTCACCAGTATATGAGATTAACTCAATAGGTAATTTATCACACTGTACAGGATCGCTATTATATGAAGCTCCACACCCTTTGCCATCTTCAGTTACTTCAATGCTGTACTGAGATCCGTCCGCTAAAGGACCGAATGTATACGTAACTCCAGCCTGAGCAAATGGATTGTTATAATCTCCAGTAACATTGTACGTATGTACAGCTGGAGCATATCCAGGTCCACCTCCGCTAATAGAGAATGAAACCTCATATCCGCCTCCGACATCTAAACATGTTTCGGTAGCAGTTATAACAACAGGCTCAAGGAATACAACAGGAGTACAGTTATCTGATACATCTGTACAAGGATCATTGAAATCAGGTAATCCGTTTGCACCGGCTACACCGGCTACAGTAGAAATACATAATTCAATATTTCTTGGGAATGATCCATCATTAGTAAATGTACCATCTGTGCTAGTTCCGTAAATATTTCCACCAGGTAATGTACCATCATGTAATACGTAAACTAATACCGCATTTGCATCAACTTGTACACCTACTGCAGGAGAGTTTACAAATTCACCTGCACAACCAAAGATAATTGCAGAACTTAAAATACCTGCATCGTTATCACATGGTGGTGGAATGTAAGGACAGTCGTAATTCGCTGATACACATCCTGTGGCATCAAAACATCCACCCGTATCTCCTGAATTATATTCATAACAGAAATCTACTGTACCTGCATCACCAGGATTGGCTGTAAATGAAGTCGGAGTTGTGAAAGAGATTAAGCCTGCACATGCCGGATCAACACTTACAGAAGTAGAACAATCATCTGAAGAAACAGAGATATATTGTTCAATGCTTGATGGATAAACAGTTACATCAAAACTTTGCTGACCTACTAAACTATTGTCTTCCGTACAAGTTGCAGAAAGAACAAAGTTTGAAGTTTCTGGTCCGCATGAAGTATTATTCAATGTCAATGCACCTTCATAAACACCATCACCATCCGGATCAATCAGAGCTGCAATTAAGACAGCACCGGTACCAGATTCGATAGATATAACTGCATTGTCTGCAGTCGCAGGATCAAGTTGAGCAGTGAAAGTAACCAAATCACCATCACACACTTCATTTGCACTAACTCCTGCAGAGTATAGTGAAGGACATAAAGCTGGACAATCGTATGCTGCTGACACTGTTAATGGAGCAACACAACCAGGACCTGCAGTATAAGTTGCTGTTAAATCAACAGAACCTGCATTTCCATTATCAGCTGTAAAGCTATCACCATCTATAAATGCTGCACAATCAGCAGTTGGTTCAACCATTGCCATACATCCACCGTCTGTAACAACTACCATATCAGCAGTTATTGCTGCAGGATAAACCATAACAGTAACTGTATTTGAAGCTGTTTGTGACGGATCATCATCACAAGTTGCTTCAACAGTGAATGTCATAGATAAAGGAGCACAATCAATATTTGAAGGAGCTACTGTTACAGAAGCACCGGTTCCAATACTTGCACCAGCCATGTTAAACCATTCATAAGATGTATTTGATTCATCTGCTACAGCAGATAATGTTAAATCTGATCCTGAACATAATGCAGAAGCATCAGCACTTGCATTAACTGATGTTAAACAAACAGCATTTGAACAAGTAGCAGGAGTTGTAATTACAACATCTCTCGTACATGAAGGATCAGCTGCATCTGTAAAGGTTACGATTACTTCACCATCAGCAATTGCATATGGACCATATGCCTGAGTATCACCGTAGTTTCCGGTATTACCTTCAGAATCTACCCATGTTGTAAAGTCTGAAATACCGTCTGGTGTAATATCAAAAGTAAATGTATCATCTGAAGGATCAGTTGGTGTTCCATTATCATCGCAAAGAATATTATCTGCAACAAATAATGCTAAAACACAATTCACACCACCTGAACAAGTTGCAGGAGGAGTAACAACCACATCTCTCTGGCAACTTGGATCAGCTGCATCAGTAAAAGTGATTATTGTATTTCCATCAGCGATATTATAAGGACCGTAAGATTGAATGTCGCCATAGTTTCCGGCATTACCTTCAGAGTCAGTCCATGTTGTAAAATCAGTTGCACCCTGAGGAGTGATTTCAAATGAATATGTATCATCACTTGCATCACCAGGAGTTCCATTATCATCACAAACAATGTTATCTGCAACGAATAAGGCTAATACACAATTGGTTCCTGCAGAACAAGAAGCCGGAGCACTTGCCGTTACTGAGCTTGTACATAAAGCATCAGCAGCATCTGTAAATGTGACGGTAACATCTCCGTCCGCAATATTATAAGGACCGTAACTTACTGTCATACCATACATTCCAGAATTACCTTCGCTATCCGTCCAGGTTGATCCACCAGTTGCGGTAACTGTAATCTCGAAAGTGTAAGTATCATCAGAAGAATCTGCTGCAGTTCCATTATCATCACAAACAATATTTGCGGCTGAAGCCTGATCAATTGAACAAGCAACACCATCAGAACATGTCATTGGTGCTACTGCCTGTACTTGAACCTGGCAAAGAGCATCATTATCATCTGTATAGGTAATCAATACATCACCGCCTGAAATAGGGAAACTATACGATACAACATCTCCCGAAACACCCGAGTTACCTTCTGAATCTGTCCATCCTGTTCCGTTACCTGTTACAGTAACTTCAAAAGAATAAGTATCATCAGAATCATCTGTATCGGTTCCGTTATTATTACAAGTTTCAGGTAAAGTGATTTGAGCATCAATCGCACATGGATCCTGATCTGAACAAGTTGCCGGAGCAGTTGCTGTAGCAGATCCCATACATGCTGCGTTAGAAGCATCAGTATAAGAGATAGTTACATCTCCATCTGCAATATTATAAGGGCCATAACTAACTGTCATTCCATACATACCTGAGTTACCTTCACTATCCGTCCAGGTAGAACCACCTGCAGCAGTAATGGTAACATCAAAAGTATAAGTATCATCTGAAGGATCAGTAGGTGTTCCATTATCATTACAAAGAACATTAGTTGCAGCTAACGCGTCGTAAGAACAAGTACATCCGCATCCGGCACCGTTAACATCAACTGTAATTGGGCCTGCTAAGGTGTAACATGCTGCATCTAATGCAGCTGCATCTTCTCCTACAATCGGTTCAGTTGCAATATTAGAATAATGGATAGCCCAAAGATCATACATTCCTGAAGCTAATGCTGAAACATCTGTAGTTTGAGTTGTTCCTGCTTCAGGAGCATCTGTTGCTACAATAACTGTTGAGCCTGCATCTGTTAATACAAAAACCAAATTGGCATCTCCACCTGAATACTCATATGTAATTAAATTATCGCCTGTACAAGGACAAGCTTCAAGATCACATAAAGAAGGTAAAGAACAATCAGGAGCTGTACCGGCAAATGCATCACTACATAAGGCATCCGCATCTGCTAATACAATATTATAATCAGTACCTGCTGCATATGTAAATACAGTAGATCCATTTGCATCCATACCTATTACATCTCCGGATTCAGTTGCGTTAGCATCTGTTAAAGTAACAGATGCGTCTAAACCTGTCCATGATACAGTCACACTATACGTTGTTCCATCAGCACTACATACAGGAGCAGCAGCCATTGCGGCTACTTCGCACACAGGATCAGGAGTACAATCACAATCTGCTTCACCTAAAATAGTAACTGCTTGAGGGCCTACCATATCAGCACAAGCAGCACCAGTTCCAGGCACCTGAGCAGTAGCAGGAATTTCTGCTAACACATCAGCGTATAAATTTCCTGAAGCAAGTAATGCAGCTAAAGCCGCGGTAGAAGCATCCGTATCGGTATAATTAACTGCATATACATTGTATGCGCCTTCTGCTAAAGCAAGCATAGCTGCATCAAATGAACCATCTGTACTAGTTCCTGAGATTACACCATTGGCATCAACAATAATATAAACAAGTGTACCCGGATCGTTGCCGATTACCGGAGTAGATAAAGTAGTTGTTAAACCATTTGACCCAGAACAAGGACAAGCTGATAATTGGCAATTTCCCTGAGGGCATGTTGCCGGATTAACCAGAATATCCTGAGCAGCTGATGATGAACTACAAGCTCCGATTGGAGCAGCAGCATCGACAGCAGCGGCCACCATCATAGGTGTGCTGGCAGCTGATAATGCATTTGTAGTTGCAAAAGCTGCAAAGTCAAATACAAGTGTACCCGGATCAGTATCATTTATAGAGATACTGAAGCAGGTATAATTTCCATTAGCAAGTGTGGAAGTTGTTCCATTTGCCAGGTAGTAATTTGTGCCGTCATCTCCGACACATATAATTCCTGAAGCTTCTCCATCAGCACCATTAACACTTAAAGCAGGCGTATCACCATTAGCATCGTCACAAAGTTGACATGGAGCTTGTGCATTAAGGTTTTGTGTGCTTAATGCCATTAAAAGCATCAGGCAATTAACAAATATGATATTGATTGTTTTCTTCATATAATTAGTTTTTTCGGTTTTTAAAATTGTTTACTAATTATAGATTAATCGCAATCAAATGAACCTGCACTTGGAGCAACACAACATGCAGAACACACATTGGTAGCTGTTAAAGTTTCAGTTCCGTTTGAGAATGAACCGCTATAACCGGCAGGTGGTGCGTGGTAGAAGTTAGCAGTGTATGTTGTTACACCGTAAGCATCTGTAGCTTCTGTGAATGAAGCAGCAGCAGCGTTACCTGCAGCATCTAAAATGCCTGTTGAAGTTCCATCGTCAGCCCAGGTTTCACCTGCATCAGATGTAATCACAACAGTTTCAAAGAAGATATCCGGAGCACCATCTCCGTCTAAGTCAATATTATTTGGATCAGTACAATCGCAAGGATCAGCGATACTTGGATTCGTTTCAATTGTAGCTGTAGTACAATCTTCGAAAGTAAGTGCAACATCAATAACATAATCACATCCGTTAGCATCCTGAACAGTTACAGGTCCGCCACTTGTTGGGTTAGTTTCGTCATATACAGTTCCATCAGCAGCGGTATAAGAAGTACCGTCACCTTCACAAGCAGTGGCTGCGAAAATATCATCTGCAGTCGGATCAAAACGATCGATTGAAACCGGATTAGATAAGGCGTAACATCCGGTTAAATCAGTTGAAGCATCAGCACCAACTGCTGCTCCACCTAAAGAACCATCGTGATCAACGATCCAGAATAAACAAGTTCCTGCAGGAGCACCGTTAAGGTCAATTCCTGTAGTACCGGCAGGGAAATCTAAAATGATTCCGGCTGCATCAGTAATTACATAAGCAACATCAGGACCAGAACCGGCAACATCAACATCGATGTCAAATGTATCACCTGTTCCAATACATAGCGTAGCGCTTGTAGCACCACCAATGCTTATTGTTGAAGCTGTAACTTCATTTCTCGTAACTGTAATAGGATTAGATAAAGCATAACATCCGGTTAAATCAACTGTAGCATCAGCACCAACAGCAGCTCCGGCAAAATCATTTGAATCAAAGTTTAAGTACCAGATTAAACATACACCAGGACCTGCACCATCTAAATCGAAAGGAGGACCTGCAGGTAAATCAAGAATGATACCGTTAGCATCTGTAATAACCCATGCATTATCAGTAGCTCCACCCGGAGTATCGATAGCAACATTTATTGGATCTCCTGTTCCGTCCACACAAATAGTTGTTGGATCAGTTGTTGAGATTGCAGGAGCAGTTGCTGTACAAGCTGCTACACAATCTGTGATTTCAATATCACAGGTTGTTGTTGAAGTACAACCGTTTTCATCATTATATTCATAAGTCGCTGTATAGGTACCATTCATACCCATTTGGAATGAGGCCGTTCCATCACCGTTATCTGTAACACCAGTTCCAGACCACATCGCTGTAGTTGTGAATGCTAAAGCAGGAGTTAATCCTGAATAAATGATTTGTGTATCAGAACCACAATCACCAACTATATTAGCGATACCAACTGCGTAAGGACTACCAGGAGTATGTGTAGCAACTAAAACATTTCCAGCTCCATCACTTATTGTGAAATCTCCAGGAGTGGTACCAAAACCACAATCAGTTCCAGAAATACCATCTCCAAATGTGTCATTTAAGTTAACTGTAAATGGTCCGTCTGCTAAAGGAACAACAGAAATCAATGTAGTTAAATCTAGAGGAGTAATTGATCCTACAGCAAAACTTTCTATAATATTTCCGTTTGCATTTACTATATCAAGTGAGCTTTCAGTTCCAGTAAAATCATCACCATTTATATCAATAACTAACACTCCAAAATCACCTGGAGGAGTATCAGAACTTAAAGTCTCAGCTACTCCACAAGAAGC
>JAHDHT010000106.1:0-4084 GCA_020631175.1 Chitinophagales bacterium
TATACGAAGCGTTTGCTTGCAATATTCGGCTGTTGAATTAATGCTTCAGCTGTTGTCTTATAATTTTGTGGTTCATAAAAATTCAGATTATTATAATCTTTTTGTTTGGCGTAATAAGGCGCTTCTTCATATGCACGATCATAAACAGGTGCGCCTCCACCAAGACATAAATCGGGTGCAGGAAGTTCTGCAACTTTTTCATTTTCATAAAAATATCTTAATGTATTTCCTTCCGTTACAATTCCTATTTCTGTGCAGTTAAGATCCCATTTTTCAAAAACTTCAATTACTTCTTTTTCTCTGCCTTTTTCAAGTACCACTAACATTCGTTCCTGACTTTCGGAAAGCAGAATTTCCCAAGGTTTCATGTTTTGTTGTCTTAAGGGCACTTTATCGAGCCAGACATCCATTCCATGTTCTCCTTTTTCAGACATTTCTGAAGTGGAACAGGTAATTCCGGCTGCACCCATATCCTGCATTCCGACAATAGCACCTGTTTTGATGGCTTCGAGGCTTGCTTCTAACAGAAGTTTTTCCTGAAAAGGATCTCCTACCTGAACTGCCGGTAAATCATTCATGGCATCTTCACCTATATCTTTTGATGCAAAAGCAGCTCCTGCAATTCCGTCTTTACCGGTCGATGATCCAACAATATAAACCGGGTTTCCTACACCTTTTGAAATGGCCGATACCGTTTCTCCTGCTTTTACAATACCTACCGACATTGCATTTACAAGTGGATTAATCTGATAACAAGATTCAAAGTATACTTCCCCTCCAACTGTAGGAACACCAAAAGAATTTCCATAATCTCCGATACCTTTCACTACTCCTTTTAAAAGATGCTGAGTTTTAGGATTGTCGATTTTACCAAAACGCAATGAGTTCATTGCTGCTATGGGCCTTGCTCCCATTGTAAAAATATCTCTGTGAATGCCTCCAACTCCGGTAGCCGCACCCTGATAAGGTTCTAAAGCGGATGGATGATTATGGGATTCTATTTTAAAAGCACATGCCAGACCGTCGCCAATATCAACCAAACCTGCATTTTCTTCTCCGGCGGCCACCAGCATTTTTTCGCTTTCTCTCGGTAAAGTCTTCAACCATTTGATGGAATTTTTATAAGAACAATGTTCTGACCACATGACTGAAAAGATACTTAGCTCTGTGAAATTTGGCTTACGCCCCAAAATTTGTTCGATTTTATCATATTCTTCATGCAGTAATCCAAGATCTTCTGCCGTCTGATATGATGTTTCCTGTTGATTAAATCTAGCCATAATTAATTTCGTTCCTGCCTGCAAAAGTAGCTAATCTTATTTTTGAGTACCTGAAAATATTCCACAGTTACAGAATAACTCTTAGGTCTTATATTTGTACTCAATTTGAAGGTAACTGATCTCTGTTTTACTAGGCATATTATTTCTTTTTGGCTTTGCTTTTTTATTTAAAAAACATCCCTTTTTTAAAGAATCAGGACTCCATTTTAAATGGATACTAAGTCTTTTTCTATTAAAAGTGCTTGCCGGATGGAGTTATGGTGTTGTGCATCATCAAGTATACTTTGGAGGAGATACCTTCATGTATTTCAAAACCGGTAAGCAAATCTATGATTGGAAACAGGATGATCCGGTGAACTACCTGCGCTATACTTTTGGAAAAAATGGTGTTAAACCTGAAACGGCTGAAGAGAAATCTTTTGTTTCTCAGCTTCTTTATTGGAAGGATGACTCAGCTTATACGATAGTTCGACTGCATTCAATACTATCTCTTTTTACGGGAGCTAACTACAACCTACATGTAATTTTGTGGCAGTTTTTTTCTTTTATCGGACTGTTTGCTTTATTCAAAAGCTTTGAACACTATTATCCTAAGAACCAACTAAAGTTAATAATTGGTATTTTCCTGATTCCATCTACTTTGTTTTGGATCAGTGGCGTACATAAAGAAGCCTTAAGTATTTTTGCGATTGGTTTAGGAGTATACTGTGTCTTACAAATGCACCTTAAAAAGCGAAGGATTTATTTAATTGTGTTAACTCTATTTGCTTTATTACTTCTTTCTCAGGTGCGACTTTATCTCCTGTTGATTTTGATTCCATGCTTAATAGCATTTTACTTTTCTTTGAAGGATCCAGACAGGAGTTTAATTTTTTTCATTGGTGTTTTAGGCTTTTCATTTGCTTTCGTTTTACTATTGGGACAAATTCATCCCGCATTTAATATTTTCGACTACATTATTCAGACCCAGATATTCTTCAATAATTACGCTCATGGTTATTCTGATATATCCATCCCGGAGATTGAGGGTAATGTGCTTAGTTTGTTAGTGAACACTCCCGGTGCTTTTTTGCGATCGCTTTGCCGACCTTCCTTTTTTGATCTGGGCTCCTATAATTATTATTTAAGAATGTTAGCAGCCTTTGAAGTCAGTGTTATATTATTATTTATAGGCCTGGCTTTATTTTACAGAAAACCTTCCATTAAGTCTAAACAACCATTATTTATAATGGTCATTTGCTTCTCGGTTATATTTCTGTGTTTATTGGGATTGGTCATTTCTAATCTTGGTGCATTAAGCAGATACAAGAGCATTATTCTTCCTTTAATAATGCCGGTAGTTTTCTTACATATTGATTTTGATCGCTTGCGTGAACTTTTAAATCAACGCGTTTTTAACAAAAAATAAGTCATATTATATTTATTCACATTTGAATAATATTGCCGATTATGAGCGCTATTGATTGATAAACTCATCTTTTTTTACCTTTTTTTATAACAAATACATCAAAAAAGGAGTTTTCAACAGAAATTTTACACTTTTTTAAGTCACATTTCATATTTCGATTTAACTTTGTATTTCGTAAAACAACACAATTTATGTCGACGAATACCAGATTTCAATCCGTAGAGGCCGTACAAGGCAGAAAGCATGTAGAAGTCAAATTACCCGCTGAAAAAATCAGCGAGTTTTTTGCTAAAAATGTTTTCACAAAAGAAGTAATGCGCAAATATTTATCCGAAGAAGCATTTTACAGTGTGCTTCAATCGATTCAGTCCGGCAGTAAAATTGATCGTGCCATGGCAGATCAGGTTGCTGCATCAATGAAATCGTGGGCGATGGATAATGGTGCCACTTCATATACACATTGGTTTCAACCATTAACCGGAGCTACTGCTGAGAAACATGATACCTTCTTCAAAAGAACAGGTGAAGGAAAAGGCATGGAGCAATTTTCAGGTGATGCATTAGTACAACAAGAACCGGATGCTTCTTCTTTTCCTAATGGAGGTATCAGAGTAACTTTTGAAGCAAGAGGATATACTGCATGGGATCCTTCTTCCCCTGCTTTTATTATGGAAACCGGTGATGGAAAAACCTTATGTATTCCGACAATTTTCATTAGTTATACCGGTGAATCATTAGGATATAAAGCTCCTTTGTTGGCATCACAACAATATCTAGAAGATGCAGCAGTAAAAGTCTGTCATTATTTTGATCGAAATGTAAAAAAGGTAACTCCTACCTTAGGTTGGGAACAAGAATACTTTCTAGTTGATGAAGCACTTTACTATGCCCGACCGGATTTACAAAGTTGTGGCAGAACCATTGTCGGACATCGACCATCTAAAGGACAGCAATTAGACGATCATTACTTTGGTAGTATTCCTGAGCGTGTTTATCAATATATGCTCGACTTTGAAAAAGAATCTTTAAAACTAGGGATTCCGATTACAACCAGACATAATGAAGTTGCGCCGGGTCAGTTTGAATGTGCTCCGATATTCAGTGATGTAAACCTTGCAGTAGATCAGAATCAATTATTGATGGATGTAATGCGTCGGGTAGCAAGAAAACATAAGTTAAGAGTGTTGTTTCACGAAAAGCCCTATGCAGGAATTAATGGATCAGGAAAGCATAATAACTGGTCTATGGGTACCGATACAGGTGTGAATTTATTATCACCGGGGAAAACTCCTAAGAAAAATCTTTCCTTCCTTACTTTTTTCATTAATACAATTGCTGCTGTAAATAATCATGCAGATCTGTTAAGAGCGGCAATTGCATCTTCAGGTAATGATCA
>JAHDHT010000106.1:4184-11447 GCA_020631175.1 Chitinophagales bacterium
GTGGAAGTCTGGAATGAAATCTACCAGATGAATATTCAAATTGAAGCAAGAATTCTTGGAGATATGTGTCTCAATCAGATTATTCCTGCTTGTATTAAATATCAAAATGAACTCATTAGCAATATTAGCGGATTGAAAGCTTTAGGATTTAAAAAGGCTGAATATCAGGCACAAATGGAACTTTTAAGTCAAATTACACAACGTGTAAATGTGATTAAAAAGAATGTTATTGACATGATTGAAGAGCGTAAAAAGGCTAACAAAATAGCTGATGGACACAAGAAAGCTAAAGCATACAACAAAAAAGTTAAACCTTTCTTCGATACTATCAGATATGAAGTAGACAAACTTGAGATTATTGTGGATGATAGTGAGTGGCCATTACCAAAATACAGAGAATTGTTGTTTATTAGATAGATATTAGATTAACACATTTACAAATTGAAAAAGCGACTTCTGAATAGTAGTCGCTTTTTTCATTTTATAAAGCTTAAAAGTTCAGTCAGAACCATAAATGACACTGTTTTGTATTAAATCAGGCAAATAGTCCATGCCCTGAACTCTTCGTAAAATAAATTGTTTCCCTTTTTGTTATTATTGCATTGTATGAAAAAGATCTTCTACGTTCTGCTTCCCTGTGTTTTTTTCTGTTTTTCATGTAGTCAGTTGTTCTTTATAATGGATGGCAACCGGGCTTTTGAAAGCAAACAGTACGCTGTAGCTGCAGATTTACTAAAGGAAGAATATTCCGAGAATAACAATCCGGTTGAAAAATCGGATATAGCCTATAAAATTGCTGAATGTTACCGACTTTCCAATCAGGCAGGTAAAGCAGTTGGCTGGTACAAAAAAGCCATTGAATTTTCTCTTGATCCGACTGTTCAATATAAGTATGCTTTAATGCTTAAAAAGACTGAAAAGTATGATGAAGCAATTGAAGTTCTTACGGATTATGCAAAACAAAATCCATTAGACCGCAGCCGTGCGACAAGAGAAATAAAAAGCTGTAAAAAAGCTAAAGAGTGGAAAGAAAATCCAACCAATTATGCTGTTTATACCTTAGATAGCATTAATTCGCCCTATTCAGATTTCGCTCCGGTTATTTTCGATGATGAATCACTTGTATTTACATCTTCACGAACTGCAGCTAAAGGGGAAGATAAATATGGTTGGACAGGTGAAAACTTTTCAGATATTTTTATTGCGGACCGGAAGGATAAAAATCGTTACAGCACCCCAAAATCCATTGACAATAATGTAAACACACCTTTTAATGAAGGAGTCGCAACATTTAATAATCGCTTTGATAAAATTTACTTTACCAGATGTGGCAGTGATGCAAAATTGGATGATTACTGTCAAATATTCTTTTCAGATAAAGCAGCAAATGGTTGGTCTGAAGCGCAAAGAATTGAGTTGTTTATTGACTCTGTAAATATTGCGCAGCCTTGCCTTAGTCCGGATGGAAAAAAACTATATTTTTCTTCAGATGCGTTGGAAGGATTTGGGGATAAAGACATTTATGTTTCTGTGAAAACCGGAGATGAATGGGGTTATCCTTTGAATTTAGGACCGGAGATTAATACGGAAGGATATGAAGGTTTTCCTTTTATCCATCCTGATGGCACTTTGTATTTTGCTTCGAATGGACAATTAGGAATGGGTGGACTTGATATTTTTAAGGCCAAACCAAAAAAGAATAATCGTTTTGGCGGAGTTGAAAATTTACAATATCCAATTAATACCGGAGCAGACGATTTCGGAATGGTGTTTAGTAACAATATCAGTCCTGAAGAAATGGAAAGTATTGAGACGAAAGGCTTTTTCAGTTCTTCAAGAAAAGGAGGTCAGGGAAATGATGATATTTATGCTTTCCAACTGGAAATTCCTAAAGAAGAGCCGGAACCGGAAATCGAACCGGAGGATACTTTATTAGTTGTTAAAGATCCGGATCCCGACCCGGAAATTATTAAAGTACCTGATTTACCTAAAGGCCCTGTTTACATTTTGGATGGAATTATATTGAGAAAAAATTATTTAGACGATAGTGATCCGGATAGTCGTGTAAGCGGAGAAGTTCCTATACAAGATGCTGCTATTGATGTTTACGGATTAAGTATCGAAAGTAATATCGCATCAAGATTAATTTCAGATTTCAATGGTAAATTTGAATTGCTATTAGAACCGGCTACAGATTATCGTATCGGTGGATCTTATCCCGGCTTTTTTACAAAAAGTATTACAGTTAGTACAAAGAATAAAACCGGAGCTGATGGTGATACGGTTCGCATACCGGCTCAACTTATTCTGGATAAGATATTCGCCAATAAAGAAGTAACCCTTGATAATATTTACTACGATTTAGATAAATGGGATATCCGTTCTGATGCAGCAGAACAGTTAGATATATTGGTTGGTATTTTATATGAAAATCCTGGTATTAATATTGAAATTGGCTCTCATACAGACAGCCGGGGAAGCGATCGTTATAATTTAGATTTATCTCAAAAGAGAGCATTGTCTGTTATTCAATATCTTGAACGAAAAGGGATTGATGCATTTCGATTAACCTCTAAAGGGTATGGAGAGACATTGTTAGTGAATGAATGTTCAAACGGTGTTGATTGTTCTGAAGAAGATCATCAAAGAAACAGAAGAACTACATTCAAAGTACTTCAATAAGTAAAGTCTTATCAAATAAACCCTTTAAGTCTTTAGACGCTTTTAATTTACTAAAAATTTAATTGATGGTATTCAAGCATTTCGTTTAAAATTTCAGCGTCTACACTTCCGTTAACAGTTTCAAGATGTTTTCCGGATGGATGAAAGAGACTATAAGCAGGGCGTTGTCTAATACCGAATTTAGAAAAAGAATTTTTTGCTGTTATAAAATTGAATGTATAATCAGTTTTCGTTTTGAACGAATTAATTTTTTCAACTGATTCATCTGAAATAAAAAGAACATTTATATTTTGATTATGCTGTTCTGTAAACGTTTTTAGTTCAGGAAAATCACCTTTACAATATCTGCACCAGGTAGCCCAATATACAATCAACAGCGGCTTTTTTAAATAAGTATTGATGTCTATTGTTTCATTATTTAAATCAAATAATTTCAAGCGTTTTAATTCTTCGGAAGGATTTAATTCGATGTTTTGAAATGGATTATGACTTTTGATTTGCGTGTTGTTTCCGCAAGAAACAGTAAAACATAAAATAAATATGTAAAGAAAAAGCTTTGTTTTAAGGTGATTTCCGTTGATGATGTACATTTTATAAATCTTCAATATTTATTTTAAAATAATGTCGGTCAGGGGGCGACGCGGCTATACTCTGAAAGCCGAGGTCTAATGTAAGTTTTTTTATGCTAGCGACCAGCGGAAGCTCAGCAGAAAAAATATACTTACATAGACTGAGACTGAAGAGATAATAGCAAAGCACCCGCCCGGACCGCCTGAAAAGAAAAAAAATTGAACTAAAATTGAAGTGCATTGGTTGAATAAGATACCTTGCTAAACTTCTACAAACCCCGGGTAAAAACTTCTGAAATAGAAGTAAGAATTTGTAAATTGTGTAGCAATACGAAACCCGATTTTTTACCAATAAAAACTATATATGTCCAACTCATTTGATTTGCTGGATCAATTAGGTGATCAGCAGAAAATTGATGCTTTAAAAGCTAAAATCGAAAAGAAAAAATCTGACAATGTAAGTTCAAAATTAGATGAAATTGAGTCTAAGATTGAGGAAGCTGCATCGGAGCAAAGAAGTCCTGAAGAGATCATTAATAATATTATTGATTCTAATTTCAAGACGATCAATAAAGATGCGCAGGAAACCGAAAAGGATTTACAGGAATTGATGTTACATCTGCGAAGTATGCTGGATAGTTGCGGAGGTGAATTTGCTCAATTGCAGGAGCTAAATGAAGAGGAAGCTGCTATCGTCGAGCGTGCAAAAAATGCGATTAAAAAAGCGGAATCTGATTTAAAGGATGCGGAAGATATGAGTGGTGCCTGGAACATACTTTTTGGAATGAAAAACCGAAAATTAAAGCAGGCTCGAGAGGATTTAGAGTTTTCTGAATCTAATGTTGAGCGTGCGGCTGAAAAAGCGAACAAGATGTATCGGGACCGTTTAAAGAATGCTGATATTGGCGAGTCTTTAAACCGAATAATATCTCAGGTTCAGGGTATGATTGGAATTTTGGAGGATGAAATTCTTGAAGTTGACAGTCAGATTGGCGGCTTAAAAAACAGAAAAGAGATTTCATTTTCAACTAAAGAAAAGGCTGCTAATGTAATGCGTGAACGTAAAAGTGCGCTGGAACAAATTGAGTCAAAACTTGAAAATTCGGAAAAGGAATTAGTTGAACTGGCGAATAATACTCCGGAACATACTGCTAAACAAAAAGAGATCGCGGATTTAAGAGAAGAACGTGCCGAACTTAAAGGAAAATATAATATTGCACTTGGTATTTTTGAATCTAAAGAGCGATTTGTTGATCAAATTGTAGTGCATTTAGAAGCTCAGACGACGATTAAAAATAATTTGAAACAATTAATCGGTCAATTAAAATCAGATACGGAAGAAAGGGTTACCACCTATCAATCCGGTTTGCAATTAATTCAATCTGCTACCGCACAGGAAGCGGCTTCCATTTATGAAGAGGCCGGTGTGAAAACAGATCAAAAAATTACTGAAATTGCTGCTAAGGTATTTATAGGTTCGGAAAAAGACAGAATTGAACGACAGAAAAAACATCCGGAAAGATTAACTGAGTTACATAATGTATTAATTGCAATGGCTGAAGCTACTGCAAAATATAAAGAAGAAGATTCAAAACTTGCTGAAGAGCATAGTAAAAAATTCGGACTGGATATGACAGATACTTTTTCGAGTCAATATGAGAAAAAGGAAAGTAAAAAAGAAGAAAGTAATGATAGTGATGGAGGAGATGCATCTAATGATGTAGATGATTTACTCAGTTAATATTTTTCTTTGAAGACTTTTGATATATCTAAACACTTCAGTGAATTAGACCGAAGTATATTAGTTGGAGAAAATGCTTATCAAAAATATTTTAAGCATGTAGCTTTTGTTTTTGATTCATTTTTAAGTGCTTTAGAATTTCTTGAACATGATGAACCTTTTGAACATGAAATTCTTGAAATTTATGCACGCAATTTTTTACAGACTTTAAGTCTTTTCCGTTTTAAATTTATTGAAAATATAAATCAGCCGATGTTGGTTGATGTAACTGAATCGGGTTATCCAAATTCGATTGAGTTGAAACGCCTACAGGCTGATAAGGAATTAGCTGATCAATATTTATCTAAAACAGAAAAATCGAGTCGTTTAAAACATGAAATTCTAGAACACCTGATTAAAAAGCAGACTCAACCTGAAAACTTATTGCATCAAACAGGTTTGAGATTATACTATGAACAAATTAAAGAGTCTTATATTTTTGAATCTTTTAATCAGGGAGAATTAAAGCAAATTGAAAGTAATAATCCGGAAAAGGAACGTTTCCTTTATCACTGGGCAACTTTTGATGATGTTTTAAATCGACCATTTATTTACATTCTTGTTTTTGACTTTTTAACAAGTATTGGAAATTCTGATCGTACTCCGGTTTTTGAAACAATTAAGAAGCGAACAGTAAACACTGCTCCTTTAAAAGTAATTGCTGCTGATATTGATCATGATATTGCATCGGTTCAACCTAAAATTTTGAAGCGAATTGATTTAGGTCCTATTCACAATCACTTTGCAAGAGATGAACATCCGCTTACTAAAGTAGTGCAGGAACATTTTGGAGAAGATGATTTTATCTTTCAATTTAATACTGAAATTATTTTTTCTAAGGGAGAAATGAGTAGTAATAACTTTTTATCGAAAGGGGAAATATTTCAAATCTTTCATGTTGATGATTCAAACATGGAATGTATGGAAAGAATGGTTTCTTCTTATCAAAGATATATGATCACTTCTCACAGAGTACTTCAATATTTAAAAACACATTTTGCAGAAGACATTAACAAACTTGCTGCTCCACCCTATATCTATAAAACTGATCTAAATGGAAAAAAGTGAATCTTCGTTATTGATTATCCGGAAGGAAGATCTGCAGGCATACAAAGAAGAAATAACTAACTTTTTAAAAAGTGTAAGCTGGAAGCCTGATGTATCACAAAGAAAAACTGAAATTGATTTAAGTTTTTTAATCAATGCCGGTAAAGCGATGAATATAGGTAATGAAGATGAGTTATCTATTTTGAAAAATGCGGTGAATATCAGTAAAGACCGAACTATACTTAGTAATTATACAAATCAGGTTCTAAATGCCATCCGTCATTCATTTATGATTGGAAAATATGTTGCTGATAAATATGCTACTGCTTCAGGTCTTGAATTATTGCAGCAAAAAAATAAAGACGGTTCATTATTTCAAACTGAGTTACCGGATTTTCACAATAAGCAACAAACGCAATCGGCAGCATTATTAATTAGTGCGGCGCGTTTCATTATTTACAAACTTGATGCAACGGCAAGTGAAGAGGCTGATGCAATTGCAATTGACTTTCAGGGAATTCCGGAATTAAGTTTTAGCAGACCTTCGCAAAGCATCCGCAGCTGTTTGTATTATTATGCTGCATATTTAGAACGCTCAGGTATTGTTATAAGTGATATCCATTTGATAAAACTGACCAAATTATATTTTCAGAGTGTAATTGATGAGGTTATATTTAGAAAAGATGCTTTACAATTTAAAGAAGCATTTACAAATAATCATTATAAACTCGAAGACAGTGATTTCATTATTCAGGGATTCGAACAAAATGAAAGTGCGGGGCTTGCTAATGTAAGTTTTAACAGAACTGCAATGGAAGCGATTGTAGGAAATCGCAAAGCAAAACATTATTTCACACGCTATGCCGAGCGTTTGCTGTGCTATGATTTTGCTTCAAAGAAAAATCCGATGAATGAGTTGGGTGGATTACCTTCTATTACCATGGCCGATGGGAAACCGGGTACCGGAAAGAGTATGTTAATTGCAGCCACATCTACCCTTTTGAGTGACAGATGCGAACAATTAGGTTATAACTTTTTGTTCTGGCCTTTACCGGAAAATATTGTTTCTACTTATCAGGGTGGTACTGCTGAACGGGCGATCGAATGGTTTAAGCCTATGCAGGATCCATCCAAGATAATATTTGCGCCTGTTGATGATGCAGAAAACAACCTTGAAGAAAGAAC
>JAHDHT010000106.1:11547-12695 GCA_020631175.1 Chitinophagales bacterium
CTTAAAAGCTTTCACATTGATGGCTGGGGATGGAGTCCTGAAATAGCTGAAGAAAAAAATAATCATTTTTATTTAACCCATGGTTATGCCAATTCTTATGGAATAATAATAAGTCCGGATCAAAAAAACGGTCCGATCTATATGCCTTATCATTCTTTTGACTGGGAGGTACATAAAGAAATATTTGATAATTGGTTAGATCAAATTGAAGATATCACAACCGGATCTGGTTTATGGTTTGCATTAAATCAGGAATTTTCAGCTTTTCAATCACCGGAAGATTTGCTGATGGTCGATGCTGTTCAGGTTAATTTCACTGCTGTAGACAGAATTATTCAGGCTGCAAGAAAGCAACGAAAGTTAATTCGAAAATTTAACGAAACAGCATTTTCGTGGATGAATAAAGAATTAAGAAATCAAATAATTGAAAGTAGTGAGATTCATGGCGATTTGCGTTATCGGAAAATAGACATAAAACCGATCCCATTTAATGACTTCAATTCTTTTTTTACACTTGCTTTTCAAGGAATATTTGTAATAAAAGATGACAGTATTTCAAAACCAATTTTAATTTATTACAATAATTCATCTGAAAATTCAGGCGTTGACGAGTTTACACATATAGAATTTAATATTAATGATCCGAAGTTAATCGACTATTTGAAAAAGCAATTGCTCATAAAAAAGCATGAGCCCTTTTTGCGCAATAATACATTTTTGATCCATCAAAAAATATCTAGTCTTATTATGCATGGACTATTGAAATGCAAATCTATTCCGGATACAACAGATGCAAATGAAAATGTAAAACGCAATATTCTGGTGAATTATTTAAAACATAAAAATAAATTACCGGAAGCCTTTTTTGTGTATGAAAAAATATTGAAACGACTTAAAAATGGGGAATTGATAAGAATGGATGAATTTAAGTCTGCCAATGAAAATGCCGTTTTACATCCAAGAGAAAATCTTGCCAAAAGTACCAAGTTAATTTTATGGCAAATACTCTCCTATCACAATTCTGACAACCCTGTACTTCAATATTTATTCGACAAAAGTCGTTTTTACAAGGAATATAAAAAGTGGCCTGAAGCTAAACAGCAATGGGCTGTAGACTTGATTTTAGAAGAGAAAGGATATTTCAATAA
>JAHDHT010000425.1 GCA_020631175.1 Chitinophagales bacterium
ATGCTCCCCGTCTACTAAGGGCACAAACATCAAAACAGAGAATACAGCAAATGGAATCGCCCCTACCAACATAAAGGGCCTTCTCTTGCCATACTTACTCTTCCATCGATCGGACCAGTTTGCTATAAGCGGATCGGTAATTCCATCGAAAATCCTTCCAAATAAAGTAAGTAACCCGATTACAGTAATTACTCCAAATAAAGCACCTTGGAAAATATAAGTAGGAAAAATAACCTTATCAGCTGTCTCCGGAGGCATGTAGAAATATGGAATCAACATTGCCCCTCCATATGCGCACAAAGACCAGCCAAATTGCCCTAAAGCGTAAATCAAAATGATTTTCCAGTCGGGCCGTTGAATTGAAGTTTCATTCACAGCTACAAGATAAGAAAGAATATAGCTGCTTCAATAGCAAAATTCATTAGAAGAATGAAAAGCCAAGACAGATTATTAATGGCATTTACATTAACATATATATAAATTAGAAATACATAACTACACCCTACAACTCAAAAAAAATTGGTAATATTAGGTTCAAATTAATTAGCACATGATGAAAAATTTACTCGTATTAGTAATCCTATCGTTCTTCACCCTTTCTTTATCCGCCCAAACAGTCACAGGAACCGTAACAGACGGCGAAACAGGTGATGTATTGTTTGGTGTAAATGTTGTTCCGCTCGAAGACCCTTCAACCGGAACGACCACTGACTTCGATGGAAAGTATAGCTTAGAACTTCAGCCGGAATGGACAACATTAGTATTTACTTACATCGGTTTTGACAAACAAGAAATACCTATCGAAGGTCGTTCGGTGATTGATGTAAAAATGGGTTCCGGTTCATTTAATCTGGACCAGGTCGTAATTAGTGCCTCTAAAAAGCGAGAGAAGCTTTTAAATGCTCCCGCTTCAATAAGCGTAATTACAGCAGAACGTATCCAAAATCAAACTTCGTTAACAGCTATCGATAACCTGAAAAAGACACCGGGTGTAGATATTATGCAAACCGGTCTGGTAAGTGCTAATGTTAACGTACGTGGATTCAACGGCGTATTCAATGGACAGATGTTAACCATGGTCGACAACAGAATTGGAAGTGTACCTTCTTTACGGGTAAATGCCTTTCAATTAATACCCGGTAACGCTTATGATTATGATAAAATAGAAGTATTAAGAGGTCCTGCTTCGGCATTATATGGTCCTAACTCAGCGGAAGGAGTAATGCATATCATCACAAAATCTCCTATTGACATTGAAGGCAAGCAGGAAACTACGGTTTCTATTACAGGTGGTATCAGAAATGTAATTATCGACCCACCTGCTGGTGCTGTATTTGAAAAAGGCGATATCCGTACCGTTATCAAGCCCGAATTCAGAACAGCGATTAAGTTAAGCGATAAATTTGGCTTCAAAATTTCAGGGAAATATATGTCGGGTCCGGATTGGGAATATTACGACCCAAGAGAACCGGCAATCGGAAGCTGGATGCAGTTCGGAAATGTTTCAAATGGAACTGTCTGGACACAAGATCCATCTATCCCTGCAAGACCTTACGACAGAATTTTTGATATCGAAAATTATAATGGAGATTTCAGAGCAGATTACCGGCCAACTAAAGATTCTGAAATTATAGTATCTGCAGGTTTATCCAGTACAGAAAATTTAGAATTAACAGGTCTCGGTGCAGCGCAATCTGTATCGTGGAAATATTCTTATGCTCAGTCGAGATTCAGGTATAAAAATTTATTCTTCCAATACTTCCTTAATAATTCAAATGCAGGTGATCGTACTTACTTAATTCCGTTCAGTCAGGCAGATACAATTCAGGCTCAACTATTAGTAGATAAATCAAAACTGCATGTGTTCCAATTACAAAATTCTAATGAATTTTTAGAAAGAGACCGATTGAAAATTATTTACGGATTAGACGCATTATTAACCCGTCCGAATACGGAAGGAAGTATTAATGGTCGTTTCGAAAATGATGATAATGTAAATCAAT
>JAHDHT010000426.1 GCA_020631175.1 Chitinophagales bacterium
GGTTTTCTTCTGTAGAAGTATTTCCATCCCCAAAATCCCATGACCATGATGTTACGTTACCACTTGAAGTATTTTCAAATAATACAGATCCGTATTCCTGATCAAATGCAAAAATGAAATTTGCATTTGGTGCAGTTTCTGTCGCTGTAAAAATGCTACAATCAATATCAATCGGATTTAATTCTATGGGTCCTTCCGGTGTTAATTCTCTTCCGGCAAATCCTTCATAATCTGGAGCATAACGTTCAGCTCTGAATGACCCATTATTTGTTTGTCCGCTTCCTTGTTCTACAGGGCCGTTGATCCCGACCGGACTTTGATAATGCCAAACCATTTCAAGGTCCGGATTGATTTCCATCATTTCACCGGTGCTTGAAGAGCAAGCCAGCATATTACCATTTGGCATCATACGGGCTGAACATCCAACGCCGGTAGTGAAACCGGTTTGATAGGCCCATTCAGCTCCATCATTCGGGCCATAGGCTGTACCCGGAGTATATTCAAAAGAACCATCCGCATTCATAGGTGGTGTCCAGATATCTAATCTTCCTTGCGCTCCATTATTATAGGCAGTGAATTTTCCACCATGGGTTGGATGATCTAAAGGAACCCAAGAAACATCATGCTGACCGAAAAATATTCTATCTGCAGCAGTGCCCTGATCATATATTTCAGGATTACCCCATCGATATAAAAAATCGCCGCCTTTGCCATAGTTTCCTCCAACATGACCTGATGCTTCAGATGTAGTGGTGCTGTGATCAATTACATACATCTCGTTCATTTTCTTTGAACTGAAACAGATCAAATCGAACTCAGGGATATAATCAACACTATTAGCATGTATCCAATCTGAAGAGCCTGAACCCCCACCGTTACCAAAAGCATTTACATTGATTAATTCGGGATGTTCACTGACTACCCCATAATTTGGCAGAGCAGGATCTACATCCTGAATGATATGATCCCAAAGATCCCATCTCCAAACAACATTGCCGCCATCAAGACCTACCGGTTCGATTTCGACGATCTCAGTTGGCCAAACCGCATTCACAGAATTCCTGCCGGCTTGCTGTGCTTCAATGGCTGAACGATAACTCCAGGCGAGAATTAAAATATTTCCATTAGGTAAAACTTCAATATCGTGATGCTGGTGATGGCTGTTACTTTGAGCATGATCATATGTCCAGATCACATTTCCTTCCCAGTCTTGCATCATAACACCTCCTCCAATTCCTCCACCGGAAAAACCGGTATTTTCATTGGTAACAATTGGGCGTATTAAATTTCCCTCGGGAGTTATGTAAGCTGTTAATCCTGCGCGCATAGTGCTTGTCCAGTGATGAACCTGTTCACCGCAATTGTCAATTAAATAAGTATCATATCCGCCACCAATGAATAGCGTATATCCATTGAATGAGGCTTCATCGTTTAAAAACAATCCAACCGTTTGTTGTGCCTTAGCATTAAAAGACGAAAAGCAAAGGCATATCAGTATAGGGATGATTTTAAGAAATTGCATAAATTAATATTTTATAAAACGTTTGTATTGAGTGCTTTGATCAAAAAGGAATTGCAAAACGTACATTCCCGGTTTTAGATGGTCAATATAAATCGTTTGCTGACCCTGAGAATGCCGGTTAAGAATTACCGGATCAAATACCTTTCCGTCCATATCAAAGATACGAATATTTGAAGTTGCCGGGCTATTCGAAGTGATTTTGATAAAGCTACTTTGATCTGTAATGAATTGAATGTCATCTAAAAGACTGACATTTTCAGCAGATAAAACCAATGCTTCGCAGTCGTAGGGTAGCGGATCTACTTCGATCGGACCTTGGGGCGTAAGATCTCTGCCTTTAAAAGCTAGATAATCGAGTGGGTATTTCTCCGCCCTGAATGACCCGAGATTGGCAAAACCATTGGTATCGGTTCCTTGCTCTACAGGTCCCTGATCGCCTACCGGGTTTTGATAAAACCAAACTTCTTCTTTATCGAT
>JAHDHT010000427.1 GCA_020631175.1 Chitinophagales bacterium
ATCGATAAAGAAGAAGTTTGGTTTTATCAAAACCCGGTAGGCGATCAGGGACCTGAAGAGCAAGGAACCGATACCAATGGTTTTGCCAATCTTGGGTCTTTCAGAGCAGAGAAATACCCACTCGAATATCCTGCTTTCATAGGCAGAGATCTTACGCCCCAAGGTCCGATCGAAGTAGATCCTCTACCCTACGACTGCGAAGCATTGGTTTTATCAGCTGAAAATGTCAGTCTTTTAGATGACATTCAATTCATAACAGACCATAGTAGCTTTATCAAAATAACTTCGAATAGCCCGGCAACATCAAATATTCGTATCTTTGATATGGACGGAAAGGTATTTGATCCGGTAATTCTTAACCGGCATTCTCAGGGTCAGCAAACGATTTATATTGACCATCTAAAACCGGGAATGTACGTTTTGCAATTCCTTTTTGATCAAAGCACTCAATACAAACGTTTTATAAAATATTAATTTATGCAATTTCTTAAAATCATCCCTATACTGATATGCCTTTGCTTTTCGTCTTTTAATGCTAAGGCACAACAAACGGTTGGATTGTTTTTAAACGATGAAGCCTCATTCAATGGATATACGCTATTCATTGGTGGCGGATATGATACTTATTTAATTGACAATTGCGGTGAACAGGTTCATCACTGGACAAGCACTATGCGCGCAGGATTAACAGCTTACATAACTCCCGAGGGAAATTTAATACGCCCAATTGTTACCAATGAAAATACCGGTTTTTCCGGTGGAGGAATTGGAGGAGGTGTTATGATGCAAGACTGGGAAGGAAATGTGATCTGGACATATGATCATGCTCAAAGTAACAGCCATCACCAGCATCACGATATTGAAGTTTTACCTAATGGAAATATTTTAATTCTCGCCTGGAGTTATCGTTCAGCCATTGAAGCACAGCAAGCCGGCAGGAATTCTGTGAATGCGGTTTGGCCAACTGAGATCGTCGAAATCGAACCGGTAGGTCTTGATGGCGGCAATGTTGTTTGGAGATGGGATCTTTGGGATCATATCATTCAGGATGTAGATCCTGCTCTGCCAAATTATGGGGTAGTCAGTGAACATCCCGAATTAATCAATGTAAATGCTTTTGGTAACGGTGGGGGTTCAGGCTCTTCAGATTGGATACATGCTAATAGTGTTGATTATATCCCTGAGTTCGATTTGATCTGTTTCAGTTCAAAGAAAATGAACGAGATGTATGTAATTGATCACAGCACCACTACATCTGAAGCATCAGGTCATGTTGGAGGAAACTATGGCAAAGGCGGCGATTTTTTATATCGATGGGGTAATCCTGAAATATATGATCAGGGCACTGCTGCAGATAGAATATTTTTCGGTCAGCATGATGTTTCTTGGGTTCCTTTAGATCATCCAACCCATGGTGGAAAATTCACTGCCTATAATAATGGAGCGCAAGGAAGATTAGATATCTGGACACCACCAATGAATGCGGATGGTTCTTTTGAATATACGGCGGGTACAGCCTATGGCCCGAATGATGGAACTGAATGGGCCTATCAAACCGGTTTCACTACAGGTGTCGGATGCTCTGCCCGTATGATGCCTAATGGTAATATGCTGGCTTGCTCTTCAAGCACCGGTGAAATGATGGAAATAAATCCGGATCTTGATATGGTTTGGCATTATCAAAGTCCGGTCGGGATCAATGGTCCTGTTGAACAAGGAAGCGGACAAACAAATAACGGGTCTTTCAGAGCTGAACGTTATGCTCCTGATTATGAAGGATTTGCCGGAAGAGATTTGACACCGGAAGGCCCCATAGAATTAAATCCGATCGATATAGATTGCAGCATTTTTACAGCGACAGAAACTGCACCAAATGCAAATTTCATTTTTGCCTTTGATCAGGAATACGGATCTGTATTATTTGAAAATACTTCAAGTGGTAATGTAACATCATGGTCATGGGATTTTGGGGATGGAAATACTTCTACAGAAGAAAACC
>JAHDHT010000428.1 GCA_020631175.1 Chitinophagales bacterium
ATCTTCGCAACAGGGATGAAGGCGGTACCCTCTAAGGATGAGCCTGCCGTTTTTAATAATACAGCGGCTGCCGAAGAAAAGCCGTTGTATTGTTGAAAAACAAAGTGCGAAGACTTAGTGCGTATGAGCCGCCAGCCCGGCCGTTGCCCTGTTAAAAGTTCAAGAAACAAGTTCAAGTGTCAAGTTCAAAGAATCGCGAATCTTGAAGATAAATTCAAGTAGCAAACTCAAATTCAAAATTTAAAAAGATCCTTCATTACACAGGATGACCTGCGGTCAGGCACCTCTACTAAATTCAATTACTTCCAGATCTTTCATATCCTTCCCGTCGATTGTCAATCTTATTAATGTACATATCTTATGCAGACCGACTTTTCCGGCAGCACCTGGATTAATATGAAGGTGTTTTAATTCTTTATCGTAAATCACTTTTAAAATGTGTGAATGTCCGACCACAACTAAATCGGGTTTTTCCGCTTCTATTAATTCTTTTGTGGTTAAATTATATCTTCCCGGGTAGCCGGCAATATGGCGAATCATTACTTTAACATCTTCGCACATGAAAATCTCGTTTTCATTTAGCATTCTTCTGGCGAGTGAATGATCGATATTTCCCCAAACGGCACGGGTAGGAGCTATATCGTCTAACTGATAAAAGACTTCCATATCACCGATATCACCCGCATGCCAGATCAGGTCAACTTCAGCGAAATGCTCTTTTATTTTCGGATAAAAATAACTGTGGGTGTCGGAAATGATACCGATTCGTTTCATAGAGGCAAGATATATATTTTACGGTTAGGTATAGGTATGGTGCGTGGAGCGAGGTGCCGGGTTTTATTCTTTTCGATTTCTCTTGAGAACTATTCCACGCTCCTCGCCCCTCGATCCTTCAATCTGCCTTCTCATTAAAAAATCTTTTCTATTTTTACCGCCGATGAGTCAGGTTAATCCAAACAGATCCGCAGGCTTTGGAACTGCCCCCGTATTTTTTACTGCTATCTCGACCATTCTGGGAGCCATTCTCTTTTTGAGATTCGGCTATGCTGTCGGAAATGTAGGCTTTCTGGGAACTGTTTTTATCGTATTACTCGGACATTTAGTTACTATTCCCACTGCGATGGCGATTGCTGAAATTGCTACGAATCAAAAAGTGGAAGGGGGAGGAGAGTACTTCATCATATCCCGTTCATTCGGTTTTAAGATTGGTGCGACAATAGGAATTGCATTGTTTTTATCGCAGGCCATATCGGTCGCTTTTTATATTATCGCACTGGCAGAGGCTTTTGATCCATTGCTGCATCATTATGGCTATGAATGGCTGAATAAACGATTCATTAGCATTCCGGCATTGGCTTTATTAGGAATTTTGATCTTAACGAAAGGGGCGGACCTTGGCGTTAAAGCATTATATGTTGTAGTGGCTATTCTATTTGCTTCATTGGTTTTGTTCTTTTTAGGCTCACCGGTGGAAGGATATGAAACTGCCAATTGGCTGAGAAGTGTAACAGATAATCCGAAGTCCTTCTTCCTTGTTTTTGCTATCGTTTTCCCGGCATTTACCGGAATGACGGCAGGCGTAGGTTTATCAGGAGATCTTAAAAATCCATCTAAAAGTATTCCGCTAGGTACGTTGGGTGCGACCTTATTTGGAATGGTGGTTTATGTATTTATTGCCTGGAAACTGGCCACATCAGCGCATCCGGATTTGTTGAGTGGCGATCAATTAATCATGTCGAGAATTGCTTTGTGGGGTCCCATTATTCCAATCGGATTAGCAGCAGCTACCATTTCTTCAGCATTGGGATCAATACTGGTAGCACCTAGAACTTTACAGGCATTAGCTAACGATGAAGCTTTTCCAAACGCCGGCATCAATCGAAGCCTAGCGAAAGGAAGAGGTAAAAATAATGAACCTTTTAATGCCTCTTTGATCACCTTAGTAATTGCTTTGGGTATTTGTTTGATCGGTGATGTTAACTTTGTTGCAGAGATCA
>JAHDHT010000429.1 GCA_020631175.1 Chitinophagales bacterium
AAGGTTTAAGAAATCGGGGCTGTTTGTATGATTCGAACCCCTCCGGATTCCGGTACAACACGAAAAATACAGTTTGTTTGATTTTATATCACCTGCAATTGCGGCTTATGAGAAATGGGCCGCAATTTTTACTATTAGACCAACAGTCTAATAGACCAAGTGACCAAGAGACTTGCAGATTAATAGACTGACAGTGCTGTTGCGTTAAAGCGTCTATTAGCATGTTGTATCCGTGGTGAAAATACAAAGTCTGAAAACAGTCAGTTATAATCTTTTTAGTGATCTTTATTTTCCAGCCGAACCAAAGCAAAAAAATCTTAATGTCTTAATGGTTCAAAAATCCGAACGAATCAATGCGCTTTCTTCAGTATAAGCCTAATGCTTCGGACAAACTAAGCAACTAAAGCTATATAATAACGTATCTTATTGTTATAAATAGCGATATGAAAAAGTATATATTACTATTGATTTCCAGTCTTTTAGTTGTTCAGATGCTTAATGCACAGGTTCTTGAAAGCGAAATTGACTTTAATGGAATTGTTGTGCCGCGACTTGATCATACAACAGTTAATATTCCCGAAGAAGGACAAGTTGTTTATGATATTAATACAGAGAGTCTCTGGTTATATCGGAGTAATAACTGGAAAGAGCTAGACATGAAGCGGGAAGGTATTCCAAAAAATGTGATTGAATGTGGAGCTGTAGCAGACAGAGTAACAGATAATACATCTATTATTAGTGATTGTATAGATGAGCTAAATTTAATTAATACTATAAATGGCGATAATCTGGGATGGGAATTGTTTATACCGCGTAATGTGCTGTGGGATTTCGACTTATTACAAAATCTTCCTGATGATTATGTGATTTATGATCATTCAACTTTTGATTGGCAAAGACCAGCGCCGCATAATGATACTTACTGGACTGCTCAAACAAAACGAATTATTCGAACCTCTAATCCGGGAATGAAAAATGCGAATGAATTTATTCTAATTTCAGATTATCATCCGGGAATAATAATTGACAATTTATATAACTATGCTGATCCGGCATCTGAAGATTTCCAGGCTTCTCTTTTATTTAGTTCAAGCGGTGATAGAAAGTGGCGGATAGGTATGGGATCAATTAATAAACCTGATTTTTTGATTGCAGGTAGAACGCCGGCTCCTCAAAACGCATTAACAAAACGGCTGCATATTTTAGATGATTTTGGGAATTATGGATTTAATGGAAATGCTGTTCAGGGAATATCATATTCTTTCTTTTCTCCGGACGATATTAGTCCTTTAACTTTTAAATTCACAGGTAATCAATCAAATTTGCCGACAACATTTCTATTTCACCACAATAACAATTCATCAGTTTCTTCTTCAAGAATACGTTTTGATTCGGATGGAACTATAAGTGTTTTACAAGGGGGGAATTATGGAACAACATTCGGTTCTAATCAGTCAATTTATGCCTATCGAAATGAAGTGGAAGCAGCCGTTTCAAATGTAGTTTTAACGAAAGATGATAATAAGAAACACATAACGAATACAATGTCTTTAAATGCAATCGATGTTTTTCTACCTGTGGCAGAGTCCGGAAACTCTATGCGAATTGTTGTTACTGAAAGTCAGGCTATGAATATTAAGCCAATTGGTACAGATGTTTTTAGAAGTTTAAATTCCAACGTAGGTATTTACTCCAATCAACCGGGTAATGCGGTAGAGATATATTGTGTAGTAGACGGGATTTGGGAGATAAACGAGATTAGCGGTTCATGGATGAGTTTTTCTTATTAGGTTCGATTAAAATTGAATCTTAATAATCTATATTCTCAAGCCGAACCAAAGCAAAAAAATCTTAATGTCTTAATGGTTCAAAAATCCGAACGAAGCTCTGTGTCTTCTGCGGTAAACCGAAGGGGGTCGAGCTAAAAACAAAAAACCTCGCTCCATTGCTGAAGCGAGGTTACTGATT
>JAHDHT010000001.1:0-7552 GCA_020631175.1 Chitinophagales bacterium
CAGCTTGTAATTATAATCCAAATGCGACCGTAGATAATGGTTCTTGTTTAGAGAATGATTGTGAAGGAGTTTGTGGTGGCGAAACAGGAGAAGGTGATGCTTGTGAAACAAACGGTGCTCCTGGTACCTTTAATGAAAATTGTGAATGTATTCTTACTATAATTGAAGGATGTACAGATGCTGAAGCATGTAACTATAACCCTGCTGCAAATCAGGATGATGGTTCATGTAATTTACCGGATTGTTTCGGTGCTTGTCAGGGCACGCAAACCGGACCGTCTGTTCCGGGTGCTGATTGTACTATTAATGGTCAGGATGGAACATTAGGCGATGATTGTATTTGTGTCGCAATTGTTGTGGAAGGATGTACAGACCCTGATGCCTGTAACTTCGATCCTGAAGCCAATGAAGATGATGGATCTTGTACAACTTTAGATTGTGAAGGCGTATGCGGTGGTGATGCTCTTCCGGGTGAATCATGTGATGACGGAAGTAATGCAACAATCAATGATACATACAATGCCAACTGTGAGTGCGAAGGTACTTCAGTCAATGCGCAAACTTTAATACTTGAAATACCTGTTGCATCAGCAAATGATGATGTAGAAATGGTATTAGAAGATGATAATGAAATGTACTTCTATTCGTCAGACCTTGAAATGGTTTATGATCAGAGTTATAAGCAAAGTGATCAGGAAATTGGTATACGCTTTACAGGCGTTAACATTCCTCAGGGAGCTTCGATCACTTATGCTTATATCCAGTTCACTGCCGATGAAACGGATGGAGGAACAACTAATCTTGATATTAGCCTGGAAGATAATCCAAACGCCAGTGCATGGGGTACCGAAAACAACAACCTCTATAATGGCCGTTCGTGGTTAGCTCCGGTTGAATGGAATGATATTCCTAAATGGTATAGAAATACCAGAACATCCGCACAAGCAACTCCTGATCTTTCAAGTCTGATTCAGCAGTTAACGGATGATGATGCATGGACTTCCGGAAATTCTCTGAATTTCAAAATAAATGGAGACGGAAACAGAGTAGCTGATTCTTACGAAGGTGGGTATTACAAACGTGCAGTATTGCACATTGAAATTGAAGCAGTATGCGCACCGGTTGGAACAGCTTGTGATGATCAGAATCCATTTACAGTAAATGATGTAGAGGATGGATCATGTAATTGCGAAGGAACTCCGGCTGCTATCCAGACCGTTTGTGTAGACATTAATTCAGGGGATGATGATGTAGAGCAAAGAAAATGGGGTGGATATATGAGAATGAACTCAACAGATCTTGAAATGACCTGGCAACCAAATATTGGTGAACAAGTGATAGGTTTACGTTTTGAAGATGTCGATATTCCACAAGGTGCTGAAATTGTAGATGCAAACATTCAATTCAAAGCCGATGAAACAGACTATTGGTGGACAAGCCTGAATATCAATATTCAAAACAGTAAAAACGCTGCGCCATTTTCTGATGTAGATTATAACCTTACAGATCGTAACTATGTAAATGAAACGGTTTACTGGAATAATATTCAGGGATGGAATGTAGGTCAGCAAGGTTCAAAACAAAGAACACCGGATTTATCAAATCTTGTACAGGCAGTAGTCAATAAGTCGAACTGGGATGAAGGAAATGCCATGGTATTCAAAATAGGTGGATATGGTCAACGTGTGGCGGATAGTTATGAGAAATCAGGTGGAAGTCCTGCTCAGTTATGCATCCAATTCAGAGTGGCACAGGAAAGATCAATAGAGGAAGATATCGAAAGTTATGTTCCAATAATTGGTACTTATCCAAATCCTTCCAATGGATATTTCACTATAAGTCTGGATGAATTCGATTGGACCACTTTCGACCAAAACGCTATTATTGAAATTCATGATATGCTGGGTCGTCTGGTATGGACAGATACCAACGCAATTCGTGAAAACAATAAAATAAATGTTTTAGCAGATGAGCTAAGTACCGGAAATTATATACTAAGTCTACGTACAAATGGACAGAGCTATCAAACGAAGATAGTTATTCAAAGAGGTGTTGATTAACCTAACCATTGAATCACACACAGTGAAAGAGCCGGCTCCCTTATGAGTCGGCTTTTTTTATTGGGTCGAATTAATTCGAAGCGTTAATGGAACTTAAAGGCTGGAATTTGGTTTATAATGCAAACTACTTTATATTCACAATAAATTTACAGTAAAATGGAACCAACAATGACACCAAGAGAATCAATTTCAATCATTGAAAACATGATAAATCTTACCAAAGGCAGTGTAAGAGAAAACGCATGGTACTTCTACTTCTTTGGAGTACTTGTTATCATCTGTAGCCTTTTAAACCTGATGTTCATGCGCATGGGCATTCCGGAAGGAGGAATCGTTTGGGGCTTAATGGCAATCGGGGGAGTAATCGCCGGCATAAGAGGATATCGTTTAGGTAAATCAGGAAAGGCAAGTACACATATCGATAAATTATACGGCTATATATGGTTAGCCTTTGGCTTAAGTTTCATTGTCATTTTTATCGGTCTTGCTAAACTTAGCGATGCAGGAATGTATTTAATTAATCCAATCACTTTTGCCCTTGCTGCAGGAGCAACTTTTTTATCCGGACAATTAATGAAATTTAATCCTTTTGTTTTCGGTGGTTTGGCAATGTTTGCCATTGCAATCGTACAGTTATTTGTTGGGCCACAGGCACAGTTGCTTTTAAATGTATTAGCAGTAAGCATTGGTTATTTATTGCCGGCTTATTTACTTTCAAAATCCTGAAATTGAAACCCTTAGATCCCATATTACACAGTCAGTTAAGACTGGCAATTATGTCATTACTGGTTAGTACAGAAAAAGCAGAATTTTCTTTCATTAAAGAGAAAACAGGTGCAACATCCGGTAACTTAAGTGTTCAAATGAATAAGCTTAAAGACGCAGGTTATCTCACCATAAAAAAGTCTTTCAAAGATAATTATCCTTTAACCACCTGTACAATTACCAAAAAAGGAAGAAAAGCTTTTGAAAGCTATTTCGATAATTTAAAATCATACTTCCCCGAAAATTAATCTCATGGAAAATTTATTTTGTTTAGCCATTTATCACGACGCAACAGGATTATTTCATTTGGCAAGTTCAATTCTGGCGTTAATTGCAGGTACACTAATTCTGTTTTTAAACAAAGGAACAAAAATGCATAAGCAAATCGGCTACGTTTACTGTTTTGCGATGGTGCTTGTAAATATTTCTGCCTTTATGATTTATAGATTGTTTGGAGGATTTGGAATGTTTCACATTGCCGCTGTAGTTAGCAGTTTAACTTTAATAGCCGGCATGGTGCCTGTATTATTCAGATCCTATTTTAAAAATGCAATCGCATGGCATTATGGCTTCATGTATTGGTCAGTTATGGGCTTGTATGGTGCCTTTGTTTCTGAATCACTTGTCCGAATTCCCGAACAGCCATTTATGCAAATGGTTGGAATCGGAACAGGAATCGTAATGGGTTTAGGCGCTTTCTTTTTTATGAGATATATGAAAAGATGGGAAGAAGAATTTATTCAGAAAATTTTGAAACCATAAATAATTTATAGACGGGCAAATAAATCTTCAGATAATCCAAAAACCTGATACTCCTGACCGTCTTTTAAATTCGTAATGTCAATATTCAATATTTTACTTTTATGCAGCTGCGCAATTTTAGCTCCGGAATTTAATGCTGTATAATTTTCCCAGCTAAATTCTAAACCACCAACAGGTATTATTTGTACCCACATTTTATATGCTTTCGGTAAGTAATTTTCATCTAAAATCCATAAATATGAATCGTTCGGTGTTACCCCTCCCGAAGTATACTGAACTAATAATCCTTCCGAACCATCATTTAATTTTACAATACTTCTCTTAGTACCATCGTCAAAAATTTTAGCCGGTGCGTTCAACCAAAAACTATCATTACAAAAATAGCCCCAAGCTTCTTCAACAAGAGATGCAGATAAATCAGAATCCGCTTCCTTACCATCCACAAAAGCAATTCCTTTTTGATTCGCAAGATTAATTAATACCTTTTTATTTTCCCATTTCACTTCGCAAAAGTTTCTTCTTTTATCCCATAAAAAATGATGCTCACCTCTGAAAGTCCATTGAATATAATTTGTGTTCATCCATGCATCATTATCAATGGCATCTAAAACTTTATTTGCTAAAAGGTCTGCGCGTTCAGGATCAGATCCTACAGGTAAATCTTCATTAGAATAAAAATAAAAGCCGACAAGAGCAATTATACTGGCTACCAATAAAAATCCAATCCATTTCAAAACTCTAAACATATTTTAAAGGTACGAAATCCAATTGCTAAAGTGATAGATTAACGCTTCGTCATTTTGAGTATCTTTATAAGAAAAAGAATGTATTATATCATTAAGATTGTCAGCTCTGCCCTTTTAATTTTACTGATTTCTGAAATTGCAAAGCGATCCTCATTTATAGGAGCATTAATTGCTTCACTTCCATTCGTTTCAATTATTGCATTTATCTTTTTATACGAAGAGACAAAAGATAGTAATCAGATTATTGATTTGTCTAAAGATATTTTCTGGTTGGTTATTCCTTCCCTTGCTTTATTTTTAAGCTTGCCCTTTTTAATTCAAAAAGGATTTTCATTTTATCCGGCACTAGGAATTGCTTCATTGATTACTATTGCCTCATACTTTTTGATGATCTTTATTATGAAACAATTTGGTTTATAAATTCTTCACCTTATCCCAAACTTCCGGCATCTTTTTCAAATAAGCCATCAAACGCATCTGGTAACGTGCTTCACTTGCCGGATAACCAAAATAGGTTTTTCCACTTTCAAGATTATCCTTCACACCCGACTGAGCTAAAATCGTAACATCATCCCCTATGTGTAAACTTTTACTAATTCCTACTTGACCCCAAATCGTTACCCGATCTCCTAATATCGTTTTACCCGCAATTCCAACTTGTGCTGCAATCAAACATTCACGCCCTATAACTACACCGTGACCTAAGTGAATCTGATTGTCGAGTTTACTTCCTTCCCCAATAACAGTAGCACCCGAAACGCCTTTGTCAATCGTACAAGCAGCACCTATTTCAACATTATCTTCAATCACCACTTTTCCCGATGAATGTAATTTGTAAAATCCTTCCTTCCGTTTGTTGAAATAAAAAGCATCTCCTCCCAAAACCGTATTGGCATGTACAATAACATTTTTACCAATTGACACATTATCATAAATAGTTACATTAGGATGGATGATACTTCCTTCCCCGATCTGAACATTTGATCCGATAATTACGCCAGGTGCAATTTTAGCTTCAGGATGTATCGTATTTCCATATCCTCTCTCGGAAGGATAAAAATCACGAGGCTGATAATGCTTTGCCAATTTATTATAACAGGCAACCGGATCGTCTACAACAAATAAAGTTTTACCTCTCGGATCTACCTCTGCATTGATGATGATGGCACTGGCATCACTGTCAATACATTTATCATAATATTTCGGGTGATCTACAAAAGCAATGTCACCGGTTTTGATTTTATGAATTTCATTGATACCCGATAATTCAAGCTCGGCATCTCCGATTATTCTGGCATTTATCAATTCCGCAATGGCGGAAGCTTTCTGGACTTGGCTAAATTGCATACAATCGATTTAAGCTATTGCAAATGTACTAAACAAGGCATATATCCTTCACTCTTATAAATCATGAAAAGCCATTATATTGCGTTTGAATTCGAATTAAATGATAGCTGTTCACAGTTTAGCCATACAATACGGAGGGCATTTCCTTTTTGATGAAGCCAATTTCTCATTTGGTAAGAAAGATCGCATTGGTTTAACCGGCTTAAATGGAACCGGAAAATCAAGTTTATTAAAAGTGCTTAATGGCAATCAAAAACCGGAGACCGGATCGATAGACATGACTCCAGGCACCACAGTTGGTTATTTACCGCAAAATTTGAAAGTTGATTACAATACAACAGTTGTTCTTGAAGCAAAAGCTGCATTTTCAGAAATCAATGCCTTAAAAAAGCAATTGAAAGATTACGAAAAGCAAATGGCAGAGGTTGAAGATTATACTTCAGATGACTATGCGAAATTATTAGAAAATTATACTGCTGCAAATGATCGATTTGAATTAATAGGTGGAGCAGGAGCTGATGAGCAAGTTGAACGTATTTTAAAAGGACTTGGTTTTTTACAGGAAGATTTTGATCGGCCTGTTAGCAATATGAGTGGCGGCTGGCAAATGCGTATCGAACTCGCTAAAATTTTATTAAAACAACCTGATTTTATATTACTTGATGAGCCGACCAATCATTTAGATATTGAAAGTATAATCTGGCTCGAAGATTTTTTAAGAAACTATCATGGTGGGGTTATGATGGTTTCTCACGATCGCGCTTTTTTAGATAATCTAACCAACAGAACAATTGAAATTGACCTCGGAAAAATTTATGATTATAAAGCGAATTACAGTAAGTATTTAGATTTAAGACAACAAAGAAAAGAAAAGCAGGAAGCAGCATTTAAAAATCAGCAAAAATATATTGAGCACACTCAACAACTGATTAATAAATTCCGCGCAAAAAAGAATAAGGCAAAGTTTGCTCAAACTTTAATTACGAAATTGGACCGATTAGAAAGAATTGAAATAGATCAATCAGACGGTCGGGCTATGGCATTCAGATTCCAGCAACCCCCTCGATCGGGTAAAGTCGCTTTAACCATAAAAAATCTGGATAAATCTTACGGCGACCTTGAAGTACTCAAGGGCATAAATTTGATGCTGAACCGCGGGGAGAAAATTGCTTTTGTTGGTAAAAACGGGGAAGGAAAAACTACCCTTTCAAAAATTATAGCCAGCAAGACTGATTTTGAAGGATTATGTGAATTAGGGCATAATGTAGAGATCGGTTATTTCGAACAACATCAGGCAGAGAGTTTGTCTGAAGATAAAACTGTTTTTCAGGTAATCGATGATGTGGCAACCGGTGATATGCGTTCGCAGGTGAGAAGTTTATTAGGTGCATTTTTATTTTCAGGAGATGATATAGATAAAAAGGTAAAAGTGCTTTCGGGTGGAGAAAAATCGAGACTCGCAATGGCTAAGCTAATGCTGCAACCTTATAATTTGTTAATTCTCGATGAGCCTACGAATCACCTCGATATGCGCTCGAAGAATTTATTGAAGGAAGCGCTTAAATTATATGACGGAACGATTATAGTCGTATCGCATGACAGGGATTTTTTAGGAGGATTAACCGATAAGGTTTATGAATTCAAGCATAAAAATATAAAGGAACATATCGGTGATATTTTTGATTTCCTTCAAAGCAGAAATATTGAAAGCCTGAATGAATTAGGTCGTGCTCCAAGTCAGTCTCCAACCGCAGAAAAAACTAAAGCTTCAGATCAAAGCAATGAAGCAGACGATAAAGCGAAGAGAATTGCCGAACGTGCAGAACGAAAAGAAAAAGAAAAAGCGTTTAAAAAAGCACAACGACAAGTGCA
>JAHDHT010000001.1:7652-9842 GCA_020631175.1 Chitinophagales bacterium
CAATACAGATGAAAAAGAGCATTTTACTATTAGGAATGATAGGTCTCTTATTGGGCACCTCATTCAACACCCAAGCTCAGGAAATTACCGCTAAACGATATGTAATGATGGAGCTATTCACCAATACATTCTGCGGTTTATGCGGCATCTACGATCCTGCAGCTTCAGCTACACTTGACGCTAATTTGGATAATGTGCATAATATCACTTATTATCCAAATGTACCTTATCCTCAGTGCACCTTCCAGCAAGCTAATCCAACCGATAACAATACCAGAAAATCATTTTATGGTGTAACCGGGACGCCCAGAAGTTTTACAATGGGAACTGATCAAAATAGTGGTAACTCTCTGTTTACGCAAAGCACGGTAGATACACATAAGGGGCAGGATAGTCCATTAAGAATTGCAGTTGATATATCGGGAAGTGGTTCAATGAAATCGGCGGATGTAACTTTGAAATCTTATGACACTCCTCCAAGCGGAGACTTAAGATTATTTGTAGCAGCTGTTGTGAAGGATGTAAATTTTAATGCACCAAACGGTATTGATGATCACAGTAATGTATTGTGGAATATTTTAAGTAGCGAAAATGGGGATCCGATCACTTTACCTTCGGAAGGAAATGAGATGACCGTTACGTATAACTATAACACTTCGAACATCACAAGCGCTCATCCTGACTTCAGTGCAAATCAGGTTTACATTGTTGCTTTTGTTCAAAATTACGCTACTAAAGCAATGATCAATTCAGGTACCTCTGAAGATATTATTCTTGAAATAGATGCCTGTAATCCTAATATGGGAACAAATGATGGTTCGATTAATGTAATTGCTTCAGGCGGTAACGGTTCATACACCTACTCTTGGTCGAACGGAATGAATATGGCAAATCTTTCAAACCTTTCAACAGGAACATATACGCTGACAGTGACAGACGGTGTGCATGAGGTGTATTCGACTATTACATTAGATAATAATACATTAAATCCGGGTATCGATGGAAGTGTTGATGCTTGTCCTTACCAGGATGTTGTTTTCAATCTTTACGATTTTCTTGGAGGAAACCCAAGTCCGGGTGGAACCTGGACAGATCCGAATGGCAATCCAAGCAATGGTCAATATGTAAATGATTCAGATCCGGGAGGAGTATATACCTATACTGTTGGAAGCGGAGCATGCGCTTTTTCATCACAGGTTGTTGTAAATTATGGCGCGCTTCCAAGTGGCTTAAGTATTTCCGGAGTTCCTTCGAGCCCGGTTAGTAATGGCGTTCCTTTAAGTCTTAGCGGCACACCTGCAGGAGGTACATTTACAGGTAATGGAGTTGTATTTAATGCCTTTAATCCGTCAATAGCAGGTCCGGGTATTCATACAATTACTTACACCGTTTCTAATGAATGTGGCAGTTCTGCTGTAAGTGATGATATATTTGTAATTACCATTTCATATAACTTCGTCAATTATAATCTCGGTACAATAAGCCCTGCTAAAGCAGGACCAGTAGAAATTATTCTTGATGCCATCGAAAGTGGTAATTTTAATTTACAAGTGAATGATATTTCCGGAAGGATAATATTTGAACAGCAATTAGATGTTTTGGAAGGAAGACAAAAAATCACTTTGAATGATCTCAATCTTGAAAGTGGAACATACATCGTTAATATTTATAATGATGATCAAAGTGTAGTCAAAAAATTGATCATGAATTAATTCAGATCAGATAAAAATAAAATTCAAAGCGGAAAGTCAATCGACTTTCCGCTTTTTTTTGCCTTTATAATTCACTTTATAAATTACATTTGAAATGGGTTAAACCTATGATAATCACCTTCTTATAAAGAGTTAATTCTTGAAAAGAGCTTTTTTTTGAAATTACAACGACCATTTTTTGTATTTGTGCAGCCATGGCGATCGCCCTATTATTGTAATGTCATTACGACGAACATAAAGCAAAAAGAAAAGAAAGAAACATTCGCCCAACCCCAAGGCTGTTCAACACGATTTTTGCCTGCTTTTAAAATAAACTTTGTAAGGTGTGATGAACTGCCTGCCGGATTTCCATGAAGGAAATCCGGCTTTTTTTGTATTTAAAAATAAGTTGAGAATTTTATTTTCGAATTAACCATAAACCGGGATTAAGCTTGCTGGTTCCTTTCCAGATTTCAAGATGCACTTCGGTTTTGTTTTC
>JAHDHT010000001.1:9942-15963 GCA_020631175.1 Chitinophagales bacterium
TCTCCAAATCGTTCAGAGATATAGCCTCGTTCAACCGGCCATGGTAATTTCCCTTTGTTTTTTTCAAAAGATGAAGAAAGTAATTTAGCTTCGGGCGTTAAATTTAAAATTTCAGAAGCCTTTTTTGTAGGCGTGTTTGCTTTGCTTCCACTTCCTGTTGCAGCTTTATTTTTCGCTGCCGCCGCAGCAATTTCTTTTCGGATAATTTCTGCAATTTTATCTTCCAGTTTTTTTGCACTGGCTTTCTTTTTTGAAATTTCTTTTTTCAAAGAACTTTCTTCCCCTTCAATTTGCTTTATTATCGTCTTTTGATTTTTCTCTTCTTCCAGTAAAAGATTTCTTTGCTTGTTTTTTTCAGAAAGCAAAGATTGTTTTTCAACTTTTATATCTTCTAAAACGGTTCGGCTAACAGACAAAGAATCTATACTTTTTTCAATTAAACCATATTGACGTTGTCTATAGTCTGAATAATAACGTAAATATTGTAGTCGCTTTATTCCATCATTAAAGCTTTCAGCTGAAAAAAGAAAAATCCATGTATTGTAATCATTATGTTGTTTGTATGCCGAACGAATCATTTTTGCATATTCATCTTTCAACATCAAAATCTTTTCTTCCAAAAAGAAGATGTTTTTTGAGATCGTATTGATTTCGTCATCGAGCTGCTCGATCTGTGTTCGGATATTTCCAATTAGCGATTTACGGGCTTTAATTTTCCCACTAAGCGATTTTAATTCTTCAAGCTTCCCCGATTTGTTCTTTTGCTTTATTTTTAAAGACTGTTCAGCATTTTCAATTTCATCTAAAAGAAATTGTTTCTTTTTTTCCAATTCAGATTTATCCTGCCCATAAAGCTGGATAAAGCAAAAAGTACATAAACTGATAAAAAGGAATTTAACCCACCTTGTCATATTTGCTGCTCACATTAAATGGCATTTCTACCGGTTGATCAAATTTAATGCGATTCATTTGAACTTCAATGCGATAATTCTCCGGAGTTTTAACATTGATCACGCGATTGGATGGAAAATTGAACGTTTTTTCCTTTTTAAAATCAGTCATCTCCACATCAATACGTTTTTGAGCTGCTTCATCGAACAATTGCATTTTCTCAATATCATAAGAGGCCGGGTTTAGCCAAGCTCTGTTCATTATATTGCCAAACTGGTCTTCAAGAAAATAACGCCCTTCATTTATAGTAGCTTTAGGCTTATCCATCGGATATAGAGGATTACCTAATAAGGCATTTTGTAAAAGATTAAAGTCTATCGGATAATCTACAAAGTTAGATAAACCATCTCGGTCGTATTCGTAATACTTTTTATTAAAACGATCGATTACTTGTAATGATTCAGGTGTAACTAAAACCCTTGCTACTTCAATTCCTAAAAATGGCACAATCGAAATCCATACCGCCGAATCTGTTTTTAGGCGAAGGTTAGCATTAAAGCTTTGAGATCTTCCATCCGGAGTTTTATAATTAATTTTTGCTTTTGCAGACAGGCTTTCAGGTTGAATAAAATTAGCATCAACCTTTTTCATCAAATAACGTGAAGATCTTTTTTTCACTTTCTTTTCTGTCAGACCTCTTTTTTTACAGGAAGTAAAAAAAAGTACCGGTATAATGAATACCAGTACATATTTTATTTTCAAATTTAAATTCAAATTACTCGTACAATTTTTGATCAGCGATTTTTTTCTTCAACTTATCTTCATCATCAACATCACCAAGTTTCATGGCTTTGTTCCAAAGTTCAACCGCTTTCGATTTATCTTCTAATCTGTAATAAACGTCTCCTAGGTGTTCAATTATTGTTCCGCTCTTATCTCCACCGTTTTTAATGGCTTTTTCTAACCATTCTTTTGCTTCCTCATATTTTCTTAAACGATACAATACCCATGCGTAAGTATCCTGAAATGAAGGTTGGCCCGGTTCAATTTCATTGGCTTTTAAAGCCATCTCTTCAGCGCGCTCCAAATTTTCACCTCTTAAGGTTAAATAGTAACTGTAATTATTTAAAACAGTAGCATCTTCTTCATTTAATTTTAATGCCTCCTCGAAATTCTCATCCGATTTTTCATATTCCTTTATTGAATTGTAAGCATCTGCTAACTGCGAATACATTTGTGCCAGCATTCCATCATTAACAGCGCCTATCATTGTTCCCTGTTTCAAACTTTTTATGGCGTCTTTATATTTTTCCTGGCGATTATTCGCAAAGCCATTAAAGAAATAAGGTAATGCCTGATTAGGGAAAACCTCAATTGCAGATTGACTGCTTTTTAATAAAGCATCGTATTTACTTAAGTCGGATTGAATAAACATAATTTGCTGCCAGACTGTAAACGTACTTTCGTCTATATCAACAGATTTATTATAAGCTTTTAAAGCTTTTTCATTTTCTTTTTTGCGATAGTAAAAGTCGCCCAACAAAGCATGCGCCTTCGCAGATTTGGGATGCTGTTCAGCAAGCAAATTAGCCATTTCCATTGCCTGAGTTTCTCTTGCTTTATCTTCACCACCGACAAATTCTATGTAAGGAAATAAAACCCTGATTTTAGAATCGACATTTAAGTCTTCACTTTTAAATGCTTTTAAAATATAGTTTTGATACTGTTCATCATTGCCTTGTTGCTTATAAAACTCCGCAAGCGCAATAAAAGCGTACGGATTATTATCATCGATTTTCAATAAATCTTCATAAACCTTTATCGCTTTATCGGGCTGGTCTGTTTCAATGTATACATCCGCCAGCATATTATAATATGTCGGCTCATTTGGATTCAAATAAATAAGTTCTTCAATGGCTTCGGCAGCTTTATCCGGCTTTCCTTCCTTCAAATAAAGATTACGTTTTTGCTGAACGATATTTTCATCCGTCCCGAAACGATTTTCCATTTCATCTAAAACCTCAATAGCATCTTTATACTTATTATCCTGAGTAAGCATGAAAGCATAATCGTACCAGAAATTATAATTTTCAGGAAACTGTGTTGTCATCTCCTGATATATTTTGGAGGCATTTTTATAGTCTTCATTGACATTGTACATTTCTGCCAGCATCAATTTGTACCATTTATTTTTTCCATCCAATTTATGAGCCGCCGCTGCATTACTTAATGCTTTCTGATTTTCACCCTGTTCATAATACAAACGGGCTAATTCATAATAAGCAGCATCATTATTTTCATCCATCCCGATTACTTCCTCATATTTCAGGATTGCTCCTTTAACATCTCCAATGATGCGCAACTTAGCGGCATCAACATAAGCTCTGTCGAGCTCTTTCGTTTCTTTATTGTCTTCTTCGGTAGCGGTTACCTCTTCTTTTTTATCTTTCTTCTTCTTTTTCTTCTGCGCCTGCATATCCGTTGCTGATAGTAAAATGATCAGCATAGCCATGCAAAAAGGAAGGGTATTATGGTATATCTTTAATTTATTCATACTATTTCTGTAAAATCACCAATACTTAGATCTTCGGGCTTTCCATTTACTATAACTTTATTACCAAGCATAGAGTTTGCCAAGATCTTATTTTTTATGGTACTGTCATTTTGTATCAAACTGTTTGAAATCACACAATGTTCTATGGAGCAATTACTCCCGATCGAAACATGCGGACCGATGATACTATTTTTTATAACAACACCTTTGCCAATGTAGCACGGTTCAATAAGTTGAGCATTTTCAAGCTTTAAGTCAGCGGCTACAAGGCTTTCTGATTTTTTTAACTCTAAAACACGCTGGTTAGTATATACTGTAGCACCTTTGTTGCCACAGTCTAACCATTCTGTGACATCACCTGTTTTAAAGGCGGTTCCTTTTTGCTTCATATTCTCTAAAGCCGTTGTTAACTGATACTCGCCCTTTTCTTTGATATCGTTATCAATTAGGTATTCCATTTCAGACCTTAAAAAGCCTCCATCCTTAAAATAATAGATGCCGATTATGGCCTTATCGGATATGAAAGTATCCGGTTTTTCAACAAAATTAGTGATTGTACCGCTGTCATCGAGTTGAACTACTCCAAATGCGGAAGGATCTTCTACCTGATGTACAATGATAACGCCGTCTTGTGCTTCATCAAACTGATATGCAGTATCAAATAAAGTGTCTGCAAATGCTACGATACAAGGTCCTTCAAGCAATTCTTTAGCGCATAAAATAGCATGTGCTGTGCCCAAAGGCTGATCTTGATAAAAGATATGCCCTTTTGCTCCTAATGAAGCTGCTATAGCTTTCAGGTCTTCAGGTACCTGATCACCGAAATCTCCTATAATAAAGCCGATATTTTCCACTTTACCTTTAACCATGCTTTGTAAATCTTCAGCAAGACGTTGCACAATTGGCTTTCCTGCTACAGGAATAAGCGGTTTGGGAACTGTTAATGTATGGGGTCTTAAGCGGCTACCACGACCCGCCATCGGAATGATAATATTCATAGTTTAAATTGTATTCAAAAATAGTTGAATTGCATTAATAATATCAATTTAGGTGCCTGAAACCCGAAATATGAAATAGATTACATAATTCGTATTTCGGGTTAAACTCCTGTAGAACCAAAGCCACCGGCACCTCTTTCGGTTTCGTCGAGCTCTTCTACAACAATGATGTTTACTTTTTGATAAGCAGCAATCACCATTTGTGCTATACGTTCTCCATGCTCAATAGTTTGTGCTTCTTTAGAAAGATTGATCATGATGACCTTTATTTCTCCCCGATAATCTTCGTCAATCGTACCTGGTGTATTTACCAATGTTAAACCCTGCTTTATCGCTAAGCCGCTTCGCGGGCGAATTTGTGCTTCATAACCTTGGGGAAGCTGAATAAATAGGCCCGTCGGAATTAATGTGCGCTCCATCGGGTGCAGGATTAAACTTTTTTCAAGATTTGCCCTCAAATCAATACCGGCTGCACCTGCAGTGGCATAGTCCGGGTCGGGGTTGTTCGATCGATTTAAAATACGTAGCTCCATATCAGATAACAAAGTTAAAAATGAAAATTATGAATCACTCAAAAATAACGTTAACACTTCTATTCTTTTTCGCTTTTGCTACCGGCGTATTTGCTCAAACGGTTGAGGTAAAGGCTTTTCCTATTCGTACTTTATTTCTCAGACCGGCAGTTGCGGCAGAAGTTATTTTAAATGACAATATTGGTGTGGAAGCAAAAATTGCACGTAAAAAAATCGGATTCTCTTTTATGGGAGTTGGACTTGCAGAAACAGGTGTCGCAGCTAATTTGGGAGGAAGATATTATTTAAATCCGAATCATGGTGGCGACAGAGCTTATGTTGGTTCTTACCTGAAGTATGTAGATACAAAAACAAATTTCCCTGAAGTGATCAATAACTTTGAAAGACAAAAATTTGTTCTCGGATTTAATGGTGGATTTAAACTGGTTTCAAAAAGTGGATTTTTAATGGATCTTAATTTAGGAATTGGAAGATCGCTTATGAACAACCGAACATTTAATAATGAAGCATCTCAAGATTTCATTGACGCAGCACCAAGTCTGAAAACAGATTTCACTTCATCAGTAGGAATCGGCTGGAGATTTTAACATTCAATTTCCGGTTTAGAGCCGGTAAATTTTCGCATATATAAAGAAGAGCGGTCTGACCTTTGGTTGGGCCGTTTTTTTTATTTAATAAAACCAAAAAAAAGAAGTTTGACCATTCGAAAATGCCGGACTGTTTTAGAGGTTTATAAGCGGTAATTTATTTTAAATGTTGTTTCTTATTTATTTGGCTGCCATTTCCTGCTTTCCGCTTGTACGCACTGCCAATAAATTCATTTCAGCCAGGTCGCGGCTAGTCTTCCTCCGTCAGCCTTCACCGCTCGGGCTTCAATAGAATTTAATGTCAGAGGGTATCGCTGCAATCAGGGGCAGAAAATCAACTGCTAAACATAAACTATGATTTTCTTTGAGACTTAAAAATGTGAAATGGAAATCTACTGCGGAATCTTAAAACAAAAAACCGAACCACCTTCCTGATTAGATTCTACCCAGATTTCCCC
>JAHDHT010000001.1:16063-19752 GCA_020631175.1 Chitinophagales bacterium
TCTTAAAACAAAAAACCGAACCACCTTCCTGATTAGATTCTACCCAGATTTCCCCCTGATGTAAATCGACAATTTTTTTACAAATAGCTAAACCAATTCCCGACCCACTATATTCTGAAGAGTTGTGCAGCCGTTCAAATAAAATGAAAATGGAATCTTTGTCTTCATCTGCAATCCCGATACCATTGTCACTTATTTTAAATAAAACCTGATCAGCTGATTTTTTTATTTTAATTTCTATTTCAGGTACAATATCTTTTTTAACAAACTTAATCGCATTGCCTACTAAATTTGAGATCAGTTGTTTTAATAAAGTTCGGTCACCAAATATGTGTGTTTCAACAGTAGGCTTTTTTATCATTGCATTTTTTCTTTCAATATCAATTTTTCTGTCAAACAGAATTTCATCGATTAACTCGTTGGTTAAAAAGTTTTCAGGCTGTAACTCCATTTTTGAAACTGAACCTAATTGATTTAAAGCCCCAACCAGATTGTGCATTTTTCTGGTGCTCGAATTCATCGTTTCCAGCATTTCATTTTCTACAGGGTTTAATTTGTTTTTCACTTCCTTTTTAAGGATGCCTGCAAAAGCACTTATGTTACTGAGAGGAGCTTTTAATTCATGTGCCGCCATTTGAGCAAAACTTTCGAGCTGAATATTACTTTCAATGTATTTGTCCAGTGTATTATTTTTTTCAATCAGCTCTGCTCTTTTATCCTGAATATCTTCTTTTGCTACTGCCAGCTCGTTTTGATGTTTTCTTAAGTTGGTAATAAAAAAACGACCTATAAAAAACAAGCTACCCATGTAGGCAAGCGTGTTTAAATATTCTGCGAAGAACTGATCAGGAATGTCGGAAAAAGAAATTCGCATTGTTGAAGAAAGCAGAAAAAATTCAAGAACAGCTAAAAAAACAAAGTAAAACCAAAGTACTTTTTTATCATCGAAAAAGATAAAATTGTAAACAAGTGCTGCCACCGGGTAGATTATGATTGCATAATATGAATTGCCCTGGATGAATATTGGGTAACCCAGTAAAATCAATAAACACCAAAGCATAAAATGATAAGCAAGTGTTTTTGAAAAGTATTTGAAGACATACCAAATACTTATAAGTAAAAGCGCAAATGGAACGCTAATTACTAGTTCGCTAAAACTTTTAAATATTATGTTTAATATAATGGCTAACAAACAAGTAAATAGCGCTACTTGTATCAATCTTTTGAATAAAAGCTGCCTGGATTCAATATATGATTTAGCCGTGTCCATAAAAATACAAAGGACAACGATAATAGCTTCGGTCCATGCATTTATGCATACGTATAAATATCAATTTAGTTCTTAGATTTTAATGATTTAAAAAATTGTCAATTTATCGTCAGAATTAAAGCAAGTGAACAATAAACTTCATTTTTCCGATTCATAGTTCTACCAAGCTCCAAAGCATAAAGATGTCGAACATGGGCTCTGCTTTAAATAAGTAATACTTTTCTCCAAACAGGTTTATTGGAATGGCTAATGTATTCATAAATGCCCAGCTTGCTTTTGCGGATGAAGGCTTAATTGTGGCCCTTGTTTTTAAATTCATAACTGTTGCTGAAGCACCATATCCTAAAATCACAGGACCTGAGTCAACATCAGTGAAATTTGACCCGTCTTCATTTTCTTTTACTAATTGAACACCCAGATAATTGTCTATGAATATTTCTTTGTAAAGTTTGTCATATTCATTGGTCAGCTTATAGTCCATTTTATTAAGGCAATATAAAATCATTGCTTGAGAAGATCCTCTGATATTATTTTTTAGCTCTCCCGAGTGGTGAATTAAACTGCTTTTATGTTTTGCATTTCGAAATACTTCAGATAACCATTTTCTTTGAATTTCAGTGCTATCCAAAACTGAAATACCAATTAAATTATCAGCAGGCCAGTTTTGATCTGGATATGAGTCTAATAAACTTTCATTTTCTGAAAAACTATTGATTAGCCTTTGTTCAATAGTATCAGTTAATTGATTTAATTCATTTTGAATTGAAGAATCTTTAAATACATCACTTTTTTGATAATGTTTTAAAGTGTGTAATAACCAGCCATTATAGAACATCCCGTATTTTGGCTTTTCGATATATTCAAAATTGTTAATTGCTTTAGGGGAAATACTTCTAAAAATGCAGTTGTCAATCTCATTTGCGATTCTCTTATTTTGATCTTTATGTTTTTCGCTGTATTTAATGAGAGAAAGTGCAAAAATGCAATTGCTAAATATTTTTCCTTCAGGAAATCTTTTTTGCAGCTCGTCGTCGTATCCTTTATTTAAAATTTTTGAGAGATAGTTAATCTGATTTCTGGTTGCTCTGTTTTTAAGTGTGTTTTGATAGGGGGTTATAATGTTTATAAATATATAAAAAGTAAAAACGAATAAAGTGACAGTGAATCCTCTTTTAAGTAGACTTTTCAATTTTTTAGATTTCATTTTAAATTCTAACTCCCAGGCAATTTCTCTCCATTAGCAGAAAGATCACAAATCTTTTTAATTCTATTGTTTCTGGTGTTATCTGTCTTTGCCAATTTTAACCATCTGAGTACAAAACGTTTGCTTGAATCATTTATGTTGTCAAAGAACTCAAAGGCGGTAGATTTTTCTTTTAATGCTATTTTCAAATCATCCGGGATTATTAATTGATCGACATCATCCATGAAATTCCATAAGCCTGATGATTTACCTCTTTCAATAGCATCTAAACCTGATTGGTGCATTTTCTTTTCATAGATTAATTTTTGTGCCCGGTCTTTATAGCTTTTTGCCCAGTGCTGTACTTTTCTTGGAGCAATCAGCTGCATCGTTTTTTTATCGTCGAGTTTTCTTCGGATGCCATCTATCCATCCGAAGGCTATCAATTCATCAAGTACTTCATCACGGGATACATATTTATCTTTTTCAGTTTTTTTATACGTAACAAGCCATACAGACGCTTCCTGAGCATGATTTTTTAACAACCATCCTCTCAGTTCTTCCTGAGATTTCACTTCTACTTTCTCAAAATTTTCTGTTTGAATCATTTATATCTTTAAGAGTAAATATTTTTTCGTCGGAAATGTTTTAGGATATATTAGTCTGACCCATTTTTCACCACTGAGATGCACTGAGAAGTTTTCATCGCGACGGCAAAAAAGCAAAATATTTATTGACTATTGTTCAATTTCGAAGATGATGCAAAATTGTAGCATTAAAATACTTTGGGCTTTAGTCTTGAACCTTGCTACTTATTTATTAACTTATAATCTAAATCTAAGGCTATGAATATTAGAAAAGGGACAACACTATTTTTGATAGTATTTCTTACCATTCCCTTTTTTATTTATGGTCAATCCGATCAAAGCAGTACTCATCTTAAAAAAGATCTTAGTGAATACGTCGATTACGTTGCTGGTAAGACAAATAAAGATCATTTTCAGGATGAAGATCATGATTTATGGCATTATTACTTAAATAAAGCGCATCCCAATGTACAAACCCTTGAAGGGTATTTTGATGTAGCCGCAACAGAATTTAATGTACCCGCTGAACTACTAAAAGCAATTGCGCAGGTTGAATCTAACTGGACGCAAATTGGTCCCTCTATCGACAGAGGTTGGGGTATCATGCATTTGGTTCAAAATGATTTTTGTAATACTCTTGGTGAAGCAG
>JAHDHT010000001.1:19852-25632 GCA_020631175.1 Chitinophagales bacterium
TGGGGTATCATGCATTTGGTTCAAAATGATTTTTGTAATACTCTTGGTGAAGCAGCGCAATTGATTAATGTATCTGAAGCAGTATTAAAAGAAGATGCTTTTCAAAATATCCGTGGAGGAGCAGCATTATTAGCAAAATATGCCGGAGGAGAAGTGTTTGAAAGTGATGATATAGAAGGTTGGTTTGAGGCTTGTAAACGCTTTTCGGGTTTGAGTAATGATACTTTTCAAAACATGCAGGCAAGCACTTATTTTAATACGCTTCGTTCAGGCAATCAAAGTCAAACCGTTTGGGGAGAAAGCATCATTATTCAGGCAAAACCGTCTTTATCCATTCCGCAAAATGCAAATACATCAGGTGACTTACAAAGTTCAACAAGTGACTATCCTCCCGCTCTTGGCCAGTTTACTTCCTGTAATTTTACTGCCGGCAGAACATCATCCATCGATACCTGGGTAAATCATTGGATTGGTGTCGGTACTTATGCCGGAGCGATTTCATGGTTTCAAAATTGTTATGCAGGTGCCAGTGCTCATTTTGTTATTCGTAGCAGTGATGGTGAAATTACGCAAGTTGTTGCTGTAGCAAATACCGCATGGCATGCGGGCGCATCCGGATATAATAACAACCAACGTTCAATTGGTGTTGAGCATGAAGCCACACTTTCTAATCCTGAATTATGGAACAGTATTCCAATGTTAGCCGCTTCGGCAACCATGGCTTGTTTTTTTACCGATCAATATAATATTCCTCCGGTTCGGGCTTTACCCGGAATCAGAGAGCATAATGAAATGCCGGGCACTTCTACAAGTTGTGCCGGAAATATACCATGGGCCGATTGGATGGATATTTATAATCCATGTGTTGGTGTAAGCAGTTCTTTAGACTGCAGTAATGCCGTCCCTGTAAGCTGTGGCGTAAGCTACAGCGGACCGGCATCTTCTGAAGTTTCAAATGTAAGTACTTATGGATGTAATTCATGGACGGAAACAGGCCCCGAGCGCGTACATACGGTTGTCTCACCGGGAAGTGGAACCTTAAATGCATACGTTTCTAATTATACAGGCGATTTAGATGTTTATATTTTAGAAAGCTGTGATCCGAATGATTGTGTTGGAACAGTTGGTTCTGATAGTGCGACTTATACCGATGCAATTGCCGGACAGACCTATTATATTGTTGTGGATGCCGATGATGGAAGTGGCAGTTCATATGATTTACTAGTTACTTGTCCGACAGGAAGTCCAACAGGTTTAGATTGTACCAATGCCATTCAACTCACTTGCGACCAAATTTATAGTGGTTCGGCATCTTCGGCTATTTCTGAAGTTGATGCTTATGCCTGTAACTCTTGGACGGAAACGGGCCCTGAGCGGGTGCATACTATTGTTGCCCCAGCTAATGGAGAATTGACTGCCCAGCTTTCTAATTATACGGGCGATTTAGATGTATACATTTTAAATAGTTGCGACCCTGATGATTGTATTGGCACAGTAAATTCTGATAGTGCTTCCATTAGCAATGCTGTTGCAGGCCAAACCTATTATATTGTTGTCGATGCAGATGACGGTTCGGGTAGCGCATATGATATTTTGGTTACCTGTCCGGAAGTTCCTCAGGAAGGATTAGATTGTAGTAATGCTATTGCTTTATCATGTGGAGTGACATATAGTGGAGCAGCTTCATCTGATGATTCATTTGTTGATGTATATTCCTGTAATTCCTGGACGGAAACCGGCCCTGAAAGAGTTCATACTATTGTACCTTCTTATGATGGTACAATTACAGCTCAGCTTTCTAATTACACCGGCGATTTGGATGTTTATATTTTGGGTAGCTGTGATCCTGATGATTGTTTAGGAACTGTTGGTTCTGATAGTGCCACTTTTACAAATGCTGTTGCCGGTCAAACCTATTATATAATTGTCGACGCCGATGACGGTTCGGGTAGCGCATATGACATTGTGGTTACATGTCCACCGCCTCCTGCTTTAGATTGCAGTAACAACATAGCCTTAACTTGCGGGCAAACATATACGGGAGCAGCATCAAATGCAATCTCAAATATTGAACTTTATGGTTGTAATATTTTCGCATTAACCGGCCCCGAAAGAGTTCATACAATTGTACCGTCTTATGATGGTACGCTGACAGCTTCTATTTCAAATTTTACCGGAGACTTAGATGTTTACATTTTAGGAAGTTGTGATGCTATGGATTGTTTAGCCGTTGGAGATAATGTTGCTTCTTATGCCAATGGGGTGAGCGGTCAGACTTATTACATCGTTATTGACTCATATAACGGTTCGGGTAGCGGATATGATCTTGTGGTTGATTGTCCACCGCCTCCGGGTTTAGATTGCAGTAATGCAATTGCATTGACTTGTGGTGTAACGTATAGTGGTGCGGCATCAACGGATGATTCTTATGTCGATTCATATGCGTGTAATTCCTGGACGGAAACCGGCCCTGAACGCGTGCATACTATAGTGCCATCGTTAAACGGCACAATAACGGCTCAGCTTTCAAACTATACCGGCGATTTAGATGTGTATATTTTAGGTAGTTGTGATCCTGCAGATTGTTTAGGAAGTGTAGGTTCTGAAAGTGCAACTTTTGTAAATGCCATTGCCGGTCAGACTTATTATATCGTTATCGATGCCGATGACGGTTCGGGTAGCGCATATGATCTAATTGTGAATTGTCCATCAAATATTTGTCAGGACGATATTATAATAGATGGTACTTATTCCGCAAATGAAACTCACAAAGCTAATTTTACTATTAATTCGGCAGGGACAATTGTTTCAGGGGCTGATGTAAATATTCATGCGGGAGAATCGATACAATTAAATAATGGATTCACAATTGAAGCAGGTGCTGAAGTAGATATTTATATTGAAGATTGTGAATAAAGTTTAGTTTAAAATTTTTACAGTTATGTTTTTTTCAAAAAAGAATGTTTTCGTTTTTCTTTCATTTATTATTTGTCTAAGCGGATGTTCAGAAAAACAATCAGAATCAAATAAAAACCCTGCAAAGGATACAGTTAAAGTTGAAGAAAATTCGAATAGTAATTCTGAAGAAAGTAAACTTTATCCAAGCATTAATATTAGCAGTAATCAGACCATCACTTCTCCAATGCCAATTGAGATTAATTCGGAAGGAGTATGGTTTGGCTTTGAAGGAGAATTAGGAACAATTAGTCTTTTAGATGAAACAAATAAAGCATTAGGCACCGGTATAATGACAGCAAAAGGTGAATGGATGAAAAAAGGACCGGTTCAGTATACTTGTAAATTGACATACAATGCAACTAAATCCGGTAAAGGCAAACTACTTATAAAAAATAATAATCCTTCCGGATTAACCGAAAGAGACAAGTCCTTTGAACTACCTGTTCGTTATACAAAAACAGAATAGTTTGCATCAAATAAAAAAAGCGAACACCTTAAAAGGTATTCGCTTTTGAATATTGTTAAAATTTATTTTTAGTTATTCGAACCAGGCCGGCTGCTGATGGTTCCTTTTTTTCCATCTGATGTTCCAGAGCTTTGTCCGCTTCCGCCTGAATTTTTAGTACCTGGTCTTGCGTTGATTGTTCCTTTTGTTTGATTAGAGGAACCCGGACGAGAGCTGATACCTGTTTGCGTTGTTGTTTTTCCTGAAGAAGAACTTGTTCCTGCAGGAGCCTGGTTGTTACCCGGACGACTTGATGTTGTTGTAGTCGTTGTTGTTGTAACCGGTGGCGGTGGTGGCGGTGGAGGTGTCGTTGTATTAACTACTGTACCTTTAGGCTTGGTAGATGTTGGCTTGTTGCTTTTCTTCAAAAATGAAGAAACTCTTGATTGCACAACTTTATCGAAATCTGCATCACATTTTGACTGCAATGAGTCGATCATCGACATCGCTTTATCTTCAACTTTTCTGGCTACCTGGTCTTCAACGCTTTCTCCTCCACAGCTTACAAGACCGATGGCAATGAATGCCATTATTGCTATTGCTAATATATTTTTCATGATCTTTTGTTTTAATGTTTACTTAAGTCCTCTCGCACTTAATACTGAATCAACAGCTGATTTGATATCGTTTTTATGTCGATCTTCACAAGCTGTTTTCATAGAATCTGTAATGGTCGCTTTGCGTTGTTTCCATTCTTCTTCTACCATAGTGTAGAAGGTATCGTGATCGACTTTGCTTCCTCCGCATCCCACAAGGGCCGAAATTCCAACAAGCATCACACATGCTAAAATAAATTGCTTCATATTATAAAAGTGGTTTGTTGTCTAATGTACGAAATTAAGATTTTATTATAAGTGAATAGTTTAAATCTACTGATTGAGTCATTTATTAACGAAGCCGGTCCATTGATCGTACCAGTTTGTCATCTTTTTTAATAAATCGAATAGCTAAAGCGTTGAATATCAGTACTAAAAAAGGGAAAAAGATCGCCCAATATTTCGTGATATAAGCTTGAATCATTGGCCAAATCTGATTGGTTTCCGGTAATGCTTTAAATGGATAAAAGCAATATACTCCAAAACAAATGGCTGCAAAACACAGGAATTGAGCAATTCGAACCCATATAATCTGTCGTTTTCTTTTTTTGAATAAAAAGATAGCGATAAGGCTAATCAATGCACTTACTTTAAGTATTCCGCCAAAGGTGCTAAACTTCCAGTTATCCATCATAAACTGAACATCAGCCGGAAAAGTAAAGCCCTGATAAAAGTGTGCGACAGGTAAAAAAAGTGCCGCAATTCCGAGTCCGGCGGCTAAAAACAGAAAAACACTTTGGATGCGTTGAATCATGCGGCAAATATAAGCTAATTTTGTATCCGATTATATGCGATATTTTGTAAGAATACAATACAATGGAAGCGACTATCATGGCTGGCAATATCAACCAAATGCGATGAGCATTCAGGAGGCAATAGAAAGTCAACTGACTTTATTACATGGAAGGAAGATTGGTATTGTTGGTTGTGGGCGTACAGACACAGGCGTACATGCGGCGGATTATTTTTTTCATTTTGATTCGGATAAAGAATGGGGGCAGGAGCTGGCGCATAAACTGAATGGGATGCTGGATAAGAATATCGCAGTAATCAAAATTTATCGGGTGGATGAAAAAGCACATGCAAGGTTTGATGCCGACAAACGTGCCTATACCTATTATATTCATTTTTATAAAGATCCTTTTAAGCAGAAGTTGAGCTGGCAATATCCCTATTATAAACTGGATGCTTCGATAATGAAAGAAGGCGCAGCATTTTTACTGGAATGTGATGATTTTCCAATGTTTTGTAAGTCCGGCAGTGATGTGAAAAATCATATTTGTAAAATTTTCAAAAGTGAATTGTTGGTTTTTGAAAGTGAACAAAGAATGGAGTATCATATCGAAGCAAACCGTTTTTTAAGAAATATGATCAGGCGAATAATGGGTACATTAGTACAGTTAGGGAATGGTAGCATGGAATTAAATTATTTTAAGGAAACAATTCGCTCGAAAAATGCTTTTAAATATATTAATCTTGCACCACCGGAAGGATTATATCTCAGCCGGATAGATTATCCATTTATTTCTAAAGACAATTAAATAATCTGGTATTTCAGAACAAAAAGACATATTCGACGCGGCCTTACTCTGGAGAATAATTAAACTGGCTTCTCCTTACAAAAGTATTTTTTTCTTTGCCACTTTATTGGCAGTAAGTCTTGCCATCGTTCAGCCACTGCGCCCATTATTAATTCAATATACAGTTGATAATTATATTAT
>JAHDHT010000001.1:25732-30373 GCA_020631175.1 Chitinophagales bacterium
TCGTTCAGCCACTGCGCCCATTATTAATTCAATATACAGTTGATAATTATATTATTGAATTTAGTAAAGCAGGTATTATCCGAATGACCATATGGTTGGTGGTTTTACTTATTATGAATTCCGGGTTGCGTTACTTTTTTATATTCATTACTAATTTATTGGGTCAGTCTGTAATAAAGGATTTACGCGTTCGTGTTTTTAATCATATCAGTAATTTACGTTTAAGATATTTTGATCAAACACCTATCGGTACTGCTACTACCCGAACAATAAATGATGTTGAAACAATTAACAATGTTTTCTCGGAGGGATTGATCAATATTATTGCTGATTTGCTTACTATTTTCACAGTGATTGGCATCATGTTATATCAGGATTGGAAACTGGCTTTAATATGTCTGAGTACCTTACCATTAATTATATATGCAACTTATGTTTTTAAAGAGAGCATAAAAAAGTCTTACCAAAAAGTTAGAACACAAGTAACCCGCATTAATTCATTTTTGCAGGAACATATTTCAGGCATGCAAGTGGTACAAATGTTTACTGCCGAAGAGCGGGAAATGAAAAAGTTTAAGGTGTTGAATGAAGATCACAAGCAGGCAAACATAGATGCCATTTGGGCTTACAGTATTTTCTTTCCTGTAGTAGAAATAATAACCGCAATTGCACTTGCGCTTTTGGTTTGGTTTGGAAGTGCCCAGGTGTTAAATCACGGTCTGGGTATAGGTGTTTTAATTGCCTTCATTATGTATTTGAATATGTTGTTTCGCCCTTTGAGAATGCTGGCAGATAAATTCAATACCATTCAGATGGGAATGGTTGCGGCAGAACGTGTCTTTAAAGTATTGGATACAGATTATACGATTGAAGATAAAGGAGAACTTTCGGCTGATGCAATTAAAGGTAAAGTTGAATTTGATCATGTGTGGTTTGCTTATGACGGAATCAATAATGTAATTTCTGATTTAAGTTTCGAATTAAAGGAAGGAGAATCGCTTGCAGTGGTTGGAGCAACAGGTGCCGGTAAATCTTCGATTATTAATATTTTAAATCGTTTTTATCCGATTCAAAAGGGTTCGATTCGGGTGGATGACATTCCGGTTGAAGACTATGAATTAGCTTCATTAAGAAAAAATATCGGATTGGTTTTACAGGATGTATTTTTATTTAGCGGATCGGTTTATGACAACATTACGTTAAACAATAATGCCATTTCTTTAGATGAAGTAATTGCTGCTTCGAAAAAAGTAGGAGCGCATGAATTTATTCAAAAATTACCTGGAGCTTACGATTATAAAGTGATGGAAAGAGGTGCGACTTTATCTGTAGGTCAAAGGCAATTAATTGCATTTATTCGCGCCTTGGTGTACAATCCAAGAATTTTAATTTTAGATGAAGCGACTTCTTCTGTTGATACAGAATCTGAAATATTAATTCAAAAGGCAACAGAGGAATTGGTAAAAGAAAGAACCAGTATTGTAATTGCACATCGTTTATCTACAATTCAAAATGCAGATAAAATTATGGTGCTCGAGAAAGGAAAAGTAATGGAAGCCGGCACACATGAAGAATTATTGAATTTGGGTGGATATTATCGTGAACTACACGACATGCAGTTTTCTAAAAATAAAGTGGCCTGATGCCAACTCCTTTCGGACACACTTTAGCTGTTTTAGCAATTGAACGATTTTTTCCTCATCGTTCTTCTTATTTGAAAGTTTTATTATTGGGTATTTTTTGTTCCTGTTTTCCGGACGCAGATGTCTTGGGTTTGAAAACGGGATTAATTCCATATGGTCATTGGTTAGGACACCGTGGTTTTACACATTCTTTATTTTTTTCTGTTTTCTTTGGAGCTTTTATTGCCTGGTTATTTTTTCCAAAAGAACGGTATACCTGGCGGTTATTCTGGATTGGTTTATTTTTAATCATATGCACTTTTTCGCATGCATTATTTGATGCTATGACGAGTGGAGGATATGGAGTGGCCTTATGGGCACCGTTTGATAATGATCGTCACTTCCTGCCATGGAGGCCCATTCGAGTCGCTCCTTTGAGTTTAAGAGGTTTGATGAGCGATCGCGGGATGCAGGTTTTGCTGAGTGAATGGCGGGTGATTGGAATTCCTTCTATGATTGTTTTTGTTGGAATGAGTGTTTTTCGATTTGTTTTCAGGAGGGGTAAATAGGGTTATTTAAACGAAGGTTTAAGTTTAAACTTAAGTTTAGGATTTCTACCCTCCCATTTTGTACCGAACCGCTTGCGGCTCTTCAACAAAATTAACCCTCCCTTGAAAAGGGAAGGAGGAAAATGTTTTTTGTTTTTGAGAAACGGTTTTTTATCTGTGCTACCAAGTACTGCGCTACAAAATACTATTCGTCAACACAATTCCAGGTACCGTTGAGGGTATCGGCTTTTGCTGTAACGAAATCTTCGTAGTCTTGTAATTCTCTTTTATTGCTCGTGCATTCGGTACCGTAAATATTCATAGTGTCGTTACCGGAATCGGGATTCACATATGATACGGTACATTGTCTGCAGATTTCGGTGCAGGATGTCATGGCAAAGGTGCATATTAAAATGCAAGCAAAGATTGCTGAAAGAGACTTCATAAAACTTAATTTAAACGGATACATTCTAAATTTCCATCTTCCGGTAATCCTTCCATTAAACTGGCTTCGAAATTTTCGAGTTCTGATTCTGAACCACAGAATTCATCGAAAGGCGTTTCGAAGGTTTGTCCGTTGATTTCCTGTACTACTTTACAGGAAGTACAAGAGTCGCATGCATTAAAAATAAATGCACTAAACAACAGAAAGATGAAGATGAATAATTTATTCATGTTTTATTAACGTGCATTTACGTCAACATATTGGCGCTCGTTGCTACCGGTATAAACCTGACGTGGTCTTCCGATTGGCGTTCTTTGCTCTAACATTTCTTTCCATTGAGCAATCCAGCCCGGTAAACGACCTAAAGCAAATAACACTGTAAACATTTCTACCGGGAAGCCCATTGCACGATAAATAATTCCTGAATAGAAATCTACATTCGGGAATAATTTTCTTGCTTTGAAGTAATCGTCATTTAAAGCCGCTTCTTCTAATTGTTTAGCAATTTCTAAAACCGGATCATTAACACCTAATTTATCCAATACTTGATCAGCCGCTTTTTTGATAATTGTTGCACGCGGATCGAAATTTTTATAAACTCTATGTCCGAAGCCCATTAAACGGAATGGATCTTCTTTATCTTTTGCTTTATCTAACCATTTTTGAGTGTTGCCACCATCGTTTTTGATGTTTTCTAACATTTCTAAAACGGCTTGATTTGCGCCACCGTGTAATGGTCCCCAAAGTGCAGAAATACCAGCAGAAATTGAAGCATATAAATTTGCATGAGATGAACCAACAATTTTTACTGTTGATGTAGAACAGTTTTGTTCGTGATCTGCATGAAGAATTAATAATTTATTCATCGCATCAGCTAAAATTGGATCTACTTCATTGTTGCTTTCAGTACGATGACCGAAAGTCATGTTCATAAAATTAGAAACATAATCAAGGCTGTTGTTAGGGTATACTATAGGGTGACCGTTTATCTTCTTAAAGATCCATGAAACAATCGTTGGAAATTTAGCCAGTAAACGAATCATTGTTAAGTCGTTTTCTTCTTTGCTTCTGTTTGTTTCTAAAGATTCAGGATAGAAAGTAGAAAGAGAAGAGACGATACTTACCAACTGACCCATTGGGTGTGATTTGGAAGGATAGCCAAGGAAGAAGTTTTTGATGTCTTCATGCACTAAGGTGTGCATGCTAAGTTTGGTGTTCCAGTCTTCCAGTTGAGCACTGTTTGGTAATTCACCATATATAAGCAAGAAAGCAACTTCGCTGAAGGATGCATTTTCTGCAAGCTGTTCGATCGGATAACCTCTATATCGAAGCACACCTTTTTCTCCATCTAAAAAAGTAATTGCACTTTGGGTAGAACCTGTGTTTTTGAATCCCGGATCGATGGTGATTAATCCTGAGCCTCCACGCAGTTTACCTATATCGATTGCTTTTTCATTTTCTGATCCGGTTACTACCGGAAGTTCGATTTCCTGTCCGTCGTATTTTAAAATTGCTGTCTCTGACATGGTCTGGTTTAAGGTTTTATGATTGGGCTACAAAAATAATAAAGGATTTTAGATTTCTGAGTTTTGCATTCTGAATTATGCATTTGTTTTGATGGATAACATTTTTTGTTGGTGGATGGTTCTGTTTGGAGGGGTTTTGTGGGAGGTGGAGTGTGGTTTTTTGGGGGGCGGGGATCTCCACCCTCGGATCGCTTCGCTGGATCCGGTCGCGCCAGCGGGACAATTATAAACTTCGATCTTGATTGAGTTTGAATTTGAGTTTGAGTATGAGTTTGACACTTGATCTTGAAACTTGCAAAACCCGGCGAGCGGCGGGATGCTGAAACGAGGGGTGGGCTATCCGAGCTAAGCCTGATTGGAGTGGTTATGCCGGTTTTTGGGATGGATGTTTTTTGGAATGATGGATTTTTTTCTTTGTGATTATTATTTTTTTGGGTCGACAGCATAAGGCATTTGAACGGAAAGCAGGGAGCCGGATGTGACGAGAAGGCGGTTTCCTT
>JAHDHT010000001.1:30473-37350 GCA_020631175.1 Chitinophagales bacterium
TAAGGCATTTGAACGGAAAGCAGGGAGCCGGATGTGACGAGAAGGCGGTTTCCTTTCTAAAAAATGGGGGATAAAAAATGAAATATGAAGTTTTCAATCCGTAAAAAATCATTTAGATTGTGTTTTTGGGAACAGATTTGATTTGTTTTACGATATACATTATGTAATTAATTAAAGAATGGATTATATGAAATTGAATAACAACACTTTTGTAATGCTCATGCTTGTGGTGATGTCTTTCGGGCTGAGCTCTTGCGGATATAATGAGATGGTTGGTTTGGATGAAGGCGTTCAGGCTCAGTGGGCACAGGTTGAAACGGCTTATCAGCGCAGAACGGATTTGATTGGTAATTTGGTTGAGACGGTTAAGGGTGCTGCGAATTTTGAGAAGGAGACGCTTGTGGAAATCACGGAAGCGCGTTCGAAGGCTTCGAGTATTGTAATTGACCCGTCTAATCTCACGCCTGAGTCGATCAAGAAATTTGAGCAGGTGCAGGCGAATATGGGTGGTGCTTTGAGTCGTTTATTGGCTACTTTTGAGCGTTATCCTGAATTGAAAGCGAATAAAAACTTCCTTGAATTACAGGCGCAACTGGAGGGAACTGAAAACCGGATTTCGGTTGAACGTAAGAAGTTTAATGAATCTGTACGTGGCTTTAATACTTATGTAAGAATGTTTCCTCGCATGTTATATGCGGGAATGTTAGGTTTTGGTAAGAAGGCTTATTTCGAATCTGAAGAGGGTGCTGATGAAGCGCCTAAGGTTGATTTTAATTAATCTTTTAAGGATATGGCAAGGGAAAATGCCCAAAAATTTTACACGGAAGACGAACAGGTTCAGATTGTAAATGCTATTCGTGAGTGGGAAAAGTCGACCACCGGTGAAATTAAAGTACACATTGAAAATCGTTGTAATGGTGCGGCTATTGATCGCGCAAAAGCATTGTTTGATGATTTGGGGATGGAAAAAACCCGCAATCGCAATGGTGTTTTAATTTACATGGCGGTTTATTCGCATCAATTCGCCATTATTGGTGATGTGGGGATTCATCAATGTGTTGAACAGGGTTTCTGGAATGGTGTAAAATGGGTTATGGAAGATCATTTCAGGGAAGGATTATTTACGGTCGGATTGATTGAGGCGATCAAAATGGTTGGTCGCACATTGAGTCAGGAATTTCCGGCTGATGGAGAGAATGGGAATGAGATTTCGAATGATATTTCTTTTGCTTAATTCAGCATTTTAAATCATTTATTTATTTGATGTACAGAACGGTACATATTTATATTTTCACAGTTTTGTTGCTGCTGTTATCAGTGGATTTTGCGCATGGTCAGCGGATTCCTGATCGTCCGAATCCACCTAAGCTGGTGAATGATCTGGCGGGTATGATGTCTTCTTCTGAAGTGCGGACGCTTGAGCGGAGGTTAGTTGCTTATAATGACAGTACATCAACACAAATTGCTGTTGTTACAGTACCTGATCTGGACGGATCTGACATTGCATTTTATGCTTTTGAATTAGGTGAAAAATGGGGTGTTGGACAGCAGGGAAAAGATAACGGCATTGTTATTTTGATAGCCAAGGCGGAGCGACAAGTATTTATTGCAACCGGCTATGGGGTTGAAGGAGCGGTTCCGGATGCTTATGCCAAGCGAATTGTGGAGAATATAATGAAGCCGGCTTTTCGTCAGGGGCGCTTTTTTGAGGGAGTGTCTAAAGCGATAGACAAGATTGTACAATATTTGAACGGTGAATATGAAGCCGGTGATGATGTGGTGGTGGGTGAGTTTAGTGATTTGTTTGTCTTGCTTTTCATATTATTGATCATCATCATATTTATAATACTGATGTCCAAAGGTGGCAGAGGTGGCGGTTACACTTATAGCGGTCGGGGCGTTGAGCCATTTGGTGGCAGTGGTGGCATGGGCGGCGGCTGGAGTAAAGGCGGTGGCTGGTCTAGTGGTGGCGGATTTGGCGGCGGTTTCGGCGGTGGCGGTAGTTTCGGCGGCGGTGGCGGCGGATTTGGAGGCTTCGGCGGCGGCGGTTTCGGCGGCGGCGGTGCCGGAGGGAGCTGGTAATTTCAGATTTTCTGTGTCTTACGTATTAGTTATAGTTTAAATTTCAATAAATATGTCTTTTTTTGTGAAGTAAGTGACTGTTTTTCATGCTTTTGCCATTGTTTTTTAGCAAATAAATCTATCTTTGCTAATTCATTGTGAACTATGCTTTAATGGCATGTTTCTTGATGAAAGAAGAGGACGTCAGAAAGTGAAACTTTTCGGCGTAATTTTCGTCTTTATAAGGGTTAATCTTCGGATTGATTTTAAAGATTGAAAAAGCGTTCTAAAAACAACAAACGGCACTACGACACAAAGCCCCATTTTAAGAAGAACAAAAAGATATTTTATATATGCAAAGATTTACTTTTTACTCCCTTGCATTGCTGATGCTTATTGCCTTTAGCGGCAATTTCGCATTTGCACAAACGTGCGCACCGGGAGATCCTGCTATACCGGTTACGATATCCGGTGATAGTGAAATTTGCGAAGGAGGAGATATTATCAATCTCTTCAGCACCGATCCTGCTTTACCGGGCGGCAATTTTGCCAGCACGGGTAACGGGCTCACATCATTTGGTGACGGAACGGCTGCGTTTAACCCGGTATTGTCGGGTAGTGTAGCGGTATTCGACATCTGGTTTACTTATAATGATCCGGTTTCGGGCTGTACTTATACAGGTACAACTCCGGTAACGGTTAATCCTGCTCCAGAAGAGCCTTCGATTAGTGGAATTCCGATTCCGGGAATCGACCCTATGGTATGTAATGGAGACGAGTTAACCTTAACAGGTGATCCGGGAACAGGTACATTCTCAAGTACAATTGCAGGTGTGATCACTGACAATGGTGATGGAACAGCTACTTTTGATGCTCCTCTTTCAGGTAGTGTTGCTGTTTATGATGTTACTTACGAAGTAACAAATGCTGCAGGTTGTACAAATTCTGTAACAGAAGAAATAATCGTATTTGATTGTGGTGATGAATGTCCTACATTATTTACATCATCTGTTTCTTCTAATGATGCATGTAATGGTGATATCCTAACATTCTCGGCTACGCTACTTCCAATGGATGGAAGCGCCTTGGTAGAAGTATACAATGGTGCAAACCTTATAACTGCTCTTTCAGATAATGGTGCAGGTGTATGGACAGGTTCAACTTTAGCTATGAACTCAGGTTGTGCCCCTGAAACGGTCGACTATACTATTCAGGTAACTTGTGCAGATGGAAGTATTTCTTCTACGCAAATGGAAGATGTAACTGTTTATCCTTCTGACTTAAATCAGTTTATCACAGCAGCTCAAACAGGTGACGGTTGTACTACTACTGTAAGTGTTGATCCGGCTTGTAACGGTTTCTTAACTGTTGACGGTCCTTCTACAATTACTGCAGGTGCCGGTACTTCAGGTAATCTTGAATTCTGTTTCAACTATTTCAGTAATTCTTCTCTATGTGTTGGTGACTTCTGTATTGATGTTGCTTATGATTGTGAGGAAGAGCCTGTTGTATGTACTGATGATGCAGGTGTAATGAGTAGTGCTTTACAAACTGCATGTGCAGGTGAAATTATCAATGCTCCTGTCGCTGGCGCAAATGTAGCTGCAGGTAGTATTCTTGTATATGTAATTCACGATGGACAATTTAATGTTGGAAATATCTATGCTTCAAGTACGACTGGTGTTTTTGCAAATGATGGTTCAATTCCAACTAATATTCAATTATATGTTTCAGCTGTAGTTGGTCCTCCGGGTGCAAATGGTCTTCCTGATTTAACTAATCAGTGTACGGATGTTTCTTTACCTGGTACACCGGTTAGATTCTACGATCCGATCGTAATAAACTCAACTTACTTATGTAATGAAGTTACTGGTGAGTTTACAGTTACTTTCTCTATCACAGGTGGTGGTCCTTCATACCCTGGTTCTGATCACTTCTATACAGTAAGTGGTGTTTGGTCTGGTCAGGCAATGCCTGGTGTAACTTATACTTCATCTCCAATTGCAGATGGTGGTACTTATACCATTAATGTTCTTGATGATGGAAAAGGATGTGATGTTTCTGTAACGGAAGGTCCTGTTCAGTGTGAGAAATTACCAGTTGAGTTAATCAGCTATACAGGTGAAGTTCAGGATAATGGTAACTTATTGAAGTGGGTAACTGCAACTGAGATCAACAATGATTACTTTACCATGGAACGTTCTATTGATGGTATTAACTATGAATTCATGGATTACATCGATGGAAACGGAAATGCTAATCAGGTTATCAGTTATGAGTATTTAGATAAAAATGCTCCAAGTGGAATCAGCTTATACAAATTATCTCAAACTGATTTTGACGGAACAACAGTTGTAGTTGGAATCGTTGAATTACAAAGAGGTGATTACACATTTGATATTGTAAATATCCTTCCTAATCCTGCGATTAACGAAATGGAAATTTACATTAGCAGCAATGAGCCTTCTGAAGTAACTATTCAGGTGATTGATGCAATCGGAAGAACGATTGAAGCAAGAACTTATCAGGTAGGTTATGATGTTACCAGCATTCCAATGAATGTTGCTGATTACGTTCCTGGCATTTATTTCTTAAATGTTATCATGGATAATGAAGTAAAAACTCAGAAGTTTATTAAGCAATAAATTTTTGATTTAGATAATATTAAAAGCCGCTTCTTTTTGAAGCGGCTTTTTTATTTAGTGGATGTTTCATTTTAATTTCATTTAACATTAATACGCATATTATTTTTTTTGAAATTGTGTTAAATCTTTGTGCGTCTTGCTTATTTAATTTTTGTCGTATTTCTTTTTTCTTGCAGTCAGCAAAATCAACATTCTCCTTTATCGATTACGGAAAATAAAACTAACTCCGTTGCTGAATCAACTGAGGAAATGAAATCCGTTTATAATGACTTAGAGACTGTTTCAGCGGCTTATATTTCTTTTCTAGATGGATGGAAAAGAAAATATTCGACTTTAGAATCTGTACAGGAAAAGAACGAATTGTTGTTTCACGCGGTAAAAGATTCTTTACCCTATTTTTGGACCGGGACAGAATGGGATTTTAATGGAATGAGCAGAGAGCCTCAGCACGGCCAAGTCGCTTGTGGTTATTTTGTTACGAATACATTAACTGATCTTGGTTATCGAATAAGAAGAATTTATCTCGCTCAGCAAGCAGCATCGGTTATGATTGAAAAACTGAGTCATAATAAGGTAAAGCGTTTTGTTGGTGAGGATTTACTGTTTCAACATCTAAGCGATTTAAAAGAGGAGCATGTAGTGTTTTTGATTGGCTTGGATTACCATGTTGGATATTTAATTAAAGATGGTAGCAAGGTTTATTTTTTACATTCTGATTATATCAATCGTTCCGGGGTGAAATTGGAATTAGCTGCTGAATCGCAGGCTTTTTTAGCCAGTGAAAAATATGTGTTAGGCCGCTTGGTTTTGCCTTAATGTTATTGACATTTATGTTAGTATTTACTTAGCATAATTGCGTTGAACTATTTTATCTTAGTGTATCAATTTTATAAACGTTAAAAACTTAAATCATGAGCAAATTTGATGAATTGGTTGAAAAATACGTTGCGGACTCAAAGAGTTTGAAATTAGGTCTTAGTGAAGATTTAATTCGTAAAGTAGCCAAAGGACTTGGTCCATCAATTTACAATAATGACGCTTGTAAAGTTTCTGGTTCTGATCCAAAGGAATTAGAGACTGTAAAGAAAAATTATTTAATCAAAAAATTAGGTTTAAAAGATAGTCCTGATTTAGACAAAGCTGTTTCAGCTGCAGTTGAAAAAATGGGTTCTTCAAATCGTAATAAGCATAGAGCTTTAGTTTATGCATTACTTTGTAAGAAATTCAAAAAAGAATCGGTTTACGATAAGTAAACAATTAAAAAAATAATTTTGAAGCCGTAATTCTTAATTGAGTTACGGCTTTATTTTTTACAAGTGATTGTAAATAAAAAAAGCCCGAAGTAAATTTTTACTTCGGGCTTTTGTATTTTTTCAAATGATATTTTATTCAGTAATAATTAATTTCTTGTTTACTACCGAAGTTCCATCATGTATTTGAATAAAATAAATGCCGGCATTTAATCCGTTAAGATCAAAAGAAGTATTTCCGGAATTAATAATTTTTGTGGCAATTACTTTTCCGTCGATACTGATTAATGAAGCTGTTGCATTCATGTTGCTTACAACATTAACATAATTACTTGCCGGATTTGGGAAAACGTTTACATCTAAAATATTTTCCTCAATTCTTTCAGTTGGTAAAGTATGCGAATAATTATCGATTACTTCTATTTCAATAATTTCTTCAACTTCTCTTGCACCGTTAGTACAACCACTAATCACAACGTCATCAATGTATATCCAATCAGAATTTCCTGATGCGTCATTTCTGAAACGGAATCTTGTTGTTGATGTAAATGTTCCGGTTATGGTTACTGATTCAAAATAACGTTGATTGTTATTAAAGTCAGTTCCTCTTGCCAAGCTTACTAAGGTCTGATAAGATGAACCACCATTAGTTGAAGCTTGTAACCAAAAGTCTTCATTGTTTTCCATTGACCTTGGATAATAAGTGAAGTCGATAGTTACTTCTTCAAAACCAGCCAGGTTGAGATTGTCGGTTGTCATTGTAGAAGTGGAAGTGTTATCTCTTAGTCTTATACAGTACGAACCACTATTGGCATAATTTGAATCATTCGCACTTCTTCTACAGTCAGATCCTCCATCATTCCAGATTCCCCAACCGCTATCGAAGTTGTTTGAATCAATAACCACGTTTGTGCATCCTCC
>JAHDHT010000001.1:37450-39905 GCA_020631175.1 Chitinophagales bacterium
CCGCCAAGGCAGAAGTTTGTACTTTCTGAAGATCCGAAAGATCCTCCGGAAGCGAGTGTATTACCACCACCTGTTACAGAGTAGCTTCCTGTTCCATAGCTGCAGCAAATGCCATCACCGTAAGAATCATTAATTGTAAAAGTGTAACATCCATTTGGAAGGCAAACGGGGATGCTAACGGTTGAGCCATCCGGCTGACTTCCGTAAGTGCCACCGTTTGCTAAAGTAGAACCTCCATCATCGGTAATCGACCATGTAGTTTCTTCCGGGTAGTTATCTAAGTTGATAGTAACGGTTACTTCTGTTCCATTACAAGGGCATGCAGGACATGGACCACCACAATCAACACCTGTTTCGCCTTGATTTTGGGTGCCGTCGTTGCAAGTTGCAACAGGACCACTGTTACCACAACCGTTTGAGTTTAACAATGAAGCTCTGAATCCACCTGAAGCGAACAAAGCTCTCATTCTGTCTTTTTGGCCTTGAGTAAATAAATTCATGCATCCATCATCTGAATAGTCCATATAGTTTTGAACCATATCGGTAGAATTACATGATACATGCCCTGTAGCACATCCATAATTTGCGGCGTCGGAAGTTGGTGTATCGCTAACGAAATCATCAGCATTACAATTTCCGTCGCCCCAGATGTGTCTTAAGTTAAGCCAGTGGCCAACTTCGTGTGTAGCAGTTCTTCCAAGATCAAAAGGAGCGGTAGCTGTTCCGATTGTTCCGAAATATTGGTAGTCCATTACAACTCCATCTGTAGAAGCTGATCCACCCGGAAACTGTGCGTATCCTAAAATACCTCCGCTTATATCGCAGACCCACATATTAAGGTAATCTGAAGCAGGCCAGGCATCTTTTCCGCCTTGTGAAGTAAATTTCATAGCATCATTGGTGCCGAATGCACTAACAGATGTAGATGTACGTGTGATACCATTTGTGGCATTTCCGTTCGGGTCTACAGTTGCAAGGCAAAATTCAATTTCTGAATCAGCTGCCTGAGACCATGTGTTGTTTGCATCCGAGTTGGTTCTTCGGAAGTCTGCATTTAAAACATTCATTTGCGATTGAATTTGTGCATCGCTGATGTTTTCTGTGTTGTTGCCATAAACAACATGTACTACAACGGGAATTGTAATGACAGCAGCCATAGAACGATTATTGGCTTGTTGTTCAATAAAGGCTTGTGTAAATTGCTCAATTCTGTCCATTTTGAATTCAGCTTTTGGATCATTCTGCTGAAGCATTTCCCAATGCTCCATCGTTCCGCAGTTTCGTTCACCGGCGACTGCCAGTAGAGGTAAGAATAGTAATAGGGTGATCCAAAAATTGATGTTTTTCATGATTAATTTTAAATGTTAAAAAATGATTGTTCACGAATTTAACATTTCCAAAACGTAAAGTCAATTTAATATTAGTGATTTTTGAATTCTTATTACGCTTACAATCATGCAGCTACGTTGCATTTGACTGTAACTTTTTTATGTTTTATCCGTAAGTTTTTGCCTTGAAAGTGAAAGAATAAAAAAAGGTCGATTTACAAGACTGCAAATCGACCTTTTAAGTATAAAGAACTATCGGTTTTATTCTATTGAATCAATACGCTTTTTTATAGCATCAATCACTTCATTTTGAGCCTGAATTTGAGCTCTTTTTGTTTCCTGATCTTTTATATTCTGTTCAATACCAGCTTCATTTTCAAGAATTTTTTTCTTGCATTCTTCAATCTCTTCTTCCATGTTCTCTTTGTCTTTTACTAGGCTTTTCTCATCTTTTTCAAGAGACTTCATTTCTTTCTCAGCATCTTCTAATTCTTCATTGACAACGAAAGTTCTTTCTTCCACCCCAAACTGACGCATAAGATTTTCAACTATGCCATATGCAGTTTCATTTTCTTCAGAGATAAAGTATTCACCATTATCAATAAAAGCAGTTACAGCTACTCCATTTGTTGTTTGAATGATGTTAGAGTAAATTTTTGAATTTTCTACCCCAAGTCCTTTGATGTTTGCTTCTTCAGACCATATTTCTCCACTTTTATCACTCTCTACTTTTTTGGCTTTCATTTCACTTTTCATGAATTTCTTCCAATGTTTTTCTACTTCTTTCATTTTAGCACCGATTACCTCAACATATAATCCATTATTTTCTCCTCGGCTCATCATTGAAGTTGTGCTTTTCACCTCAATTTTAGCTTCTTTCTTTACTTCTTTTTTGGCTTCTTTAACTTCCTGCTCGATAGCCTCTTTCTTTTTTACTTCTTTTTTATCCTGTGCGTTGGTCTGGATACTAACTGCTAATAACAGAACCAAAAGAATACATACATTTTTCATAATTGGTATTTTTTGTAATTACGTTAATTAAAAAAGGTTTGATATTTCTATCAAACCTTTTTCAATTTTGGTGCCATATTAAATATGACTATAATTTATATCATTTACTGATTGCC
>JAHDHT010000001.1:40005-42812 GCA_020631175.1 Chitinophagales bacterium
ACTTCCTGGCTGCTGTTGTTCAATGCAGAAGTTAAGGTAACTTTTGCATTAGGAATTCCTGAATTTGATTGTGCATCATATACTCTTCCTGTAATTACACACACGGTAGGAGTTACATCCGGTGGTGGTGGTGGTGGTAAGTATAAAGGAACACGTGCTTCAACAGAAGGACCTTCAGCTCCGAAAGTAGAAACTGAAACAGCACCTGCATCCGGATAATCAGGATGTGAAGCGACAACATTATAATTTTTATTTAACTCAACACAAGTAGAGAATTTTCCTTCTGCATCAGAAGTATCTTCTAATACAACGTTTCCTTCTTCATCAGTTACAGTTACAGAAGCTCCAGCAATTGAAGCACCAGAAGTTTTATCAAAAACTAATCCATCCAGCATTAAACAAGCTTTCTTGAATGCATAAATGTCATCTAATCCTGATCCGCCTGCTCTTCTTGAAGTAAAATATCCTGTTTCACCCGAAGCATCTGTAATAAAACCAAAATCATCTTTTGATGAATTTAAAGGAGATCCCATATTCATTGGCGCAGACCAGATACCATTTTGAAGTGTACTTTTGAAGATATCTAAACCGCCTAATCCTGCATGTCCGTCAGATGCAAAATAAAGTGCACCATCTTCAGCATAAAACGGGAATTGATCTCTTCCTTCAGAATTGATACCGGCACCTAAGTTTTCCGGTTCTCCCCAAGAAGATCCAACTCTATACGAAACATATAAATCAGACTCACCAAATCCACCCGGCATATCTGATGAAAAGTATAAAGCATTTCCATCTTTAGATAAGGTTGGATGCATAACTGAATATTCATCATTATTAAATGGCATTTCATCGGTTACTGACCATGCACCATTTTCATTGGAAGCAGTATAGATCTTAAGCTTAACAATATCATCAGAGCTTTCCTTTGCTTTTCTGTTGATATAATTATCTCTTGTGAAATACATAGTATTTCCATCATTGGTAAAGGTACAGGTACCTTCATGATAGATAGTATTTACTTTATCTCCCCAAATTGTGGCAGAGCTATGTTCCATATTTCCATCCGAAGGAGAGAAAAAGAAATCACAGAATGGTCGACCTGTTGCATCGTAGGTTCTTTGAGATTGAACACCACCACGATCTGAAGCGAAAATGAATCCATCCTCATAATAAGTCGGGCTGTAATCATCATTTGCACTATTCATATCTAAGTGCATTACTTCATACAAAGCTCCTGCCTTACCAAGGCTCAGATAATTGTTAGCTGCATTTAAAAAGCTTTGACCACGAGAATCTGAAGGAACCAAGCTTGCATATTCCTGAAAATAAGATTTTGCTGCTTCGTAATTTCCGTTGCTCATAAGTGCTTTACCGTATAGCAACTTGTATACAGGGCGGCTTGATGGCATATTTACCAACTGAGATAAATAGCCTTCTGCTTCTCCTAGCATCCCCATTTTTTTGTAGGTATCTACTATACCAATGAGGGCTTCCATACTTTGATCAGCTTCAAAAGCCGCTTTGAAAGCTTCTACTGCCTGCACATACTTAAACTCCTGAAAAAGTTTCTGCGCTTTTTTTAGATTCTTGTTTTGGCCAAATGTGCTAAGTGAGATAAGCACTGCCGCAAGAATCAGGTAGAGGTTTTTAAATTTCATAAAATTTATTTTTTAGGTTTTACTTTAAATTTTCCACAAACCCATATCTATAACAAGCAAAAATAGTATTTAAATGTTATATAATGAATTTACTATCAGCAAAATATGGTCCAAATTGAATAAATATCAAGCTGAGTGAAAATTTGTAGTTAATTGATAATCAATTGCTTGTGTTTGGAGGAGTTCTTAATCCCTGATTATTTGAAGGAAACCTGATTGAAAAAATGTTTGATTATCGAAATCAACAATTCTAATCGTGTAATAATAAGTGCCTGAAGGCAATGGCTCATTACTCAATCTATAGCTTCCATTCCAATCATTTTGATACTGATTGTTTTCGTAGACTAACTCTCCCCAACGATTGAATACGGTTAACGTATTCTTAGGGTAGTTTTCAATATTTTTAATTTGAAAGAACTCATTGTATCCATCCCCATTAGGGCTAAATACGTTCGGAATACCTGCTATAAGGTCATCAAAAGTAAACTCATTGATATTTATAAAAACAGTAGCGGTATCGCAGCCTGGAGTGGTATCACATACCACATAGCTGAATAAGTCCACTCCCGAATAGAATGGATCTGAAGCGTAGGTGATACTTCCATCGTTATTAAGAGTGATATTTCCCGAGAATGGTTGGTTGAGAATGGTAACAATTAATTCGTCTCCTTCAGCATCAGTATCATTTGCTAAAACCTGAATAGTAGCATCGTCTGCCTGATCAATAAATATTGTATCATCTGATGCAACCGGTGGCAGATTAGTTTTCGTTGCAAAAATGACCACCGTAGCCTGATCGGTTAACTGAGGTAATCCGTCATCAAAGATTAAATAAGTGAAAGTATCAATTCCATTAAAAGGCTGATTTGCTACATATTGAAGATTTCCATTCCCGAGATCTTGAACAATTCCTTTGGATGGAACATTATTGATTAAATATCCAAAACTGGTATCGTTAGGATCGAAGTCATTGGTCAAAACATTAACAATACCAGGAATATCATCTATAACAAATATTGTATCATTTTCTGCGACAGGTGTCTGATTAAAAATAACGTCAATATACAACGTTCCTGTGTCGCATGCATTTACCGGTGTTCCATTATCACATACTAAATACAAAACAGAATCTAAGCCACTAAAGCCATT
>JAHDHT010000001.1:42912-46688 GCA_020631175.1 Chitinophagales bacterium
AATTCATCTCCGTCAACATCTAAATCGTTTTCGGTTAAATTTAACAGTGCATTTTCATCTTCATTGGTTTGGAAAAAATCATCAACTGCAAAAGGGTCATCATTTACATTGTTTATTGTAATATAAACAAATGCCTGGTCGCATAGGGTAGGCGTACCGTTATCACACACTTCATATTCAATAGTATCCATCCCGAAAAAATTAGGAGATGGAACATATTGCAATTCTCCGTTAGCGGTAATAATTGCAGAACCGTTATACGGACCGTTTATTATAGTGACTGTAAGCGGATCGTTGTCAATATCTGTATCATTATCCCTAAGGTCAATTTGAAGCGTTTGCTCTTCATTTATCGTTTCAATATCATTTTCAGCAACCGGAGGATCGTTTACTGCAATCACTTCAAAAACAATTGTGTCATTCATGCATAGGGTTGTATCGATATAAACATTACAACTTGCATAAACGGCAGTGTCAAAACCATTGAAATCAGCATCCGGTGTATAGGTGTATTCAAAATTGTTAAGCGGACTCAAGGTTCCGTTGGAGGGAAGTAGAATTAATTGGGTGGTAGAATCATCTGCTATAAAATTAGTATCGTTTAAAGAAGGGTCAAAGTTTACACTTCCATCCTCCAAAACCTGAATGAAATCAGGATTTGTATCCGGTGATTGTAAATCCGGAAGAACTTCAATTATAATAAAAGCAGTATCGCAAAGAAAAGGACTTCCATTATCACAAATTGCATATTCAATAGTGTCTGGTCCCATATAATTTGGATCAGATTCATACAAAATACTGTCGCCTGCTAAAGTCGTATTGATTTCATGATTTCCATCCTGAAGAATAAAAATGGAAAGCATATCCATTGTGTCTACGTCAGAATCATTTACTAGAGGAAAAATATAAATATTCTCTCCCTGTGTTAATTCTTCAAAATCATTCAAGGCGACCGGTTGATCGTTTACGTTGTTGATGATAATAATGATCCAGGCAGAATCACATAAATTTGGAAATCCATCATCACACAATTCATATTGAATAGAATCTACTCCAATATAATTTGTTAAGGGTATATACTCTACCGTGTCATTATATAGTATAGCGACACCGTTTGATGGATTGTTTAACAGTTGTGTTATTTCGATTGTATTATAATCCGGATCAGTATCATTGAAAGTCGGATTAAATATTAGCGTATCTTCTTCATTTATAATCTGCTGATCATCATCTGCATCAGGAGGGATATTGGCATTCATAAACTGAAAGAAAGCCCATGCAGTATCGCAATGATTACAAGGGTCGCAGGCAGTATATTGAACTGAATCCAACATTAAAAAATTATTGATGTCGGGATAATAAATCAAGTTGTTATTACTGACTGTCGCAGATCCGGAGGCCGGGTTTTGAAGGATGGATGGAATTAGTGTTTCGTTTTGTAATTCCTGATCATTTGTTAAAACCGGAGCAATTGCAGAATCAGTTATAAAATAGATAATGGTATCGTTTACAGCAATCGGATCGGGTACTGCCAATACTTCAATGAAAATCATTGCCGTATCACATGCGGGTGTCGAATTGTTATCACAAACAACATAGGTCATGGTATCCATCCCAATAAAACAGTTATCCGGAATAATGATAATTTCATTAGGAGGCAAAGGATTTATCTGACCATTGGAAGGAAGTTCAATTACGGTAATGGAAAGCGGATCGTTGTCAGCATCCGAATCATTTAAGGTCGGGTTGAAGAATACTAATTGATTTTCATTAGTCGTAATGGTATCGTCTACTGCAACAGGAGCATTATTTTGTGCTGATGCCAATGGTATCTGTAAGACGATACTTAGAAAGACAATTAATAATACTTTTACGCAATAATCCGGTCTACTCATGGTTGGCTTTTCAATTTCTTCTCCTAATCTTTGAGGAGATTTAAATGCTTTTAGGAGCATTCATTAAATTTGAACCGCAAATTTAGCACATTGGTTGAAGCTTTAGTGCAATTTTAAAGCCAATTCATTCATTATTCATAAGTCTAAGCCCAAAACAGCGCAATGAAAATCTTATTTGCTTGTCATATTGCAGGAATTGGAGGTGCCGAACGGCATATCATTCGTTTGATGAACGGATTGAAAGATGCAGGCATTCATTGCGAACTAGCATTTTTTTATAAGCACTCTAATCAATCTGGTTATCAGAAGTACATTGATCTGCTCGAAAAAGATGGATTGACTTATCGAATGATAGAGCAAAATTCACCTTTCAGCATTAAAGCAGCCCGATCACTAGCTAAATTTTATAGAGAAGGAGCCTTCGATTTAATAAACACCCACTTAATTCACGCGGATACTGCAGCTGTTCTGGCAAAAAAATTATTTCAAAAATCAATAAAGATCGTCTCTGCCAAGCATGGTATAAGCGAAAAAGTTTATTTAAAGTATCCTTTGAATCCGGAGCGGGTGCCTGATAATCTTTATAAGAGATACTTCCGGTGGCTCGAAAACAATATAGACTGTTCGTATGCTTGTTCTTTTGGCTTGAAAAAATACATGGAACAAGCGCGTTTTGTGCGACAAAACACCCTGAAAGTAGTTCAGCATGGATATGAATATCCCGAGATTAATGCGGCAAATAAAATTGAACGGTCAGATAATCAGTTGCTGATGGTTGGTCGTTTGGAGGAAATTAAAGGCTACAACTATGCCATTGAGATTGCCTCTGTGGTAAAAAATAGCATTCTTGATTTTGAACTGATCATTTTAGGAGAGGGAGGATTACGACATGATTTAGAGCAGGAAATTAAAGGACTCAATTTGGAGCAACATGTTTCTTTGGAAGGATATAAAAAGAATATTTTCGATTATCTGGCAGGTAGTAAATTGTTGATGTGTACTTCTTTGATTGAAGGATTACCACTCATGTTACTCGAAGCTTTTAATGCCGGAGTGCCTGTTATTGCATTTGATGTGCAAGGCTGCAACGAAATTATTGAGGAAGGTAAAAATGGGCATTTAATAGGTCCCTTTAATACAGACGAATTTGCTAACAAAGTTATTGATTTACTTCAGCATGAAAACAAACGAAAAGCATTCTCTGAAAGCGCTGTAAAGCGGGCAAATACTCAGTTTTCCAAATCCCGAATGATGGAAGAAACGATTACACTATTTAGGCAATGCTTAATTTAGAATCTTTTTGTTTCAGACTGATTAACGCAGCGAGATATACAGCATAAAACATAAAGCCCGGAATTTTATACCGCACTAAAGCTCCGAAGTTAAAGCTGGTAAAACCGACGGCAAATAAGAAGACCATTGCGTAGACAAACAAGAAGAGTAAGACCGGATATCTGAAAGTAAAGCGAATAATATTTCGGATCCCAACTTTAAGTATTGTATAAACGGTAAACAATAAAATTAAAGTGCTTTCTACCGATGAAATCAACATAACAATACTGTTTACTTCGAATATATATGGTCGAAACAAAGCTACATTTATACCGGCGGGAACTTTAAGTAAGATTCCGGTGAGGGTAAACTCAATTTCACCAAGAGTATAACCGGACCCACCTAAACTATCTGCAAGATATTCATGCCAATCTTGAAAGCCCTGAGCTGTTCTAATTAGTCTATATACAAAATCATCTGCAAGATTATACCATTCAAAATAAACGAAGGCGGCAGCAAAAAGACCTAATGCGGTGCATAGACTGAATGTAAAAATCGACCTTGCTTTAGGTGAAATCAGGCTATTCCAGATTTTTGTGAGCAGGTATA
>JAHDHT010000001.1:46788-52416 GCA_020631175.1 Chitinophagales bacterium
GCGGTAATCTTAATCATGAAGAATGTTACTTCCTTGAACCAGTAAGCCCTTCCTTCCAACAAATGTTCAGCAAGTAAAAAATCGTTTTTTAAAGAGGCTGAAGTGAAAAAATGAAAAATATCTTTTGGACTTTCATAAAGGAGTAATTCTCCGGCCAGTTTTGCCGAGAAAAAATAACCCATCGTATCTCCGTAAGTGTAGTAGTATTCGTAAACCATACCATACGCAGCAGCACAAAGCATTTTAATACATACTATACTGATCATCCATGGTATAGATATGTATTTAAAAAGCCATAATCGCCAGATGATCATACTCAGCAAGAGTATAACTACTGCATAAATCGGACTTAATATGACGTCGTAGACATTGAGCATAGCGTTACGAATCGCAAAACGTAAAATTACCTGTTTTATTGGAGATGGCTGAGTCCTGGTTTTTTTAGTGTGCTTTAGTAAGAATCTTTAAGCCAAGATATTACAACAGGCGTTTGATTTTTCCGTTATTTGCAGGATTTAAATGCTGCGCTTTAAAAGTAAACCAACAACCATCTTTGAGTCTCCTTTTGGAGAAATTGCTTCTTTCATGACAGGAGCTGAAAAAAACATTGATAAAATCACGGCAGACAGCTTTGGTGAAGAGTGGTCAAAGTTTGATTCATTTAGTCATGAAACTTTGCAATCGGTTGGGGATGAATATTTTGATATTATCACTGAAGAAATGCTTCCTGCTGATGCTATTGTTTTAGATCTTGGATGTGGAACGGGCAGATGGTCTCTTTATGTGGCCGAGAGATGTGCTTTTGTAGAATCGGTTGATCCAAGCGAGGCTGTTTTTGCTGCTAAAGCATTAACGCATCAGAAGGAGAACATTAGAATAACACAAGCTGCAAGTTCAAACTTACCTTTTGAAGAAGAGAGTTTTGATTTTGTTTTCAGTTTAGGAGTTTTACACCATATTCCCGATACTTTTGAAGCCTTAAAAGATTTGGTGGCACAAGTTAAAAATAACGGTTGGTGTATGGTCTATCTTTATTATGCCCTCGACAATCAACCTTCCTGGTACAAAGCTATTTTTAAAGTTTCTGATTTTTTCAGAAAAATAATTTGCCGTTTACCCGGAGCGCTTAAGCGTATTGTTTGCGATTTAATTGCAGTATTTATTTACGGTCCATTTGTTTTGTTTGGATGGATTTTAAAAACCTTGCTAAAAGGAGATTTATATAAATCTGTTCCCTTGAGTTATTACATCAATAAATCATTTAATGTGATTCGTAATGATGCGCTTGATCGATTTGGAACACCACTTGAACAACGTTTCACAAAAGATGAAATTCAATCAATGATGGAGAGAGCAGGTTTAAAAAATATTATATTTTCTGATCGCACTCCATATTGGCATGCGGTTGGACAAAAAAAAGAGAATTAATAATATGTGTGGAATTACAGGTGTATTTCATTTCAATAAAAATAAATCAGACTCTAAAAAAAGTCTTGAAAAAAGTTTAGAACGTCTTTCTTTACGAGGTCCGGATAATCAGTCATTCATTGAAGATAAAAATGTGCTTCTTGGGCATACACGTTTGTCGATTATAGATTTGTCTGAAGCGGCAAATCAACCAATGAAAGATGAAGAAGAAAGGTATACGCTAATTTTTAACGGTGAAATATATAATTATAAAGCATTAAGAAAAAAGTTAAGAAATGCCGGAGTTGAGTTTAAAACGAATTGCGATACAGAAGTCGTTTTGCATCAGTTGATTTATAAAGGTGAAGATGGTTTATTAGATTTAAATGGCTTTTTTAGTCTTGCATTTTATGACCGAAAAAAAAAGGAATTAATAATTGCAAGAGATCGATTGGGAATAAAACCCTTGCATTATTATTATGATAATGATCGTTTAATTTTTGCTTCAGAACCAAAAGCAATTATGGCCTATGATGTGCCGAAAAAATTAAATTCTACTGCACTTTATCAATATCTGCAATTTAATTATTTACCTACCGAACATCATATTTTGGAAGGTTTTCATAAATTGAAACCCGGCCATTTATTAAAAGTGAATCCTAAAGGTGTTGAGGAGAAGCCTTACTATTTATTGCCTGAAAATAATGGTTCAAAACCCTTTGTCGAAGCGAAATACCAATATTGGAAACTGCAGTTAACGGAATTACTTCGAGATAGTATAGAAAAAAGAATGATGTCGGACGTTCCATTAGGAGCCTTTCTAAGCGGAGGAATTGATTCTTCTGTAATCGTGGCATTGGCAAGTGAATTTACAGATCAATTACATACTTTTTCAATTGGATTTGAAGACAATGATTTTTATGATGAAACAGAATATGCAGAGTTAGTTGCGAAACATTTTAATACGGAGCATACCACTTTTAAGCTCAAAAATGATGACCTTTTGAATCATGTGGATGATGTATTAAATTATCTTGACGAGCCGTTTGCTGATTCATCTGCAATTAATGTATTTATATTAAGTAAAAAAACAAGAGAGCATGTAACGGTTGCCTTATCGGGTGATGGAGGAGATGAGTTATTTGGTGGATATAATAAATATAAAGCTCATTTACTGGCGAACCAACATCAGGCTAAATCAGCTGTTATTCAGAAGGTAAAACCATTGCTAAATTTCCTTCCAAAATCAAGATCCGGGTTCTTAGGAAATAAAGTGCGTCAGGCAGAGCGGTTTTCAGGTGGTATTCAATTATCTGAAGCAGATCGTTATTGGTTGTGGTGCAGTATTTCATCTTCAGATGAAGTACTGCGTCTGTTAAATCCATCCATAAAAAATCAAATTAATTTTGATGCATACATTGAGAAAAAGCATCGAATTACCAATTCAATTCTTGATGCAAGGTCATCCGTTTTAAATAATATTTTAACAGCCGATATCCGCACCGTTTTAAGTGGAGATATGTTAACGAAAACGGATAGAATGTCGATGGCAAATTCACTGGAAGTTCGGGTGCCTTTTTTAGATCATCGTGTTGTAGAATTTGCGCAGCAGTTGCCTGCAGAGGCTAAAATAGGTGAGGGAATGGGTAAGCGAATTTTGCAGGAAGCTTTTAGAAGACAATTACCTGAAAAAATATTTAATCGACCTAAAAAAGGTTTCGAAGTTCCTTTGCAACAATGGTTTAATAAAGAATTACAAAGCAGGATTCATAATGAATGGTTGAATCCGGATAAAATTCAAGCGCAAAAAATATTTAATTACGATCACATTAAACAACTCTTAACCAAAGTAGGTGGCAACGATGCCGGCGACAGCCCAGCGAAAATTTGGGCCTTAATAGCGTTTCAACATTGGTATGATCGATTTATGAATTAATAATTATGCCAAGAGTTTTAAGAATATTAAATCGAATGAATCTTGGTGGGCCAGTTTATAATGCCTGCTATTTAAGTGCATATCTTGAACCCGAATATGAAACTCTATTAATAGCGGGGGAGAAAGATGAAAGCGAAGCCAGTTCAATGCATATTGCTGAAAGCTTAGGTGTGAAACCAATCATCATTCCGGGAATGAAGCGATCTATTAATCCATTGAAGGATCGGAAAGCCTTAAATGCGATCAAGCAAATAATAAGGGAATTTAAACCCGATATTGTTCATACCCATGCAGCAAAATCCGGAGCTTTAGGACGGCTTGCCGCGCATCAATGTGGCGTGCCGCATATTATACATACCTTTCACGGACATATTTTTCATTCCTATTTCGGATCTGCAAAAACAAAAGCATTTTTACAAATTGAAAGATATCTCGCGAAAAAATCTTCCAAAATAATTGCCATATCATCCATCCAGAAAAAGGAACTAAGTGAGCAATTTAAAATTGCTCCTCCGGAAAAATTTGAGATAATTCCGCTTGGTTTCGACTTAAAACGATTCTGGTCGAATCAGGATAAAAAAAGAAAAGCCTTCAGAAAAGAATTCAAGCTCGATCCGAAAATCCCACTAATCGGTATCATTGGCAGACTTGCCCCTGTAAAAGATCACTTAACTTTTGTCGACGCGATTATCGCCTTGCAAAAGCAAACAGACATCGATTTCAAGGCTTTGATAATTGGCGATGGCGAAACCCGGGAAGAAATAGAAACACATATCATAAGTAAAAATCTTCAGCATAATCCCTTTCTCTTCACTTCATGGTACAGAGAAGTCGACCGCGCCTGTGCGGGTTTAGATATTGTTGCTTTGAGTTCTTTAAATGAAGGCACTCCCGTGTCTTTAATAGAAGCCCAGGCAGCAGGAAAACCGGTTGTAAGCACCAATGTAGGCGGTGTTGAAGATATCGTTCAAGATGGAGAACAAGGTTATGTTGTTCCGAAACAAGACCCTGAAAAACTGGCTGAAGCACTGCTTCGCCTGTTGGCTGATCCGCAAAAAGCACTTGAGATGGGCGAAAAAGGAAGAGCATTTGTTAAAAAGCACTACAGTGTCGAACGATTAGTCTCCGACGTCAAACAGCTTTACGATTCCTTATTAAAGGCTTGATTTTTAACCAATTTTTACCTGAATTCATTAACTTCGTGCTCGAATGGAAGGTAAATTTTTCCTACTCATTGTGTACATCAGCTTTTTTGTGATAGCTGTAGGTTTTTCAATACTGATCAACCTGCTAATGCTCAATTTCACGAAAACACTCGGCATTAGAGACCATCAGAAACTCAATCAGGTTCGATGGCAAACCGGTGCAAAACCATCATTGGGAGGAATTGGTTTCTTTATCATTTTCCTGCTTTCAGTATCCAGTTATTTCATCCTTCCATACCATAGTGGCGACTTTTTCGGCCGCGAACTCTTTGCCATGCTCGGCTCAGTAACCCTCGGTTTTCTAGTCGGTTTTTATGACGACACCTACAATACAAACCCTATTCTGAAATTCTCAGGACAGTTTATGTGCGGCCTGTTTATGGTCTCCATGGGTATCTTTATTCCACTTACACCCTACCTTATTCTAAACTATATCTTCACCATTCTCTGGGTCGTTGGCATAATGAATTCCATCAATATGCTCGACAATATGGATGGTATAACCGGCTCTGTTTCATTGTGTATCATAGCCTCAGCCATTATGATTCTTTTGGTCGGACATCAGGAAACCTCCTTATATATGATTCTTTCGGTAGGAGTTGGAGCAGCTTTAACCGGCTTTTTATTCTTCAACTGGCATCCTTCCAAAATGTATATGGGCGATTCAGGCAGCCAGTTTTTAGGTGCCTTTCTTTCGTACCTGAGTATCGTACTCATGTGGAAATACAGAGATGCAGAAAGCGGTGTGATCGCCATCAAACAGTTTTTGGTACCGATGATCGTTTTTATCATGCCATTAATTGATACCATAACCGTTTTCATACGTAGATTATTAAGAGGGCAATCCCCTTTTGTAGGAGGGCGCGATCACACAACCCATCACCTCGCTTTCAACGGCATTCCAGACGGAGTTGTGGCAGCTATTTTTCTCGCGATTTCAGGCTTTTCAGTCTTTCTTACCTACCTGCTGATCAACAATTTCGACGAATGGAACCTCACCCGATCACTCATTGTAATCGCCTATTTCGTCGCTGTATTTATCATAATGCAAATGTTTTATGAGCGCGGCAAGCGTTTGTT
>JAHDHT010000001.1:52516-55823 GCA_020631175.1 Chitinophagales bacterium
TCCACCTTTTCACTCGAAGCACTCCAACTCTTGCGCAATCAACAAAGCGGCATGGCACTCCTCTATATCACAATCAGTTTGTTGAGCGGCTTACTCGCCGTATACCTAGGCTTCAAACTAAGCGAACAAGTATTTTAATTTTTTGAAAGGAATCATTCGGCTTCGGTTCAGGCTGCAGTCCGGCTTTCCGCTGCTACGCGCCCACCGCGCAGGCACTGTTGTATTAGCTTTGCTAGTCTTCCTTCGTCAGCCTTCACAAAACTGTACAACAGGCACTTTGCAATGGTCGGGTATTCGCTGCAATCCGGCTTAGTTTGCCGGCTGTAGGGGCGGCGATTTGGTATAAACCTTGTACTTTAGAGGCATAAGCCTTAAAAAATGAACAAGCATCTAATTTTATACGCACTGGTTTTAATGATAAGCTTAAATGTAAAAGCCCAATCAGATTCCAATAAATCGGTAATCCGTTATGCGAATACAATCATAGCATTAACCAATAGCTACTATCAGGATTTGAGAGCCTATGAATTAAAACTTGGACATCTGGAAACAGCCCGCGATGCGCATGAATTAAGTGACAAACCTATCGAGTTACTTTATGAATGCAGAACTTTAGGAAAGTCGCCGGTTCGACTATATCAAAATGCATTAAATCCACCCGAAACATTAAATGCCGATAATTTCTATGTTGAAAATATAAAAGCCTATAAAACCGGACTCGATGATTTAGATTTAAACTGTGCAAAAATAAATGACTTAATTACTACCGACCGTTTTGCTACAAATCAATACAAAGAAATTGATTCTTTAATTCTGGGCGCTACCCAGACCGTTAGTGATTTAGTTAACACACATCAGCAATTAGTAGATCGAATGATGCAAAGAGCTGAAAAAGCGGAAGCAGAAGAAATGGAAGATAATCCTCTTGCTTCTTTAACCACACCAATGAAAAACGATCTTAAATTGGCTAAATCTTTACTAGATAAATTATTAAACTACGATCAGGATATTTTGCCATCTATTAAAATGGAATCTTTACGTTTAAGAGGTGGAGTTGCCAAAAGTGCTTCTACAGTTAAAATGAAGAAAAAGGAAATTACAAAAGCGCAAAAAGCACAGTTCGAACAATTTTATGAAGCTTTAGAAAATGATTATGTGCTGCTTGCAAATGAAATTGTGGCTAATCTTGAAGCGCAAAGAGATAAAAATCAAGTCTATAATAATTTATCAGAAGATACAGAGAAATTACTTGAACAGTATAATCAACTGGTAGAGCGTTTTAACTTGTTTGGACTGATCAACGTAGATCGTTAATTTATTTTTTCTTTTTAAATCCATCATGCATTCCTTCACCCTTTAAAATTTTATTCTTCCACTTAAGAATTCGATCCGTCTTTGTTTTTGATTGTTTCGCCGAATTAAAATAAATTAAGTAGCCTCTTTGTCTACCGGGAGTTAATGCTTCAAAAGCTGATTTGAATTTTAAGTCAAGTTCGAATTGTAGATTAAGTTCATCAGGCAAGTCGCCAACTTCCTTTTTAAATTCAACTTTTTTTCCGCTCCTTTCTATTTCTATCGCTTGTTCAATTAGTGAATGAATTGATTTTTCTAATCGCTCAATTTCTGCTGTAGAACGAATTCTTATTTGCTTTGCTGCCTGAGAATTTTTACCCGGACTTACTAATATATTTTTGCTGGCTTCAATTAAGCTGCCTTTAAAAAACCTATGCAGGCAAAGTCTTTCAAAGCAATTAAAATGAGCACATTTTTATTATTAAATGTGTAACACGGTTGCGACCATTTAAATTCTTCTTTTAATTTATGTTCAAGAATAATATCGCGTAGTAAAATCAATTCCTCTTTCCACAATTGTGTAGAGCACGCTGGACTTTTAAATCGTTCGCAACGTCCACATCCATCCTTAAAAAAGTTTTTGATTTCAGTATTCACTAAATTAGTTCTTAATCATTTTTTCAAGCATAACATTGCCGTTAATAATATTGGTAATCTTTATGGTATATATGCTGTCGGGAAAGGCACTTAAATTAAAACTTAATGCTTCACTTTGGGCGTTTTGATTAAAAACTTCGGTTCCGTTTATCGAACAAATGCTAATATTATAAGATGCGCTTAATCCGGTTATCTTAAAAACACCATCATTAGGATTGGGTAACAGACAAATGGAATTACTATTTAATTCAACATTTGAAACCGGATTAAATTTAAATACCCGACTGTTTCCGGAAGCATCATTAAAACTCAATAAAGCATTCCATATATAATCTCTGATTTCCGTATAGTTATCTCTAATTATCGGATGAATCAAAGTCGGAACATTGTAATTATCCGGAGCTTCTTTTTCATAAACAGACATATAGCTAATTAAACCGGCAAGAAAATAAATTTCAGGTCGTCCATGCGGAGCGTCATCTTCGTATAAATCATTTATTCCAAGATCATTATTCAATACATCTCTTAAAACACCACTTATCACCGGACCGACCGGAATCATTCGTACGTTAATTGAAGGCCTAGAAATAATTAACTGATCCTGATAATTAATCCACCAGTCATGAAAAGCACCTTCTACATATTGATTGTAGTTTTGAAAATCATTGGCTGTTCCGGGAAAACCTCCGGAAAGATAGGGAGCCATATCCGGCCAGTTTTCATAAATATAAATGGTGACCGGCGAAGATTCATTTTCACACCAGTCCATAATAGTTTCTGTTGCACTTAATGGGTTTATCCCCGGCATACCATAATAATCGTCTCCGGGAGCTTGATCATTTTGGATAAAATTACCTACAGTAATAAAAACGGTATTGATACCGGCTGCGGAAAATGCTTCATAATCTGATTCCCAAACTCCTGGAACAATGTCATAACCCCATTGCGAAAAGGGCGGAAGATTCTGATGTTGAGGTAAAAAACCGTATTGCCCGCCAGCTGCAAATGAATCACCACTGTCTTGAGCAAACAGATACATCCAATGAGGTACCGTTGTTTCATCGCTTGGTGTAGGGTTTAAAGGAGGCCGATGATCAATTAAACTATGTCCGAAAACGAAAAGTCGTAAACTATCCTGAGCAAAAAGATGATTAATTTGAAATACAAAGAAAAGTAGAATAAGGTGTTTAGCATTCATACTTTTAATTTCTTTATTCTTTTTTAAAAGGTCAAGAAATTCTTAGACTCTTCTTTTCTTTTTCTTCCTTTTATCTTCTTTTTCTTTGTTTTTATTATAATTCTTAAACCAACGATCCCATATATTTTCTTTTTTCTCTTTTGGAGGAACCTTTTTTGT
>JAHDHT010000001.1:55923-57974 GCA_020631175.1 Chitinophagales bacterium
CCGGGAGTGTAACCTATAAACCAACCGTCACCCTGATCTTGCGTCGTTCCTGTTTTGCCCGCTATTTGATTTTGTAAGCCGTATTGCCATCGCAATCGCTTACCGGTACCCTCATCAACAACTTTCTGCATAATACTTTGCATTGTCATAACTGTTTGATCATCCATGATCTTTTCACGATACTGTTTCGATTCAGATTTCCATTGCTTTATTAACTTACCGTTCTTATCGGTAATCTTCTTTAAATAAAATGGTTCAGTCGCAAATCCACCATTTGCAAAAGAACAATATGCCGATACCATTTCCAGTGGACTAATATCAGCCGTTCCTAAAGTGATACTTGGTACCTCCGGTAAATCACTTTTGATTCCCATTTTTTTAGCCAGGTGAATAACGTTGCCTATACCGGCTTCAAAAATAACTTGAGCTGCGACAGTATTCACCGAGTTAGCCAAAGCACCCATCATAGAATAGTATCCACCATAGCCATCAGAGCCTGCATTTTTTGGCGTCCAATCCTGATACTCGCTATAAGTATACAATTGATTAGGATAATATTTGCATGCCGGAATTCCTTTTTGAATAGCTGTAGCGTAAGTAATTGGTTTAAATGTAGAACCAACTTGTCTTTGTAAAGTCACGTGGTCTTCGGGAAAATACTTTCGGTTTATTCCACCAACCCATGCCTTTACTTCACCTGATTCCGGTTCCATTGCGACAAATCCTGTATTCAGTATTTGAAGATAGTGTATGATGCTATCTCTGGGTGATATGCTGACCGTTTGTAATCCATCCCAGGTGAAAATTCTGGTTTTTACCGGTTTTGCAAAAATATTATCAATAGCAGATCTGCTTTTACCGGCAGCTTTTAAACGCTTATAACGGTCAGACTTACGCATGCCAGATTCTATGGCGTCATAATTACGTCTATTAAATTCTTTTTTATCAGGCCAATCTTTTACAAAAGTACTGTGCAGTGATTTTAAATGATCTTCAACGGCCTGTTCAGCATATTTCTGTAGATTCGGATCAATCGTAGTATAAATTTTTAATCCATCCGTAAAAATATTAAACTGCTTACCACTGGTAGTCGGGTTGTTTTTCGTCCACTCTTTTAACTCTTCTCTTAAAATTGATCTGAAATATGTGGCAAGTCCTTCAGAAGGAAGTGTTCTGCTATAATCTAATTTTATAGGAGCTTTTACAGCCTCATTATATTTATAGCTGCTAATGAAACCGTTTTTTTTCATTTGAGCCAAAACAGTATTTCGACGTTCTTTAGATCTTTCCGGATGTAATCTTGGGCTGTAATAAGTTGTTGCTTTTAACAAACCAACTAAAGTGGCCGATTCCGTTAAACTTAAATCTTTTGGCTTCTTATTAAAAAACCGTTTCGATGCAGTACCAATTCCAAAAGCTTGTTCACCATAAGGAACGGTATTCAGATATAATGTAATGATATCTTTTTTATCGTAAACACGCTCGAGTCTTGTGGCAACAATCGCTTCCTTTATTTTATTGACAGGAATAGTCAGGAAGGAATAATTTTCACGCTTATATAAATTTTTAATAACCTGCTGGCTGATAGTACTACCTCCACCGGCACTTCGATCACCCATAAAAATATTTTTTACAAGTACTCTTAAATAACTTTTAGCATCAAAACCTTTATGTTCAAAAAACCGATGATCTTCGGTAGCGATTAAAGCATCAATCACATTTTTAGATATATCATTATACTTAACAAATGAGCGATTTTCGATATAGAATTTACCTAAAAGACTTCCGTCACTTGCATAAATCTCACTCGCAACCGGTACCTTCTTTTTTCTTAAAGCAGTTTCATCAGGTAGTTCTCCAAATAAACCAAATAGCACAGAAAGGAATAAAGCTCCTAATAAGAACACTCCAATCAAGCCGAGAATGAAAAAGCGCTTTATCCAAACACCAAAACCCTTTTTCTTTGTTTTTACTTTCTTTTTTGAATTAGCCATAAGCAATTTTTAGACGTCATCCTGCACAAAACGTTTTGCAGTCTGCTCATGTTGCCT
>JAHDHT010000107.1:0-1964 GCA_020631175.1 Chitinophagales bacterium
AAGATTTAAACCGGCATATTCAGGTCGTAAAAATGAAGTGGATGGAAGCGTGTAAAATTCTATTCCTTCCCAATGATTGTAAAAGAAACGGTGCACATGTGCGCTGAATAATGCTTCACAATTTACTTGCTTCAAAAAGGATAATAATCGTTCTCGTGAATGATAATTCAAATTATCATAATGTTCGTCTTCATCGATTTTAAAAAGAAATGGCGGGTAATGAATGAAAACAAAACTTCGCTTTAAATTTAGTGAAGATAATCCATCCATCCATTCCCATAGTCTCTCAGAAAGCGCATTTGAAGATCCAATACATGTTCCATCCAACAACACAAATTCAATTCCATCCAAACTAAAATGCTGATACAAAGGTCCCCGTAATTGCTCAAATTCCTCTCTTGCACTAAAAAATTCTTCTGGGGCATTGGCTGTTCCTTTTTTATCTCCAATATCATGATTGCCCGGAACGAAGTAAGTCTTAGCTTTTAATTGATCAAAACAATTATTTGCAATATGTAATGCCTCAGTATATGAAGCAGCATTTGGAAGCGGATGTGTTATATCTCCCAAATGAATATTAAAATCACATGATAATTTATTTAAAGCATCAACTGCTTCGAATGCCATTTGATTATGCCCGGCATCGGAGGGAAATGCATTTTGATCCGTATTTGATTCAGACCTGAAATGCGTATCCGAAAACAAGCCTATATGTAATAGCGTTTTCGACAAATGATTAAATTAACGAAGTATTTGAAATGCGGAAGAATGTAAATATTTATTGTTTGATTTATTTTTTATAACAATTAAATATATTCCTTCCGGGTAAGACAATCGATTAAAACTGTAAATAAATTTATCGGACTTATTTTTCAATACGTTGAAAAAAAGTAAACCACCATCTTGCCGGTATACTTCAATTTTCAAATCCCGAACAGCGTTATTTTCAATTAAAAACTGTACTTGTTGTGTGTCTCGATGATTTAACAATTGACTTACCGATATTGGAGCATTATAAAAAGGCTGAACCGAAACAACAGGTTCTTCCAGCCATGCTTTAAAAACCCAATCTGCATGATCGATATAAGGATTTCGGTTTCCCTGATAATTTTCTGTAGCATCGTTTCTGGCCATTTCTATAGCATCAACCGGATCGTCTAAATGCCATTGATATAAGGTTTCAATATCTCCGACCAAATTTATATCGTATGCAGGATACATAGTAAAGAAATAAAACACGGCACGCGCAACGTTACCCTTCACCGATTCACGAGGCTCCCATCTTATTCCTGAAGCAGAACTTTCACATTCAGTATAAATATCTATATCTCCTGCCGGTACGCAAGGTGCAGCATTGCTACATTCATTATTGTCATCAAGATAAATCCACTTCTCTGTTTCATCATCATTTATATCTCTGAAAGGAGCGTTTCCTCGTGTACTGTTCCAATTACTAAAGGTTGGAGTCAAGTGAAAAATATCATTCTTCATTGGTCCTGCTGAATTAAAAATAGATTGAGGAACAATGTGTTCGCAATCAAATGGCGAAGCTTCTGAAGCAGAATTAAATCCGTCCGGCGGCACCACTCTTGGCAAAGCACTATACATGCAAAACATGGTATCGGCAAAATTGTCGATTACATTATACATCTCCAACCGGGCAAGGGTATAACCACTCGAAGTATTACTGCTAATATTCTGGAAACCATCGTACCATTCTGTCTTGAGCCATTCTCTGAAATCTTCCCGGATCAAATCTTCAGGCGGATTGTCATTTTGTGCCATTACAGACTGCATACTAAGTACTGAAATGCAAAAGAATAGGATATAGTTAAACTTCATAGTACGAATGTACTATTCATTTCGATATTGAAAGGCTCAATTGAGGTCAAATTGCTGATAATTAAAGGATTTGACATCTTTAAACAATTCAAAAACAGAAGTGTTAAAGCTATTTGAAGGCT
>JAHDHT010000107.1:2064-7167 GCA_020631175.1 Chitinophagales bacterium
GAAAGTAAAGATTTTGGAGCTTTGGAAATTGGTGAAGAAGCAATCAAACTGGAAGAGGTACAAGTCGTAGCTGCAAGACCCTTAATCGAAGTTCAGCCGGATAAAACTGTATTAAATGTGGATGGAAGTATCAATGCCACAGGAAATACCGCTCTCGAGTTACTTCGAAAATCACCCGGTGTTGTGGTAGATAATAATGACAATATCATATTAGCCGGAAAAAATGGGGTACAAATTTATCTGGATGGAAAACCAACTTATCTGAGTGCTGAAGATCTCGCTGTTCGACTAAATGCGATGCAGTCTTCAGAAATTGATGCGATCGAAATCATTACTGATCCATCAGCAAAATACGATGCGGAAGGAAATGCAGGCATTATTAATATTCGATTTAAAAAAGATAAAAGTCTGGGTTTTAATGCCGGAATAAATCTGGGATGGGCTTACAGTATTAATCATCGATATAACGGAGGGGTAAATTTTAATTTTCGAAATAAGAAAGCAAATTTCTATGGAGCTTATAACCATAATGATGGCCGTTCGCAAAATTGGTTTCACTTTCTAAGGTTACAAAATGGTATTCGCTATGATTTGCAAACTACCACTGAAAGTTTTGGAGCAAAAAATAGCGGACGTATTGGTGTTGATTATTTTATCAATAAAAAAAGTACGATTGGATTTTTAGTTTCTCTATACGATAATGTAAACAACAGAGAAAGCAATAGTGAAACACCAATTTCATTCATAGATTCGAATGAACCAATTTCTTTATTAATATCAAGCTCAGATAATTTAGGCGGCCAGTCAAACATTGCTACCAATTTGAATTATACCTTCAATGGCGATAAGAAAAATTCATTTAATGTTGATCTTGATTTTGCACAGTTTGATAAACAGAATTTAAACGTTCAACCAAATGCATATTTTGATGCCGGAGGAGAAACCCAAACATCAACCAGCGAAGCAAATGCTTTAGATGAAACAGATATTTTTATTTACACAGCCAAAGCTGATTATGAGCAGGCCTGGGAAAAGGATAAAATAGGCTTTGGTGTTAAGTACTCTTTAGTTGGGACGGATAATCATTATGAATTTGAAAATCAAGTCAACAATATCATCGTTCCCGATGATGCTATTTTAAATGATTTTTCATACGATGAAAATATTAATGCTGCTTATGTGAAATACGATCGTACAATAAATAAAAAGTGGAAAGCAACAGCAGGTGTGCGAATGGAACAAACTAATTCTGAAGGAATTTTAGTATCTAACGTTCCGACTGAAAATGATAGCGTTAAATTAAATTATTTAGATTTTTTTCCATCTGCAGGTGTAACGTATCAGGCGAATTATTTAAATCAATTTCGTTTAAATTACAGTCGTAGAATTGACCGCCCGAGTTATCAGGATTTAAATCCATTTATTTTCAGATTAACTGAACTTTCATTTGTAAGAGGAAATCCGTTTCTTCAACCACAATATTCGAACAATATTACACTGGCACATACCTATAAATATACCTTGACTACCAGCTTGAGTTATTCATATACAAAAGACTTTTTTGCTAATATTTCTGATTCGAGTGGTGTTGATCAAACATTTCTTGAGCCGATCAATCTTGATTATCAAAAAGTATATAACTTAAATGTGAGTTATCCATTTAGTCCAAAAAACTGGTGGAATACATTTACTAATGTAAGTCTCAACCATAAAAATAATTTTGCTGATCTTGGCGAGGGTAGAACGGTAGACATAAGGGCTACGTATGCAAGCATCTATCATCAATCTACATTTATTGTTGGGAAAGGTTGGTCTTTAGAATTATCAGGATGGGGAAGCACTCCTTCTATCTGGGGAGCAGTTTATGAGACGGATGCACTTTATAGCATCGATACAGGCGTGAAAAAGAAATTATTTAAAGACAGAGGGAATTTGAAAATTGCTTTTACAGATATTTTCTTAACTACTCCATGGAGAGGAGTACAGGATTTTGCAGGCTTTTATTCCGACGCCCAGGGAGGATGGGAAAGCCGTCAGATAAGAGTCAACTTTAGTTATCTTTTTGGAAATAATCAGGTAAAAGATGTTCGAAAGCGAAAAACAGGTCTCGAAGATGAAAAAAGCCGGGTGAAAACGAATTAATTTTTTTACAAAACAAGCATCCTTTCAAAAATGATTCGGTCTTTAAGTACATAAAGAGTCGAATATGAAATCTATACTTGTAATATTAATAACTGCTGCATTCTCTTATTTACCTGTAAGCGTTTTTACAGCTAATGCCGTTCCGGGTGGAAATGATAATATTAATTTCAGCTTAATGAACAACAGCTCGAAATCAATTCCTTTAATTATACCGGGTACGATGCGACCTAATTTATCTCCTTTTTCAAAATCAGGCGTATCATTAGATCCGGGTCAGAAAATCTTTTTTAAATATAAGGGCAAAAGACAATTGCTTTTAATTGTTGACAGCTCATATGAAGGGAAAAAAGTTAAAGTCGCCAAATTAATTAAGGATAGAATTGCCACTCTTGAAAAGGAAAACAAATAAATCAATTCTTTAAGACGGTTTATGTAATAGATTTACTAATGCATGTTCCGAGTTTGTTTAATACCCAATTATCTCACCCCAAAGCATGATTTTTTACCGGGGAGCGATCACTCCCGGTAAAAAATCTTAATTTAAAGGGTGAATAATATATACCTGCTTTGTCTTAATCTCTTTTTGAGCATCTCTTTAATTGCTCAGGATACCATTTATCCGGTTACCATTGACTTCATGGATCCGATTATTCAGGAACCTTCCGGAATGGCATTTATTTACAATGAATCTAATGGGCAATTCGAATATTGGCTTCATAATGATGCCAATAATCCGGATCAGATTCATGCCTTACAATTAGACAATCCTTTAAATGTTCAGCGAAGTGTAGATATTAATAATCCTTATATCGATTGGGAGGATATGGCAATGGATGATGACCAGAATATTTACCTTGGTGAATTCGGAAATTTTGTTGGCGCAAATGAATATGAAGTAATCAAAGTCGAAGATCCGGCAAACTATACAGGTGCTTTACCTTCTAAAGAAATCATTCCCTACGAATATCCGACACCCGCAATTAAAGACAATGAAGCAATGATTCATTTAAATGGTATGCTTTATATTTTTACAAAGCGTGTTCAACCCAACTTAGATCCTGCAGTAAATGATAGCATCACCTATGTGTACAAAATTCCGGATGCCCCATTAGCAGGTGGATTAAAACACATGGCCACTCTGCATGATCAGTTCCAGGTATTGCTTCCTGGAGATTCTCTAAATAGGAGTAGAATTTGTGGAGCAGATATAAGTCCGGATAAAAGCAAAGTAGTTTTAATTACATATGATCGTATTTGGATTCTTTCCTGTTTTGAAGGGGATCAGTTTTTTAATGGTACTATTGTAAGTAAACGCTTACCCTATAGGCAGTATGAAGCAGTTTCTTTTATTAACAATCATGAAATCATCTTAACAAAAGAAGGAGCACAAAATAATCCTGCAAATGAACCCAAAATATTTTATTTAAACCTGTATCCTTATCTGGATGGAGCTTGCTACGATTGTAATAAAGTGCGTAATGGAAATATGTCTGAAGATAATTTTGCCTGGACACTTTTTAAATATGCTAATGCGGACGGAAATCTGACATTTAATAATGGGGTAGCAGAAGTAGATATTACATCTCTTGGTACAAACCAATGGCATTTAAACTTGCGTCATAAAAGCTTAATAGCGATTAATAATAAAACTTATAAAATTCGATATACTGCCTGGGCAGATGATAGCAGAGATATTTCTGTTATTTTAAATAAACGGGATGGATCTGAATCTTATTTTTATGCAAGCGAAACATTAAGCACGGTTCCTACTGTGTATGAATATGAATTTACGATGTCATCTGCATCAGATTTCAACGCATATTTAAGTTTCAATGTGGGAAACGGATTGATTCATAAAGTTTACTTTGACGATATAGAATTTCTTGAATCATCTTGTGATTGCCCCGATAATCGTTATATCTTTTCGAAGATGTCAAATACTTCAAAGTATATTCAAAGCTCCGGAAATGTTTACGGATATAATGAAGTAGAAAACTCAAATGTAACATTTGATGCAGAAGAATGTGTCGAATTAAATAGTGGTTTCGAAGTGAAGAGCAATACAAATTTTGAAGCCCTAACGGATGGATGTGATTAAAATAAAAAAGGAGCTGTTTTAACAACAGCTCCCTCTATCTTTATGCACTGATGAGTTTTTTATTTGACAGTAATCGTTTCTGTGATTACTCCTTCATTACTTTCTAATTGTATAAAGTATTGACCGCTTTCTAAAGTATTTACTTCTATTTTCGGATTTAACTCATTTTCAATATTTCTAACAATTACCGATTTCCCGGTCATGTCGATTACTCTGATTGTTTCTACCGGCTTGTCTAATCCGTTTATTTGAACGAAATCAGTACTTGGGTTAGGGTAGATCGTCAGATTTACATTTAATAAGTCGTTTGTGCTGGTAGTGGTTTCCAATAAAACCTGATCGATTACATGAACAACACCATTACTTGCTTCAACATCTGCTAAAGTAACATGAGATGTATTTACTTTAACCCCTTCCGTTAAATCAATCATTACCGTTGCATTATTCAACATAGTAACTGCACCGTTTGATAGATCTCCACTTAAAAAACGATCTCCTGCAACATGATATAATAAAATGTTTGATAATGTCGGTAAAGAATAAATACCATTAAGGTCTGTGTTTAAGTCTTCTGCTAAATTATCAAAGGCATCGTTTGTTGGAGCAAAAACGGTATAGTTTGCGAAAGGATCGCTTAATGCAGGCAACAATTCTGCTGTGATAACTGCAGTAGCTAATGAAGAAAATCCATTGTCAAGCGCAACATCAACCACTGTTTCATTTGGAAGGATGACCGCATCAAGCACATGTACCACACCGTTATCTGACTGAACATCAGCAGCAGTTACCTGAGCCTGATTAATAAATACATTTCCATCTGCAGTTTTTGTTAACTTAATTGTGTTAGCTGTATTTAATGCATC
>JAHDHT010000107.1:7267-9850 GCA_020631175.1 Chitinophagales bacterium
GCATCGAATGCATCATTCGTAGGTGCAAATACAGTAAAGTTTGCTAAAGGATCTGTTAATGCAGGTAATAACTCAGCAGTAATAACCGCAGTAGCTAAAGATGTAAAGCCGTTATCTAATGCGATATCAACAACAGTTTCACTTGGAAGGATTACTTTATCAAGCACGTGAACCACACCGTTTTCTGAAGAAATATCAGCAGCAGTTACCTGAGCTTGATTAATAAAAACTTCACCCGCAGCAGTTTTTGTAAGCTTTATTGTGTTTGTTGGGCTTAAAGCATCTACAACAGCACCATTGGTAATATCAGTTGATAAAACAGAAGCACCTAAAACATGATACAATAAAATATCTGAAAGATTAGGTAAAGCTAGTAAACCATTTATATCAGTCCCTAATGCAGCAGCTGTAGCATCAAAAGCATCGTTTGTTGGAGCAAATACGGTAAAGTCTGCAAAGGGATCTGTTAATGCCGGAAGTAATTCTGCAGTAATAACTGCAGTAGCCAATGAAGTAAAACCATTGTCTAAAGCAATATCTACAACTGTTTCATTTGGAAGGATTACTTTATTTAACACGTGAACCACACCGTTGTCTGTGATTAAATCAGCAGCAATAACCTGTGCCTGATTTACAAAAACCATATCCATTGAAGTTTTTGTAATCTTAATAGTGTTTGTTGTACTTAAAGCATCAGCAACAGTACCATTAACAATATCTCCTGCCAAAACCTGTGCACCTAAAACATGATATAATAAAATATCATCCAAATTTGGTAAACTTAATAAGGTATTGATATCAATACCTAAATCGTCTACCAATGCATTTATAGCATTGTCATCCGGAGCAAAAACGGTCAGGGTAGCATTTGCATCCTGTAAGGCAGCCGATAATCCGGTCTGATTTAATGCAGCCGTTAATAAAGTGTGATCCGGACTTTGAGAAATTACATCGTCGAATACATTTGTCTGCGCTTGCATACCAAGCACTAAAAAGAATGAAAGAAGAAAAGCAAAACTTTTCTTGAGGGGATTAAGTGATCTCATAGAATTTTAATTTTATAAGAGCCTAACAGCCTCAAAATAAATTTTGTTTAAGCTTTTTGAATCGACTTGTCACAAGAGCCGCGATTAAATTTTTTTATTATTTTTTTGCGAACAATAGAAGCTTTCAATCGTTAATGATAGGCTTAAAAATTAGTGAGCGTAACTTTGTTGAAGTCTTTATTTAAATACCATGTTTAAGGTAAACAATTAATGCGATATTCTTTGATTGTCAATTTGTTAGTGTTAGTTCAACACATCAAAATTATTTTTTCCTCATTTTTTTATTTCTTTGATAAAATTCGGGGTCTTTTTTAGAAATCCACTTTATAAACTTTATCATTTCCTCATTTTCTGTTAAAGTCTTTACCGTATTGTAGGTTTGTTTTAATTGTTTTTCTGTAAATACAGAATGAATTTTTTGATGACAGATGTTGTGAATCAAAATAGTTGCAGAATGTTTTCCGCCTTGAGATTTTGGAATCAAATGATGTTTAGAGATCGTTTCTTCTGATCCCAATGGTCGATTACAAATGACACACAGCTCTTCCATGGCAATAAAACTGAAAAAGTAAGATATTTTGTTCCTTAATTATTAAATAATTTCAAATCTAAGGCAACTGATCTACTATTTGCCTAAATACAAACCACCAGTTTATTCGTTCTGCTTTCATGGCTTTTTCGCGGTGGTTAAGTAAAACAATGATGACTTCTTTTTCAGGATGAACATAAATATGCTGCTTTAACATTCCATTAGCATAAAAATCTTCATATTCTTTCAAACCGATATGCCAACCGTAATTATAATTGAAACTGCTGCCTTCTTCGGCTGAACGTTCCAATGATTTTTTTACCCATTCTTCCGACAATATTTGATTTCCATCCCAATTGCCTTTGTTTAAATAAAGTCTTCCAAATTTTGCATAGTCTTCCGCAGTAGCACCAATACAACAAAAGGCTCTCTCCATTTTATTTTTATCATCGACTGTCCATTTAGCTTCATCGCAAGCATTGATTGGCTTCCATATTTTTTCGCTCAATAATTCTGACAAAGGCTTTTTATATGCTCGTTGAACCGCCAAACCTAAAAGATAAAAGTTGACATTTAAATAAGCCTGTCTGCTTCCGGGTATTGTATCTGTTTGTAATCCAGCCAATACTTTGGTCATATCTTTTCCATAATACAATCGGCCATCATCGGTGAGCTTATATTTCAAACCGGAAGTCATGTTTAATAATTCTTTTAATCGTAAACGGTCAGCATATTGGAGATGGTTGATTTCGGGTACGTAATGAACGACCAAATCATTTTCGGATTCTATTTTTCCATCCGCAATAGCCAATCCAACCAAAGCAGAAGTAATAGACTTTGCAATTGAATAAGAAGGGTAGGAGGCATTCTTATCTCCGTCCCGAAAAAAAGAAAATTTAATACTGTCACGTTGAATGACCAACATTGCTTGTGTGGCATGTGCGTCAATTACTTTATCTAATGATTGAAACACCGGAAGGTCGCTAGACCAATCATTGATCATCAATT
>JAHDHT010000107.1:9950-12413 GCA_020631175.1 Chitinophagales bacterium
AGATCTGTTTCATCCAACATCTGACGAATATCAATTTCAATACCTCTTGCCATAGATGCTATAGGTACATCGTTATGTAAACCTTCAAATGGATTCTCACTGTAATCACCAATCATTTCCATCATCCAGAAAACCCATGAAGCCACAACGGAAAATGGAATTGCTAATATTAACCAGAAGTCGGCTTCTAAAGCATTAAATACGCTGATCATTCCAAAGGGAAGTAAACCAATAAAAAGCATTACAAAAAAGAAATTGATAGAAGCATACTGACGTGGGAAAGGGAAATTCTTTATACGTTCGGATTTACCTTGAAGAGTATAAAATTCGGTAATCAATCCTTGCATTTCTAAATGCCGGAAATGTTCAATAATACCTGCTTGCCTCAGTTTGATAATATGCTTCGACTGCAAACTCAGTAAATGAGAAGAACGATTTCCTTTTGTCAGTATGTAATTATAATCTTCTTCACTAAGATATTCACGCACATCTTCTAACTTAGTATCATCATAATGAGTGCCGGCATTTTTACGGAATTCATTTTCATAAGCACTGCTATGTTCCCATGGTTTCACTTTTCTTAGTTCCATAGCTAATACATGAAGCCATGCTACATGTCGATGAACTATTTTTTTTGTTATCGCAGCTAAACCGGCATCATCTAATTTTTCATTTGCTTCATCATTGTTTACAAAATCTCTGGCCATCACCGTAAACGACCGGGATGCATTCACAATTCCACCCCATATTTTTCTTCCTTCCCACAAACGATCATAAGCGGCATTATTTTTAAATCCTAAATAAAAGGCAACGGCAATACCAATTAAAGAAATCGGTTGCCAAGGAATCGCCATCCATTCCCACCTGAAAATCAAAAACAGTAAAATAACAACTGCATCAAAAATTAAAAATCGAATGATGTAAGGTTTCGACCAGGTTAAAGTCGCTTTTAATGGGTATCTTCTTCCGGATTGCATAACATTTTTTTAAGCTGTGTGAATGTAAAAATATACATGCAATTTAGGCTAATCTTATTAGGATTTAAAATCCATATTCTTTGTTGTCCGGACTAAAAGTATTTTCATTAAAGGTAGGAAGGACTTCAAGATTAAAAAATTCATATTGTTCGAATATGCCTTTATCATCTTCCATGACTTGTTTCAGTGGAAGAAAATTTTCTTTATTGATTAAAATCGTTGAAGTGGGTGCGTAACTGGTAGGAATTATGATTTCCATTCCTTCCGAAAGGTCATTAAAACCCGAAACATTATTGTTTAATTCGATGATGGTGTACTCACAAATTTTGAATTTTTGAGCAATGGAAAAAATATCTTCACCGCTTTGAACAGTGTAAGTTGTTGTAGAATAGGTCGGATCAAGAATTAAAAGTTGATAATGCATAGCACCATCAAACTCAACATCTTCTTTTAATTTAAAAACCTGATCAAACTCAGCTCCGGCTTTTTCTTTTGCATAAATAACAATGTCTTTTAATAATAAAAAACCCATATTGGTCAGGCAATGATGTTGATTACGCATCATCAGTTTGCCTTTAATATCCAACTTAACATTTGGTGTAAGCCGATATCCGGGAAAGATCAATGCCTTATCTGCTCCATACAAATCCGGATTGTATAAAATTTCAGCACCGGGATTGGGTGTTTCAGAATACATATAGGTTTTTCGAGGAGCTAAAGAAAGCTTAACCCTGAATTTTGAGGTCATCAATTTTCCTTCAATCCGTTCTTTAGAAACAATATTAAAAGTCATATTTTCAGAACGATCAATAGCATCGATCATTTGTTCAACAACTTCTAAGGTTTTAACATCCTGAGCTTTGCTGCCGTTTAAACACAGCAAAAATATAAGAGTAAAAAGGATTGACTTCATTGCTTTATCAAAATACGATTAAAGCATTGAAAATATTATACCAAATTGAAATTAATCATCAATCTTTTCAAATTCGAAATTTGATTCCACTTCATTTCCATTCTGAATTCCTCGGAATTGATTTTCAATTTGATTACCCGTTTTTTGCTGAAGAATGATTTGCTTAGGATAATCGATATCTTCATTTTCAAAAATGATTCGATCTGAAGAGTTTTCAATCATTTGATAATTTTGAGTGGCATTTCTATTATCTATTGTTCGTAAAACAAATCCGCTTGCAGTTGTTTCTATAGTATAACTTTGAATGTATATCGTATCAGATAATGGAATATAGAATTGCTCTCCCTGAATAATTAAGCTATCAATTTCTTTCAATCTTGCCTTACTAAAATTACTGTTCGACTGCCAATTACCTTTTAACCATCCCAGATTGTTTTGCCCATCTGCAGCTTTAACATCATAGTCTGCATAAACCCGGCTATTCGTAGTAATTACTTCATCTAAAACAGGGGATGGACTTATAACTTCCGCTTCTTTAGATGCTGGGCTGGAAGGAATAACCAAAATCTGCTC
>JAHDHT010000108.1 GCA_020631175.1 Chitinophagales bacterium
CTTGTGCATCTGAAACATATACAGCTACTTATTTAGTAGAATGTTTAGATCCTGCAACAGGTATTGTTATTGATCCGGCTTTAAATATCACAAACGATTTAAGTATTGATGTATTCCCAACTGCGGCTACATTAGCTACGAATTGGTCAATAGTTGAAAATGGATGTGATGAACCAATCGTTTCTATCACTCCGGGTTGTGAAACCAACATCATTATTTCACCGGATGCAGCTAATCCTGCATGGCCGGTAAATATTGGCGATTATGGTACTGCAACCTATAATATTGTATATTTCTTAGGCCCTTGTTGTTCGGTAGCTCCGGGTGACGGACTTGAAACTTGTATTCAAACATTTGATGTGAATTACGATTGTCAACCTCAATGTACATTTACAACTACTGCACCTACGGTAACATGTGATGCAATCACTCCGGGTACAGATACATACACGGTAACTATACCGTTCGATAATGGTTCTGCAGGTGCGCCAGGTATGGGTGGATATGTAATTAGTGGTGGAACAAACACCGGTGATAATCCGATGACGGCTGCAACAGGTAGTATGATCTTCAGCTTTAATGAAGGAACAGATTACTCAATTAATATTGTAAGTGCAGATCCATTAATTGGATGTGATGTTACTGTAGCAGGTATTTCTCCTGTTTGTGATCCTGGCGCTTCTTGTACACTTTCTGCAACAGTTACAGATGTAACTTGTCTTGCTGAAACTTCAGGTGATGATCAATATGAAGTAACCGTTACATTCGATAACGGTGCTGATGGTCCTCCGGGTGCAGGTGGATATACTATTTCTCCGGCTTATGTTGGAGATAACCCAATGGTTACTCAATCCGGTACAATGGTATTTACATTTACTGAGCCAACTGCTTATGCCATCTCAATCGTAAGTACAAATGCATCCGGCGCTAATAGCGCTTGTGATATTCCATTAAACGGTGATGCTCCTGCATGTGAACCTGCATTAGGTTGTACGTTCAGCGTTCAGGATGAAATCGTTGCCTGCGAAACTTTAACAGGTAATGTCGACAATTACACGGTAAGCATACCGTTCGATAACGGTTTCCTTGGCTTCCCGGGTATGGGTGGATTTACCATTACAGGTGGAACAAATACCGGTGATAACCCAATGACTGTCCAAAACGGAACAATGATTTTCACTTTCGCTGAAGGAACTGATTATTCAATTACCATTTCAAGCGCAAATCCAGATGCCGGTAATAATGATTGTAATATTACAATCGCCGGTTACGGTGTTGATTGTATTCCTCCTCCTTCCTGTACTTTAACTTTAGAAGCTGAATCAGTTGCTTGTGTTGAATCTACAGTTGGAACCGATATGTATACCGTTAGTATTGCATTTAATAATGGTGCTGATGGCCCTCCGGGTATGGGTGGATACGACATCATCGGTGCGACTAACATTGGTGATAACCCAATGACTGAACAAAGTGGTACAATGATCTTCGAATTTATGGAAGGAGTTGATTACGCTGTTCAAATTAATTCAGCATTAACAGGTACAGGAGTTAATGATCAGTGTGCAAACTTCATTTATGGTCTTGCTCCTGTTTGTGAGCCATTATGTCCGGTATTTGTAGATCATACAGATAACCTTCAGGCGGTATGTGGTGGCACAAATTCTGAAGTATGCTTCAGCGTTACTTTAGATGATATAGGAACAAACATTGTTGTAGATGGAGTTACGCCTGTTATTTCAGGATTAAATGATAGCTATGACGGAAATGTTGCTCCTACATTCACAAGACCTATTGGTAATACTTGTACATCTCTAAGCCAGACCGTTGCTTATCAATTAGTACCATTCCAGGTGGATGCTTCAGGTACTTATGATGTAACTGCAACATGGAGTACCTGGGATGGATATTTATTCATCTATGAAGCACCGTTCGATCCGAATGATCAATGTGCAGGTTTCATCGGTGGAGATGATGATTTCAATGGAACAGGCCAATCACAAATTGCAGGGGTTACACTTGATGCTGGTACAACTTATGTAATGGTTGTTGCTGACTTCAATTCTACACCTGATGTTGGTACCTATACTACAGACTTTAACGGTCCGGGTAACGCATTTGAAGTGTCGCCGGGCGATAATTATCAAATCACATGGACAGGTCCTGATGGTGTTTCTACACCGGCAGTTATCGGTGGTGATTTAGAAATGTGTTATACTTTAGCACACACAGGAACAACTTGTGAAACAGAAACACAAACAGTTTCATATTTAGTTGAATGTTTACAAAGCGATGGTACAACATTGCCAAGTGCTGATATCAGTGGTACTTTACCTATTGATGTACTTCCTTCCGCAAGTGTATTACAAAACTATTGGTCGATTACCAATGGTGATTGTGACGGTCCGGTAGTGAGCATTACGCCTGGTTGTGAAAGTTTAATTACTATAGTTGAAGATGCATCCAACCCGACCTTCCCATTAACAGATGATGGAACAGGTACTGCAGGTTATACTGTATTGTATCAGTTAGGTGCATGTTGTACACTTGATCCGGGTGGAATTTCAAATACTATTCAGAATGATGAAACCGGAATTAATGAAGTAATTGATGGAAGTGCAGATTTAACATATACTACTAACTTTAGCGGTTTTGATGATGCTCCTTTCCCTGCTGTTGTAACAGACGGTATCGATGTAGTACTTTCATTAAATATTCAGCACGACTTCTCAGGTGATGTAGTTATCGATCTTGTTTGCCCTGATGGAACATCGGTGAATATTCTGGATGGAGTTGTCGGTGGAACAGATGATCTGGATGGAACTTATATCATTGAAAGTCTGGGCGCGAATTCTTTCTCAGCACCTCCAGTAACAGCAGGTGTAATTGATCCGGGATCTTATCAGCCATTAGGTGATTTCAATGATTTTATTGGTTGTGCCTTAAATGGAACATGGACATTAAACGTGAGTGATGATTTCCCAACTGCTGATAACGGTCTGTTTATCGACTGGAGTCTGACATTAACAGATCAGAATACAGGTGATGGATTAGATGTTTGTTTACAAACAGCAACTGCAAATTACGATTGTGAAATTCCGGATATCGTCGGATGCCAGGATCCTTGTGCTCCAAACTATAATCCGGATGCGAATGTTCCTGGTTCTTGTGATCCTTACGACACTTCTTGTAACTCAGATTGTACACAGGGTGATATCACTGTTTGGGATCCTGCAACTTGTGCTTGTGTGGTAGATATTCCAACTGTAAACGGATGTACTGATCCTGATGCAAATAACTTCGATCCGAATGCAAACTGTGATGACGGTTCTTGTGAATTTATTTCATGTCCGACATTATTCAGCTCAAATGCTTCAACGAATGCAATATGTTCTGGTGAAGAAGTAACATTCACAGCAATGTTAAGTCCGCAGGATGCAGAAAATGCAATCATTACAATTACGGAAGCCGGTTCAGGTACAGTTTTAATTCCTTCCTTATACGGACCGGATGCAAACGGTATGTATACCGGTACAATTTCATTGGATAATAATAGCTGTGGTCCGGTAACAGAAACGGTTGAACTATATGTAATTTGTACGGATGATAATAGCTTAGTGGCTTTCCAGACGGAAGACATTACGATCTATCCGGATAATATTGAACAGTATATTTCAATTAGTTCTGATGATTGTTCTGCAACAGCAACAATTGATCCGGCTTGTGCAGGATTTATTGATTTCGATGGACCAAGTTCATTTACGGCTAATGAAGGAGAATCAGGAACATGGGATATTTGTTATGAATACTTTAGTAACAGCTCACCTGGATGTTTTGATCCGACAGGTTGTATAACAGTGAACTATGACTGTCCAGAACCTCCGCCTCCTGCATGTGATTTTGATGCAGGTGTCTTGGCAAATGCAGATCAGTTTGCATGTTTCGGTGAATTTGTAAACAGTCCTGCTGTAGGTGTTGACATCAGTAACGGTGCAGGCCTGGTATATGTACTACATGATGGTACCTTACCTGGTGGAACAATTTACGATGCTAATGCAAGTGGAAGTTTCACTAATGATGGAAGCATACCTCAGAATATTCAATTATGTATTTCTTCTGTTGTAGGCTATATCGGAGCAAACGGTTTACCTGATTTCGCAGATCCTTGTACGGATATCTCTGATAACTGTACGCCGGTTGTAATGTTAGAGCCTGTTGTGATAACTTCTGATTATATCTGTAATGAAGTTACAGGTGATTTCGATGTTACCTTCAGCGTTACTGGTGGCGGTCCGGCTTATTTACCGGGTGTTCATACGTACAGTATTACAGGTGACTACACGAATCCTGCAGCTCAGGCTGGTGTAACTTACACTTTCGGTCCTGTTGCAGATGGTTCTATCTATACGATTAATGTTGATGAAGATGGTAAAGGTTGTGGTGCAAGCTTTACTTCTGAACCGGTTCAGTGTGATAAATTACCTGTTGAATTATTAAGCTATACTGGCGAAGTAATCAATGAAGGTAACTTACTGAAGTGGACAACAGCTACAGAAATTAATAATGATTACTTCACATTAGAACGTTCTGTGGATGGAGTTAACTTCGAGTTCTTAACTTATGTAGACGGTGCGGGTACTGTGAATAGTATTCAGAATTATGAATTCTTAGATAAGGATGCTCCTTCAGGAATTAGCTACTACCGATTAAGTCAAACTGACTTTGATGGCAGTACTTCCGAAGAAGGTGTTGTCAGCTTAACACGAGGCGAAGTTGCATTACAAAGCTTCACAATTGCTCCTAACCCGGCAGTGAATACAATTCAGTTAAGTTTCGAGACTTCTGTTGAGCAAGTAGTTGTTCATATAACAGATATGGTAGGTCGTTCTTTAAGAAACGAAACGGTTCAAACTGTAAACGGATTGAATACGCATCAAATGAATATCGAATCGTTTGCTGCAGGTGTTTATATGATTACCATTTTTGATGGTGAAGTAAGCATCAGCAAAAAACTGATCAAAGAATAATAAAGTCTTTATTAATCGGCTTTATAAAAAGCGCTTCCATTTTGGGAGCGCTTTTTTTGTAGAGGCGAATTCATTCGCCTCTAATATGTAAGGGCGAATTCATTCGCCCCTACAATCACTCATCCTTCAAAAAAAAAGCAGGTGAATTTTCACCTGCTTTTTGGATTTAGTTTATAGATGCTGTTATTCGATAATAATGCGTTCATTATATGAAGTACCCTTTTCATGATCTTTAATCACCGCTAGATAAATACCTGCTTCTGCATTTAAATCAATTTTTATCGCCTGTTGATTATGAATAGCTATTTCAAATGTCAACTGCCCGTTCAAATTAAATAATTCAACAGAACCATTGCTGATAGATTCATTTAAATGAATATTTAAAATATCTTTCGCTGGTAAAGGGAATATATTTATTGAATTTTTAAAAGAAGCGTTTTCCTCAATGTTAACGATCGTAAAATTAAAACAATCTGAAACAATGGTACATCCATCCTTTGTAACTTCTGCTGCATAATTACCTGAATTAGCCGGTTCAAAAAATAAACTTGTAGCATTAGGTATCGGAGTCATGCCGTTATCGCAATCAAGCCATTGAATTTGATCGAATTCTGCAATCATTTCAAGAACATTGCCGCTTTGAACTAATTCATACTCTAAAGCTAAGATTTCAAGAAACTGAGTTTGCTGAACAGATACACCTTGTTGGTCTGTAAAAGTCCATACAATAATATAATTTCCTTCTTCATCAAAACTAACCGTTGGTGTAGTACCTTCGATTAACTCACCACAAATATTTTCTGCATAAGGTGCAGTACTAATTTCAAACGCACAATAGGCAGACAGTTGATCTAATTCTTCTTCCTGAAGGATTATCGGAGAATCTAAATTTACATCCTGACTTTGAGTGGATTGATTTCCAAATTGATCTGTATATGTCCAAACAATTTCCGTTGTATTTAAATCTGATAGTGGTAAGGCAACATTAGAGACTCCATATAATGTATCGTTACAATTATTTACTGCTGTCGGAATTTCAATTAAAGATGATTCACAATAAAATAAGGCGGGTAAATCTGCCATAACAGGAGTAGGAGGTGAATCATTGTTTATAGTGATGAATTGCTCTTGAGTTAAACCATTTTCATATTGCCAAATTAGATTTTGACTTTCCGTTATGGGAAAAGCTGTTGTAGGATTAGCGACATAGATATTGCCACAACTGTCTGTTGCTACCGGGTAGTTTAAAGAATCGGCAAAATAAATACAATCATATGTCAAATCGTTTAAAGCATTAGTGCTTAAAGTAATCGCTTCAAAGTAATCGAAGTAATATGTAAAGGAAATATCATTGTCAAACAGAATTAAAGAATAATATCCGGACTCTTCAAGGTAATATTCGAAAGGTGACTCAAAAACACCAGATTGAATCAAAATAGAATCATTATAAAGTAATTGATAATCGAATGCTGTAACAGGGGGCGATATTTCCAGATTAATTAATTGATTACAATTTTCAAAGCTGCAATCACAAGACAATTCAATGTTATTATTGTCATGGTATTTTATTTGGAATTGATTTATTTGATTATGATAAGCCTGATCTAATTTACTTGAGAATAACCAGCATTCTTTTTCCTGATCATTATTTAAATCAATGAAACCAATAAAGCGAGGATTTCCTTCTCCGAAATATTTTTTATTCCACTCTAAACCATTAAACTCTATAAAACCATAATATATATCATTAGCTATAAAAAATTCCGGATATGTATATTCATTGTTTATTTCTATGGTATTTAAATAATTATCATTGCTGATAAGGATTCCGTTTTGAAATGATCCGTCTGTATTTCTTAAGAAATAATAAAACCCATCCTGATTGTTAATTTCAGCAATTACATCATTAATATTATCTCCGTTAAAATCATAATCATTATTTAAAATATTCTCAAATCCAATGTTATAATTTGTATAATCATCTTCGTAGGACTGTGTGACTGGATTATATAGTACATTACTATTGTCAAAAACAAAATCAGTATATCCATCCAAATTTAGATCAACAAAATGTGTTGGCCAATTTCGGTTTAAGATATTGTCGTACAAACCGGCTGCATCTTTATTTAAAAATGCACCACTTCCATCATTATAAATAATGCCTTGATAATAATCTGAAGGATCATAACCCTGATAAAAAGCAGGATTAACTCCGACTTCCCTGATTAAGTCAGGAAGCCCATCATTATTTAAATCTGAAAAATAAATTTTTCTAGGGATATAGTCATAGAAATTATAATACGGCCAGCCATTAGCAATGTCTAATTCTTCTGAAAAACTAAAAGCACCATTTTCCTCTTGTGTATAGATTTTTAGTTTTGTGTAAAATTCAGGAACGGGCATAGAAATACCGTCAATCACGAAGGTTAAAACTAAATCTTTTCTTGAATCATTATTAATATCTATGAATTTAAATTCTAAATTCATAAGATACTCTGAGCTGTTATTTTCAGAATAAAATATATCACTTATATACTTTAAATGCAAAATATTTGTGCTATGTGATTCACTTACTAAATTATTTTCATCTTTATATCTAAAATGTAAATTCCAAAAATAATCTGTTCTTTCATAACCTGTGTTTCCCTCATCTTCAACAGACTCGTAACTGATGGCAATTTCATCAATATTACCATTGTTGTTAAGGTCTTCAAAATGAATCGTTTTTTCATTCAGGATTGAATTATATAGTTCGCCATTCGAAAAGTTTACCGGATCACCTAATCCAAATGTATTTTGAGAAAAAGTAAAAAAAGTTAATGTCAGAGTAATAAGTATACTTTTCATATTCAATTATTTATTTAGTAATTATTATTTGTTCATAATGTTGGATTCCATTTTTGTCTTTTATCTCAAGAATGTAAGTACCTGATTTAAGATTTGTTTCAAATTTGAAAATAGTTTCAGAAGTCATCTTTTCCTGAATCACTACTTGCCCTTTAATATTGTAAATTGTTACATCATTGTTTGTTTGATGAATAGTACCCTTGATATTTATTATGTTGTCTGTCGGATTGGGGAAAATTATAAAATTTGAAGTACTCGTGGTATGGTCTTTTATGTCAACCAACATTAATTCTATACATTCACTTAAATAAATACAATCGTCTGAAATAACCAGAGCAGCAAAGCTTCCGTAAAAAGGGATTTCAAGAATGTTTTGATTTTCATTTTCTAATAAAACATAATTATCAGAGCATTCATACCATTTGATTTCATCTCCTTCCATTAAAATTTCAAGTTGATTTGAATCTGAAATTAAATTTAATGATGTGTTTGTCAGATTATATTGCTGTGATTGAATAACAGGATTATGAAATTGATCTTCAAAAAGCCAATCAATTACATATGATCCCGTCTCACTTAAATCAGAGTTTAATATTTCAGCATATATAGTATCTCCACATTGAGTTATAGCAAGTGGCACAAATTCTTCATTTGAAGGACAATTTGTTTCAATAGTATCCAGGTCTTGATTAATAGGAATTGGTGCCTCAAAAATTATCTCCTGAATTTGAGTAACTGAGTTTCCTGAGTTATCAAAGTATGTCCACTCAATTGTGTTTATTGAATAGTTCAGATTTTGTAAACTGATATTTGGTGTGCCTTCGATAATTCCATCGCAATAGTCTTCAGCTACCGGATATGTATTCGAAGCTAAATCACAAGCACTAATAGCTGGTAATGTTGACAATAGTGGAACGGGAGCAGCCAGATCATCAATTATTAATTCTTGACTTTGTGAAAATGAATAGTTTTCAAATTCCCATAAGATTTCTTGACTCTCAGTGAGAGGAGCAGAAAGAAAAGCCTGTGCAATAATTGTATCTCCACAATCGGTTACTCCCATAGGTGCAGCTATTGATGAGATGTCAAATTCTGAACATTCAATCACATCTGGTAAGTTTTCTTCTAAGAAGGTGAAGTTTTGATTGGTATTGATGATTTGAGAACTGACGCTGTTGTTTCCATCAGCATCTTCAAAATGCCAAATTAACTCGTAATTCGAATTTGGTGAAAGATCAGATAAATCTACTGAATCTCCATTTAGAAAAATTGAATAGGATACTGCAGATATTAGACCATCACAATCATCTTGTGCATTTGGCGTAAAGTCAATAATATTTTCAGGGCAAAATGCTGCTAAAGAAATTGTATCAATTATGTTTTCAGGAATTGGAGCACTATTAGTAGTAACTAAATTAATTTCCTGAACAAAAGTTTCATTATTTGAGCTGATTTCTAAAAGATAATTACCATCAGTTAAATTGTTTAAAGAGATATAATTATCAGTTAATAAATTATTTGAGTACACTACTGAGTCATTATTAAGAATAAGTAGAACAGCAGAATAATACTGCAGAGAGTCAATCTCTATGTTTATTGAATGATTAGACTGCTCACATATTGAATAATCAATATTTACATCAATCATAGATGGCTTTAGTTCATGCATTGTAATTATGCCGTCTTTAGTTGTCCAGATTTCGTTTATTAAGTCATTATCTATATCAGAATAAAAAACATTACTGGTTCTTGGATTAGAGTTAAAAAACCATTGCTGCCAAACACCGTTTGCATATTCTAAATAGCCTAAATCTTCTAAGTTACTGGCAGTGGTAATAATTTCAGGAAATGTGTTTTCTGAATTAAGTTCTTCAATTCTATAAGCAAAGTAATCGCTAATTTTTTCAGCAATTGAAAATTCCCCATTTGAGATTTGATGATATATATATGTACCGCCAAAAGGTTTACCATAAATAATGTCTTTCAACCCATCATTATTTAAATCTTCAAAATAAAAGTTGGTGTATCTTTTCTTTACACTTATGTTAAAGACACCTTGAGTTATTTCGTCGAAGGCTGATTGTGTTGGATTGTAATATAAAATCCCATAGTTAATTACTATATCATTAAATCCATCCTCATTAATGTCTTCAAAGATTAAATCATTTAAACTAAATCCATCTATGTTTAAAATGTAATCGTAATTGTTATTTTCATCTCTGTTTAGAAATTGACCTGTTCCGTCATTTAAAAAAACTTTAAATTCATTCGCATTACTTTCTCTGATATAATCGGGTAAATTATCACCATTTAAATCTTCAAATCGAATTTTGCCTTTATTTATATCATTAGGAGTGTTCCATGATTCGGATAAACTAAATCCATCGTATTCATTCTGGAAATAGATTTTAGTAGAATGTTCTGTTGAATAATATGATCCAGTCATATCATTTTCAGTTTTGATAATTAAATCGGGCTTCCCATCATTATTTAAATCATTCAGTTCAAGAAAATGAATTTGAATATTATCTTCAACACACCAAACACTTCCGTCACAGTCAAAAAACCCTTCTCCAATAAAAATCACAATAGAATCAATTGCTTCATTTTGACTATTTTGATAATAGATTTTTAATTTAATTTCTCTTTCATATTCTGGTATTCCATATTCATAGTCGTATTCATAAAGATCCTCTACATATATATAATCTAAAACACCATCGCCATTTATATCAAGAGCTTTATCGCAAAGTTGCCCATCAATTAAATTAAGAATAGATGGAGCGGTAAACTGAAGAGAATTTGATTGCGCTGTAAATGAAATCGTCAGACTTAATATTAAAACACAATAACTGGTTTTAATTCTGATCGTCGACTTAAATAGCATTACGGCTTTAGAAATGTTAAAATACATATTATTCTTTTTCTAAAGATGCTATAATTGAGTCTTTGAGCTAATAAATAATATATATAAAATCAGACGAAAAGACTCTGGAAAGTAGTTATTCGAATACTATGTTATGTATACAAAACCAATAATAATAATCAAATATATATATGATAAAACATAAAATAACTCCGTTTAAAATTCTGAATTATTTGGCAATCTTGCAAATTTATTTGTTCTTACATTACTGAACAATAAATCGCTGTTGATCGATGATTTTATCATTTGCCTTAAATAGAATAAAATAGATTCCTTGACTTAAGTCGAATTCCAGTTTATTGTTAAGTGAATTGTCTATATTTTCAGTCATTTCTATTTGACCGGCTGCATCTATAAGTTCAATACTTTTAACCTGGACGGAAGGATCGATATTAATTTGTAAGTAATTATGAGTAATAGTAGGGTAAATTTGAATATCCTCTTCAGTATTCAGACTTTCATTTATACCAACGATCGTAAAATTAAAACAATCTGAAACAATGGTACATCCATCCTTTGTAACTTCTGCTGCATAATTACCTGAATTAGCCGGTTCAAAAAATAAACTTGTAGCATTAGGTATTGGAGTCATACCGTTATCGCAATCAAGTCACTGAATAGATCCGCCAATAGTTAAAACCTGAAGTAATTCGTTCGCCTGATTAACTTCCGGTAGTTCTGCCGTTATCGTTACCGTTTGCGTTTGCTGAGAAAAATTTCCGTATACATCCATGTATGTCCAAATAACTTCAGTTACTCCAATGTCAGTTATTGTATAATTATCAGTAACACCATTAATTAGATTTCCGCAAGCATCCATTGCAGTTGGAATGCTTAATTCCACTAGACAATTGTTTTCAAGCGAACTTAAATTCTCAACGGTTGGTGTGGGGTCTTCATCATTTTCGATTGTCACCTCCTGAGTTTGACTTATGCTGTTACCATTTGAATCTGTATATGTCCATAGAATTTCAGTTATTGTTGGATCCGTTATAGGAAAGACCGTATTTGCCACACCTTCAATTACACCATCGAATGCATCTAAAGCAGTTGGAATATTATCTAATAAAATTTCACAATTTCCTATTAGCTGAGGCAAATCAGGATTATCTACAACCGGTTGTTGAAAATCTCCAATTAAAATATATTGTGTTTGATAATCTCCATTTCCATATTCCCAAAGCAATTCAACTGAACTTTCATCGAATAGAGATCAATTTCAAATAGCAGCGAATACATTGTATCATACAATAGATAATAAAACGTTACAGCAGAATATACCTGAAATACAAATTCAATTTCGGGAAAGTATTAGACCACAAAACAAATTGATAAATAAAGATGATTTTGCTTTCAATAAAAAAATAAACGTATGGCCTCAACCAGCATCAAATAAATTATTTTTCAATTCAAATGATTTAAAAGCATTTGAAATATTGAGTTCTAATGGTACATTTATTTTTGCAGGAATTTCAAACGGCGAAATAGACATAAGCTCATTAAAATCGGGCATTTATTTATTGTCGTTAAATGATAGTATCAAAGCAACAAAATTTGTAGTTTTAAGATAGAACTATGTTTAATCGAGTTATCTT
>JAHDHT010000109.1:0-4009 GCA_020631175.1 Chitinophagales bacterium
TACTGCGCTACTAAATGATTAATCTTCTTTTTTCAATAATCCTAATTCAACTAAACGTTCATTTAAATATTCACCGGCAGAAATCGGTTCGTATGCAATCGGATTAGCATCATCAATACAGTTATCTAAACAATCTAAACGCATTTTACTTTTTGGGTGTAAAAAGAAAGGAATAGAAAATCTTGAAGTGCCCCACATTTCTCTTGGAGGATTTACCACCCTATGTGTTGTAGATCTTAATTTATTATTCGTTAAACGCTGAAGCATATCTCCAACATTTACAACGATCTGACCCGGACCTGCATTAATTGCCATCCACTCTTCCTGCTTGGTTAATAATTGTAATCCTTCAGCAGAAGCCCCAACCAATAAGGTAATTAAATTAATATCCTCATGTTGTTCTGCACGAACAGCAGATTTCGGTTCATTTTTAATTGGCGGATAATGAATACATCTTAAAATAGAATTTCCGAATTCGATTTTATCATCGAAATAATTTTCATCTAAGTTTAAATAAATGGCAATTGCTCTTAATAATGCACCACCTGCTTTTTCAAATTGACGATAAGCGGTATATAAAGTAGAATTAAATTCAGGTAATTCATTCACTTCAACATTGTCCGGATAATTCTCATCAGCAGGAGCACCTTCTTCTTTATACTGACCTTGCTGCCAGAATTCTTTTAAATCCGGTGTATCAGATCCTTTCGCTGATTCTTTACCAAATGAAGTATATCCACGTTGACCGGCAAGACCGGCAATTTCATATTTTAATTTATCATCTGTCGGCATATTGAAGAATGCCTTCACATTATGATATAACTTGTCGATGGTATCTTCATCTATACCATGATCTTTAACAGCAACGAAACCCCATTCTTCATAGGCTTTACCAAGCGTATCTACAAAAGCTTTACGATCTGCATCATTACCTTCCGTAAATTGTTTGAGGCTTACAACAGGTATATTTTGTCCACTCATAATTGTTCAATTTTATGCTGTAAAATTATAAAATAATTTTCTAAGTGCTTAATTCAGGGGATTAATAAACCCTTTGATTGTAGGCTATTTATGTATAATAACTCTATTGAAGCACTAATTTTTGCTGTAAAATTTCATCGCCATTAGCAGAGCGTATTTTCATTAAAAAGATACCTTTTGAAAGCGCTGCTATCTGATCGCTTAAATTAATCATCATACCCGAGCTGAGCGTTTGATATGGAGAAGCAAAGACAGTTCTTCCACTTACATCTATCAACTCGATCAAATAAGCTTCATTTCCAAAATTTCCTTCCAAACGAACTTCCATCCTTCCATCCAAATCAAGTAAAGTAGGATAGACAGCAACACTTCCATCCAATCCAAAATCTTCAATGCCCACCACCGTAGAAGTATCTTCTTCAATCCACAGTAACTGATTAACGTCTATATTGTAAAGCCATTGATCATCGCCACCCGGCCAAATCACTTCGATCGAGTCTACTTCTTCTATATCTCCAAGTCCGAAATGAATAATGTTACTGTGATGACTGGTATGGCTTGATCCTCCATCCGACTCTCTCAACAATGCCCTTCCATCCGCATAAGCAATCACTTTAGAACCAAATCCATCCCGATTGTTAATTGTACCTTTCAGTTTCACTTTCAACCAGTTATAATTATTATTCAGGTCGTTTCGGTAAAGCTTAAACTTTGGATCACCTTCGTAAATATCCGGTACGAGAGCAGTAACAAGAATATCTAAGTCACCATCATTATCATAGTCGCCATGTGCTGAACCCCGGCTTATTCCCTTATTGTCGACTCCGGCCTCAGTAGCGATATTAGTGAAGGTGCCGTCTCCGTTATTTCTGTATAATTGATTCGGATCCTGAAACCAGGTAGCAATAAAATCTGCTGCCGGAACCTGTCCATTCGTTACAAAAAGATCCAGATCGGTATCATTATCATAATCTCCAAAATGGCATCCCCAGGATGTTGCTAAATACTGATTACCGTAATCATCATAGGTATGCGTGTTCTCAGTATTGGTTTCAGTTGCGATTTCGGTAAAGTTGGAGAATCCGTCATTTTGTAAAAAAGCATTACGACCCAGGTTGGTGACATAATAATCAAGATCCAAATCTTCATCGTAATCACCAACGGCAATCCCCATAGCATAAAAGCCAATATCCAATCCGCTACTTACACTTATATCTGTAAAGCTTTCATTGGGGTGATTGTTAATCCATGCAATGTTCGGTTGTAAAAACTCACCAAAATCATTGGCAAGATAGATGTCCGGAATATGATCATTATTCAAATCTGTAAAGGCTGTAGCAAGGGCACAACCATTATCAGCCAGACCTAACTCCTGTGCTACATTCGTAAAAGTACCATCACCATTATTCTTGTACAGTTGATTTTCCCAGCAAATATGATCGAAGACCGTATTACCCAATGAATCTTCATATGCCATTGGTTCGAGAATGTAATTAACTACGTAGATATCCAGAAAACCATCCAGGTTATAATCACCAAAAGAAGCGCCCATGGTAAACATAGTATCCTGAATACCGGATGCGAATGCAATTTCATCATAGGTGCCTTCTTCGTTCAATTTCAACAAATAATTTGGTGCAGGTAGAAAGAATTGAAATTCAGCGGGCATAGTGCAGTAAACGAATAATTCAGGGATGTCATCATTATCAATATCACCGCAAATAACACCTGAAGTATGGCTCAATGTATCGAATTGATTGAGTTTATAGCTTACATCAGTAAAGCTTCCATCCTGATTATTTTCATATAATTTATCATTTATTGATTTGCCACCTGTTAGGTATATGTCTTCCCATCCATCCCCATTATAGTCTAAAAATGCCGCACCACCGCCCATCATTGCTGCCGGATCATATACATGATCTATTCCGGATTGAATGGCAACTTCGGTAAAGGTTTGAGCATTACTTGCAAAATAAAAAAATAGTAGAAAAAATGATATGTATAAATGGTTGGTATTGTTCCTCATAATAAAATTTCATTCGAATTATCACAAATTGTAAATCATAAGGCAAAATCTAATGAAAATGACAGATTCCGCCTGATATTTCATAAATTTACGAAGCCTAACTAATTAAAATATGAAAAAATCACTTGCACTCACACTTACTTTACTTTGTTTAGTTTTTTCAACTCAGATTTTTGCTCAATGTGTAGAAGGATCTGCAGGAGGTAATCCCAATTTAATCGATAATGGAAATAATAGCTACAGTATCGCCTGTGATGGTGGTGGTGTAAATATTACCGGAAATATCCCTGTACCCGAAGTGAATACCGGAACGGTACAATGGACAAATGGTGAAACGAATAACTGGACATTTAATCCGGATTGTAATAATCTCGGTTGTCAGTCTTTTAGTCCCTGTATTCCGGCCGGTACAAACATATCTACCCAATGTGTTGCCTTTAACACTCTAGGTATTCCTTTATCCGGATCTGGAAACTCATTTAACCTTGCCTTTACAATTTCCGGCATTTGTTATGTGCCGGGTATGACTTACGGAGGTGAATTAGGTATTAATTTGAGTGGAAGTGGTAATGTAAGTTTATCGGTTGTTCAGCCGGATGGAGCTACGCAAGGACCCTTAACTTTTGATGTTTCTTTGATTAATGATCTCTCTCCACTTCCATTAAGTTTGTTAGGCCTTGATGTGGATCCGAATGGTAACTGGGCAATTTCAATTAGTGGTTCAGGACTTACCGGTTATACGATTGACGGAAATAGTGATATTTGTTTGGAAGGATTAACAACTGCAGGCCCGATTTGCGGTGATCCAATTGAAATTTGTGTTTTTGGTGGATGTCCTTCATTTTTAGGTGTAAATGCTGATCAGACTGAAATATGTTCAGGTGGAACGGTCAACCTATCGGCTGATCTCGATCCAGAAGGAGCACCTAATGTAACCTATGCATGGTCGGGTAACGGTATTGATGGATCGAATGCAAGTTTAGCCAATCCTTCTGTTAC
>JAHDHT010000109.1:4109-8644 GCA_020631175.1 Chitinophagales bacterium
CCTTTAGTTGCTACCACAGATTTTGGTACAGAAGGAGTTGACTATGAAGTGCAATGGTATGAAAACGGTACGCCTATAGCAGGTGGAACTTCTGCAACGTATAACCATGTTGCCAATGCAGGCAACAGATGTAATGCAGCAACAGCAACTTATACTGCTGTAGTTACTTGTTTAAGAAGTACTGAAGCGTCTTCTACACTCGATATCGGTCCGGTTAATATTTATCCTACTCCTGAAGAAGGAATTGATTTTGTTTTTCAAAATTGTTCGGCTACTCCTATTGATAATTGTGGTAGTTTAACCATAGATGTTGGAGGTGCCGCTGACCCTGCGCCGGGTGCATCTGTAAATGTGAATTATACAATTAGTGCAAATGGTGCTCCTGCTTCATGTGCTACAACCGGTAGCGCAACCGTTGTTTGTCCATCCTGTCCCGATTCGCCGGGAAATGGTCAGGCATCTGATGTAGTTTTATGCTGGGGTGAATCGGTAGACTTTAGCAATACTTCTGCTTTAGTATCTACATTAGGTTATGAGGTTGGATATGCGATTACTCCGAATCCACCTTCGTCTTATCCAAGCACCAATGCTTTAATTGCAGCAAGTTTAAATGGAGCAAATGGAGCTTTTGCCGCACCGGGAAGTATTAATGGTGAAACGTATACCAATAATGGTTCACTAATTAATCCAACAGATCCTTGTGGTGAAGTTTTATATTTCACACCTTTCTTATCTTTTGCATGTCAGTCATATAATGCGATAAATGAATCGGGAACCGTAATTACTGAAAATTTACCGGGTATCGACGTACCGGGTGTAGGCGGTACTACTCTAGGTGTACCTACTGTACCGTATTGCAGTGATGGTTCTGTAAGTTATAATATTCAGGTTTGTGTGGATGATGCCACTACAGATGGTGAAGAACCTTTACAGGAAGATGCACTATTTGGAATTATCGGTGGTTTGCCGGGTGGAGTTTTTTCTGCTTTCCCGAATATAGATGATATCCACGATAGTGATGGTTTCCCTTGTTATAATCAGAATGGATGGACACAAGATCCAAGTGGAGAACAAATTCAAATTGTAACGGTGAACCTATTGGATTTAAATCCATTTGAATTAGGACCGGATGAATTAGACTGGACGTTTAGTGTGAATGTAAACTGTAACGTTTCTTTCCCGACTGTTTGTGGCGATTGTGATGTTCAGGGTGCTGCTGTTGCAGTTCGTTTCCTTCCAAATGAAACACTTGATCCGATTGTAGCACCTGCTGCTATTTGTGAAGGGGAGTCAATTAACTTATTAGATTTAAATCCGGCTACGAATGCCAATGGTACTTTCGTTTGGTATGAAGGTCCTGCTTCGGGTGGAGCTGAAGTTTCAGATGCTTCAAACGTTGTTCCTCCTGTAGGTACAACTCAATACTGTGTAGCTTTGGAATATTGTGAAACCGGAGATTGTGTTGTAGAAACTTGTGTTAGTATAGCGGTGAATGCAAATCCGCTTATTATCGCTCCAACTTTAGGTCCGATTTGTCCGGGTTCTGAATTTGATTTAACAAGTGTGGAAGCAGATATCGTTCAGGGTGCCGGAAGTTTTGAATGGAATATTGGAACAGGTGCTGCAATAGCAGATCCGACGGCTGTAATACCTGTAGGTTCAGAACAATATTGTGCTACCTATACCGATGCCGTAGGTTGTAGTGCCGAAGTTTGTGCATCTTTCTCTTATGATCCAATTCCAACCTTATTAGCGGCAGCTCCGATTATTTGTGAAGGAACACCTTTGGAACTTACTGATTATAATACTGACTTTACTACAGATCCAGGAACATTTGTTTGGTATGATGCTGACCCTGGAGCGGGAGCTTCACCACTGGCTTCAACTGAAATAGATCCGGTGACTGATCAATCAGAATTTTGGGTAACTTTTACGTCGGATGCTTCCGGTTGTTCTGCAACTACAAGTATGATTGTAACAGTAACACCTGCTCCAACGGTAACAGCTCCTACGGCTACCGTTTGCGCTGAAGACCCAATCGATCTTACTACCCTTAATGCCACCGTTAGTGCCGATGCCGGTACCTTTGTTTGGTATGAAGGTCCTTCTTCGGGAGGAATAACAGTTGCCGATGAAACAGCAGCTGTTCCTATGGCAGGTGATGAATATTGTGTAGTATTTACCGACGATGCTACTACCTGTAGTGCAGAAGTTTGTTTTACACCTACTGTAAATCCGCTTCCTGTAATTAATGATATTCTCACTCCATTTACCTATTGCGCAGATAGTGGTCCTTATGATGTAAGTACAACAGAAGCGGCATTGTCAACGGGTACATTCACCTGGTACGATGATGATCCTGACGGTGCCGGTGTTGTAATCGATGCAACAATGGCAGCTTTACCTAACGGTGCAATTACTACCCTTTGGTTTGAAGTAGAAAGTGCGGATGGATGTGTTGCTGTAGGAAGTGCGCCATTTGAAGTGTATAATCCTATTTCAGGAACTGTTGTTGCTTTCGACTGTACAGCTCTTACCTTAAGCGTTGATATAGCAGGAACAACTGGTGGTTCAGGAACAGGATATGCGGTTGCTGCTGCCTCTCCAAATAACGACGGAGATGTTTTAGCGGATGGTGATTCGTATACCGTTATTATTGAAGATAGTTTTGGTTGTCAGCAAACCATTAGCGATATGGTGATGTGTTGCCAGGCAATCGCTCCAAATTTAGCACCTTTAGGAGCTGATTGTATGGACGGTACATTAGGTGCTCCTTTAAGTATTTTGGATAATATGGACGGAAGCACAAATGCCGGAGAAATTACAGAATATATTGTTATTGATGATGCAGCCGGCACTGTTACAGGAACACCGGATGCGATCGTAAGTGTTGGTTCCTTTGCAGAAATGGAAGCAGCGATTGATACTTTAGAGCAAGGTGAATCACTTTGTTTTGCAACAATAACACATAGTCAAACAGAACTTGATTTTATTGTAAATGATCTTGATGTTTGTACGAACGGTTTGGCTACCGGATTATTAGGATTGTCGCCGGCCGGAAATACTTTAGAAAGCATAATAGAAGCTATTCAAGATTTTTCTCCGGGAGCAATTTTCACAGTCGCTCAAATTGAAACCTTAATCGGTGGTGGCGGTGGAGGTCCGGGTGCCGGCGGATCGGTTGATATTGGTGAGTTGTTAGGCTTACCTCCTGGATCATTAGTTTGTGATGTGCCGCCTTTCTGTTATAATATATCTACTCCTATATGTGTTGTTGTAGGTAACTGTGGATGCAATGCTACAGCTCCAACAATTGGCGTAAGCGGTACAGATTGTGGTGATGGAACCACTGATGAAATAGTAGTTGCTGATAACGGTGACGGTAGCAGTAACGCCGGAGAAATTACAGAATACATTGTTGTTGATGATATTGCCGGAACAATTACAGGAACACCTGAAGCAATTGTTAGTGTGGGCGACTTAGCCTCTATGCAGGCCGTTATTGATGGGCTTGCAGACGGACAAGAAGTATGTCTTACGGCAATTACACACGACCAACCGGCTTTGGATGTCATTGTTCAGGATTTAGATGTCTGTACAAATGGATTAGCCACCGGCTTGTTAGGCTTATCTACTACCGGAAACTCGGTTGAAAGTATAATTACTGCTATTCAGGATTTTCAGGCAACTGCAATATTCACTGTCGCTCAGATTGAAACATTAATCGGCGGTGGAGGCGGAGGTCCCGGATTTGGGGGCTCTGTTGATATAGGTGAGTTATTAGGTTTACCTCCTGGATCACTGGTTTGTGATGTTCCTCCTTTCTGTTATAATATTTCAGCCTCAACTTGTGTAACAGCCGGTAGCTGTGCAGTTAGTTGTCCTGTTGTAACAGCATTTGATACTGCTGATGATACTTGTGGTGATGGTGGAACGCAAACTATTTGTGTAACTTTTGATCAGGATCCGACAGGCACTGTTACCGCAGATCTAAATGGCTTTAATGGAACAGTTGATGCCGTAAATAATCAGATTTGTTTTACTATTAATAATCCGATTCTCTCACAATGTGCTCCGGCAATAGTTGCTTTGACATTAACGGCAACTTGTACTGATACCGGAGATGCTATTTTAGATTTGAATGGATTAGCACCGGATTTAGGTACATATAATGTATATCCTGATCCTTCTCAGTTTACAATCTCTATTACTGCTTCTTCAGGATGTGAAGTTGCGCCGGTAATTACGGATGGAACATGTGCTACGCTTTCTGCAAATGGCTGGCAAAATAATATGCCACCGGCAAGTGGATGCAGCACTGATGTTGCTACAACAAATGATCCTGTTGATGGAACTTTCGAATGGACGCAGGATTATTCTGCCTACACATGGTTTGCAGACGCTCAGGCTGCAGGTTGTGTTTATCCCGATGACAGCGGAACAGAAATCGTTGCCGGTTGTGAGGATAATGCAGCGTGTAACTGTGATTTAACTTGTCCGGATGATGGCGATTGTTCAAACGGAACAGAAATGCT
>JAHDHT010000109.1:8744-12348 GCA_020631175.1 Chitinophagales bacterium
TACGATGCTGCTACTTGTGAATGTGTAATTGATGTTGCTACCGTTGATGGATGTACAGACAATACTGCATGTAACTTTGATCCGAATGCAAATTGTGATGATAACTCATGTGTTTTCACCGGTTGTACGGAAGGATGTACAGATCCTTGTGCACCGAATTACGATATGGATGCGGATATAGATGATGGATCATGCCAGCCTTATGATACTACATGTGACAGCGATCTATGCACCAACGGTGGTGCTTACGTTTATGACCCAAGTACTTGTGATTGTGTGTTGGATGTAGCTACCGTGGAAGGATGTACTGATCCTTTAGCTTGTAACTTTGATCCAAATGCGAACTGTGATACGGGTTGTGATTTTACTGGCGATGTTTGTGATGATAATAATCCGGATACCGGTTCAGATCAGCTTGATGCTAATTGTGATTGTGTTGGTTTAGTTAGTCTTGGTATTATGGATCCATGCGATTGTGATAGTCCTGATAATATTGATCTGGATGGAGATGGCGACTTCGATTTAGTAATTGATGTTATTACCATAACAGGACCAACGGGTGATACATGGACACTATCTGTTAACCCAATGGCAACGCCTGCATTAGACATCGCAGGTTTCCCATTAGCAACAGATGGAAGTGTAACCGCAACAGAAGATTCAATGAATCCGGGTACTTATACATTAGAGGTATATCACCCAGCTGATGGAACAGGATACGGACCGGTAACATTTACAAGTGGAAACGGTTATGATGATTTAAGTATTTCAAACCAAAATACATGTGTTTGTTCCGAAGCTTGTACAATTCCGAATCCGGGAACGATAGAATGTAACGACTAAAAATTTGATATTCAGGTTTTTCCTGTATATTTAAATACTATTTTACTTAGAGAGAGGACGGCCTTCCGGGAAATGGGAGGTCGTTTTTTTGTTTAGGTAGAAGGTAAAAGTCGTTAGGTGCAAGGTGTAAGTGCTTTTAATATTCAGTTTTCAGTAGCTAGTCTTCAGTTCTCAGTTTTTCGGTAATGTTCTTAAAAATGGTTGGTGATTTTATCAGATATTTTTATTAAAGTTGTCATGCGTCTCAGTTCATGCCTCGACTTCGCTCGATATAAATCCGAACAACAGCAATCAATCTTCGCGCCTTTGCGCCCATGCGGTAAAGGAAAACAGAACTGAAAATCCTTATAACAGCAAAAAATCTCTGTGATCTCTGCGGTAAAAAAAAGCAGACCGAAAAAAATCCGAACAACCGCAATCGATCTTTGCGCCCTAGCGCCCTTGCGGTAAAAGAAAACCGTACTAAAAATCCGTTCAACAGCAAAAATCTCTGCGTTCTCTGTGGTAAAACCGAAGTCCGAACAAAAACAATCTCAAATCTTAAATTTCAATTCTCAAATCAAGAATTCAAACAGCTTTTCCCTATCTTCAAAGCTCTCACAAAAAGCCATGAACCCGAAAATAGGATTAATTAACTTTCCTGATCGCGATCGTATTCAAAACGATTTTGCTGCGCATTTTTCAAAAGCGGTCGTCAGCCGTTTGCAGGATATTCATAAAGAAGAAGCCAAACTTATATTTTATTATGTTCCTTCAAATGATGCAAATGCCAATTTAGAACTCAGAAAATTAGTAGAACAATTCGGGCACCTGAATATCGTTCCCGTATCAGAACATCTCGAAGTTTCATTAATGGCCTGGCGTTTACATTGTCTGTATTTCATTTTAATGCCTATGAGTAAACTCGAATTTAAAGTGGTATTTCAAAGGTGGAAACAAATTAATGCACCGGAAGAAAACGAGCATTTTCTTCAATTCAGAGATGAACAAGGAGTACAAAAAATAAAAAGTAAAGAAATATTAGTAGTAAAAGCAGAAGGTAACTATTCTCATTTATTCCTTCAAAATGGAAAAGACTTATTAGTGAGTAAACAAATTCAATTTATCGATCAAATGCTGGAAGAAAACCCGGCAATCGTGAGAATCGGACGTTCATTTATGATCAATCTTTCATTGATAAAAAGTGTTCGGCAAAATGAAGTCGGATTTACCAATTCTGAATATAGACTAAAACTTTCTCCAACCTACACCCGAAGAGTTAAAAAATTATTTGTGGAATTTATTCCGGTTTAATAACATGGAAAAATATATAACAGGACTTTCAGAACAGGCAGATATTCAAATCAAAAGTTCAGATCATGGGCAGACAGATATTGAAACAGTAAGTCAACAACACATCAGTGTAAGCTTCAAAGATGAAAGTCAGCAGCAATTAATTGTTGAAGATTTACAATCGACCAATGGTACATTTGTTAACGGACAAAGAATCAAAACAAGAAGCATCCTTCCATCCGACCAAATAAAATTAGGACATAAATCGATCGATACAAATTGGTTATTCGGACAGGTAAAACAAAAAGCCAAAAAGCATCAAATTCATTTTGAAGAAGAGTTTGAAGCCATGAAACCTGATTTTGATGCCTTTTTGAAAGCCAGAGAAAAAGTAAAATCCAAAAGCAAAAGAAAGACCTTATATATCAGATTAGGGATTAGTTTTATTCCGCTTTTAGGTCTATTATATTTATTCGCAACGGGACAGACTTCAAGTGGTTTAATGTATGTATTTATTGTTTTATCCAGTGTGTTGACCATACTTACATTGATGTTTCAGGGAGGCGGAACGGAGCAGGCAGAAGCCCTGGATAAGCTTCAGGCAGCCTATGAAAGAAAGCTCGCATGCCCCAAATGTGGTCGTTCTTTAGCCACTAAAAGCTATGCATATTGGAAAGAAAGAGGTACTTGTACCGGTAGTCGATGCGACGCTAAATTCACATAAATATGCATTTCATACAGCCCAAATAGCATTTCATACAGTATCGCTTGTTCAGGGAAATTTTCGGCCTATAATTGCATTAACAATAGTACACAAACAAAAAATTATAATCATGAACGACAAAAGATTTTTAAAAAGAACAACAGTTGGTGAGACCACTGAGATTCAGGTACAAGTACCTAAGAAAGAAAAAGAATCGATTGACAACAAATTAAAGGCTGCCGGAATTGCCTCTTCTGCATTACTTTTCGGAGGCTTATTATTAAGCTTAACAGGTTTTAAATCAAAAGCCGAAATTGACAGCGGTGAGTATAGCGAAGATCCGGATGGAGCAAGTTTAGAAACGCTGTTAGCCGGTAACGATGAAGATACACTGGCAATGAATGAAGAAAGTTATGAATTAGCTGAAGGTGGTGATGATTCAATCAATAGTATTGATCTCGAATTACCGGATCCTGATATGGAGAATCTAGTTATTCATACTTCAGCACCTTTCGCTCAAAACACTTTAGACCATGATAACTTTGCAGATGCTTTTGCTGCTGCAAGAGAAGAATTGGGTGCAGGTGGATTCTTTGACTACAATGGTCAGATTTATAATACCTATTACAAAGAAGAGTGGGATGTATTAGGTCTAGATGGTCAGGAGCAATTCATGGCAAGTTTAGATTACAATGTACCGGGTTATGAAGGATATACAGCTGAAGGTTTTGATGGTGCCGATACATATGTTGGAGCTTCAAGTCAGGATGGAATCAGAGTAGAAGG
>JAHDHT010000430.1 GCA_020631175.1 Chitinophagales bacterium
CTCAGCGTGATTTCGTAAATGAGGTCATTTTATTAGATATTAAAGAGGGCATTGCAGAAGGAAAAGCCTTAGATATGTGTCAGCGTGGGCCGATTGATGGCTACAGCACTATTGTAAGAGGTGTTACCAATGATTATGATGCTACTAAAGGTTCTGAAGTTGTGATTATCACTTCAGGTATTCCGAGAAAGCCGGGAATGAGTCGTGATGACTTGATTTCAACGAATGCGAAAATTGTAAAGTCTGTTACTGAGCAGTCGATCGCTGCTTCTCCTGATGCGAAAATTATTGTGGTTGCAAATCCCTTGGATGTTATGACCTATACTGCATATTTAGCTGCAGGTATTCCTTCTAACAGAGTAATGGGAATGGCTGGTATTTTAGATATTTCAAGATATAAAGCTTTTATCGGATTTGAATTAGGTGTTTCTGTTAAAGAAATTCAAGCGTTATTATTAGGTGGTCACGGTGACACTATGGTGCCACTTCCAAGATTTACTTCTGTAGCCGGAATTCCTGTTACTTCATTAATTGGTGAAGAGAGATTAGGAGAAATTGTAGCTAGAACTAAAAAAGGTGGTGGAGAATTGGTTAAACTAATGGGTACTTCTGCATGGTATGCTCCCGGAACTGCTGCTGCTCAAATGGCTGAAGCGATCGTTAAAAATGAAAACAGAATCTTCCCATGTTGTACCTGGTTACAAGGTGAATACGGACAGAAAGATGTTTATTTAGGTGTTCCGGTTCAGTTAGGTAAAAACGGAATCGAAAAAATTATTGAAGTTGATTTAAATGCTGATGAACAAGCCTTATTAGATACTTCTTGTGGCGCTGTTAAAGGTGTGATGAAAGTATTAGATGATATGGCTATTTTCAGCTAAAAAAAATAAATACAATAAAGTTAAACCATCTCCTCAGGGGATGGTTTTTTTATTTGCAGGAAGGAAATAAATATGGCTCAGAAATTACATCGCAATGCGTCTCAAATTAAATGGATTAACTTCTACCCACCTTATATCGGCGCAGGCATCCGGTTGAAATCATTCGACAAGGTAAAGATGAATGACTTTTTAATAGAAATGAAACAGACCTGGTACAACCGAAATTTATTTGGTACACATTTCGGTGGAAGTTTATATGCTATGTGCGATCCGTGGTTTGTTTTTATTTGTATTTGTAATTTGGGAAGTGATTATATTGTATGGGATAAGTCGGCGAGTATTCGTTTTAAAAAACCCGGAACGGGTCGGGTAAGGGCTTTCTTTCATATCGATGATGAAGTGCTGAGTGAATTTAAAGCTCAGGCTGATCGGGATGGAAAGATGACAACAACATTGCATACGGTTATAACCAACGAAGACGGTGAAGTGATTGCTGAATTGGATAAAGAGATCTACATACGAAAAAAGAATAGTGATGGCAGGATTAAGTAAAGAGACTTTCAAATTTATGAAACAATTGGCCAGGAATAATAATCGCCAATGGTTTACTGAACATAAAGCAACTTATGAAAATTCTCAGGAAGAGTTTAAATATTTTGCATTAGCTATTGAAAATGCGCTGCAAAAACATGATGAGATTGAAGCGCATAAAGTATATCGAATATATCGTGATGTACGATTTTCAAAAGATAAAACGCCTTATAAAGACGGAAGAAGTATTTATTTCAAAAGAGCTACCAAATGGAAACGGGGTGGTTATTACCTTTGGTTTCAACCGGGCGGAAATTCATTTATTGGTGGTGGATTCTGGAATCCGAACAAAGACGATTTATTAAGAATCAGGCAAGAGATTGATGCTGATCCTAAATTATTTAATAAAGTATTTAAAAGCGCTTCTTTCAAAAAGTTTTTCGGGTCGCTTGGAGGTCAACAATTAAAAACTGCTCCAAGAGGTTTCAATCCGGATCATGAGGCTATTGAATTTTTACGGTACAAATCTTTTGTTTGTACAC
>JAHDHT010000110.1:0-8097 GCA_020631175.1 Chitinophagales bacterium
CATAATGCAATCGGTTTTGATACATTACTTCAATTCTACCAATATGAGTTTAATCAATTTGAGTCAGATCTGGCTGAACAATTAAAGTATATTTTATCTGCAAATGATATCGACATCCCCTTTTATGTTTGCCATGCAGGTCCGGATTTAATTCAACATTTTGAGAATGGATTTACAAGCGGTCTTACTATAACAAACCCCGGCTTTTACGGTCCGCAAAGCAGAAGTATTCGTTTAAAAAATCGCTTCCCTGAATTAATGTCTGTTTTACATGCTTTCCATCACAGAGAACAAAGAATAACAAATTTAGAAATGGAGACTGCCGGTATTTATGGCATGGCAAATTTATTGGGTCATCAGGCTATATCGTTAAATGCTATTTTGGCAAATCGTGCCAACGGTAATTTTAGTGCTAATCCGTCAGAAACGGTTAAACAACTAATTGAAAAAGCACTTCCTGTTATCGCCGGAATTTAACTTTCAAAAAATATTGAAAGTTATAGAACTTTATATATTGAAATCTGTTTTAAGATTTAGTGATGGATGAACAAGGCGGTTTATTGAGATTAAAACAACAGCTTAAAGCAGCTGACGGATTTTGTTTATGCAGTTTTCCCTGTTCAAAAAACATTGAACTCTTTTCATTAAATAGATCAGCAAATGGCTTTGCAACTAAGCCTAATGAACAAGGCTTTTTATTTATGCCTTTTGATCCTGTAAAAAATGAACCTCTATATTTTTCTGTAGAAAAAATCAAATCGTTTTCGGAAATACCTGTTACAGAAATTTTTTCTTCTGTTGTAAATAACAATCTTCCGAAACTGTCACAGTTACAAGAAGATTCAGAAGATACATACAGCGATAAAGTTGTTGGAATTTCTACCTTATTAAACGAAAATGAAAAGGCTGTATTAAGCCGTACAGAGAAAATGGCTTTGCCGGCGAATTTTGATATTTATAGCTACTTTAAAAAGCTGGTCGACCAATATTCTTCTGCATTCAATTTTATTTTCGTTTATGAAGATATTTGCTGGATTGGCGCAACTCCGGAATTACTGTTAAGCTATGAAAATGGAATTGCTGAATCTATGGCTTTGGCCGGTACTCAAAAAAAGCAAGCTGATAAAACATTAGATCAATATCAATGGGGAGATAAAGAAATAGAAGAGCATCAAATGGTTGCCGACTATATCCTCAAAAAATTAAACGATAATAAAATAGATGGAATCGAAACAATACCAATGCATACTGTATCAGCAGGACCTGTTGTTCATTTGAAAACTCAGTTTAGATTTAATCTTTCAAATAATATTGAGGCTATCTTAAATAGTCTGCACCCTACTCCTGCCGTTTCAGGTTTACCTGTTCCAAAAGCTTTAGATATTATACAAAAGTATGAGGAATACAATCGATCATATTATACCGGTTATTTAGGTTTTTATAATGACAAATCCGGGCAAATATTTGTTAATTTGCGTTCCATGCGAATCTTTAATAATGCGATACAACTGTTTATTGGTGGAGGATTAACAAAAGATTCTGATGCAGATGCTGAATATCAGGAAACAGTATTAAAAGCATCAACATTAAAAAATTTAATTTAATCAGCGATTGAAAACGACGAATAAAAGACACATTGCAGATCTTGCTGAAATTCTATATCAAAAAGATGTTAAAAATATTGTTTTCTCTCCGGGTTCCAGATGTGCCCCTTTAGTTATTGCTTTAAATCGACGGGAAGGATTAAATTGTATATCTATTGTTGATGAACGTGTCGCTGCATTTTATGCTTTAGGTATGGCACAGTGCTTAAACAAACCGGTTGCTTTAGTTTGTACAAGTGGAACGGCCCTTTTGAATTACGGACCTGCATTGGCTGAAGCATATTATCAAAAAATACCCTTAATTGTACTCTCAGGAGATCGACCGCCTGAGCGAATCGATCAGAATGACGGTCAGACTATGCGGCAGAAAAATGTATTTCATAATTATGTAAAATCAAGTTTTGAATTACCCTGCGAACCATCTGATTCGGCAGAACTAATTCGATGTCATGAGATAATTGACAATGCAATTAATACTAGTATGGAACTTCCTTCCGGTCCGGTTCATATCAATTGTCCCTTTGAAGAACCTTTATATAACGAAACGGAATACAAAGCTGAAGAAATTCCATTAACAGATTTAAATGCATACAATTCTGTAAGTGCATCTGTTAAAGCAGAGGTTTACCTTGCCTGGAAAATGTCTAAACGAAAAGTAATTTGTGTTGGACAAATGACACCGGAAAATGAATTAAAACAAATTTTAAACAGAATAGCCCAAAGAGAAGATACGATAGTCTTAACGGAGACAACCTCTAATCTTGATGACGCTTCATTTTACAGACAATATGACCGAATGGCATTTAGTATCGATAATGAATTAAACGCTGATTTAATTATTACCATTGGAGGTGCAATTGTTAGTAAAAAAATAAAACAAATATTTAAATCCAATCCTCCTGAATATCATTTTCATATTGGATATTCACCGCAATATCATGATACCTTTAATGCATTAACACGAAAAATTGAATGTGCACCAGAGTTTATTTTGGATGATATCCACGAATTACCTGAACCGGATAATTTAAAGTTTAGAACTATTATAAATGACTTAGATGTACAATTTGAGAAATGGCAAATGGATTACATTTCCAATTTACCATGGTGTGATTTTAAACTAATGAATTTTATTTATCACAACTTACCGGAAGGGTTTGTTCTTCAGTTAAGTAATAGTACTCCGGTTCGCTATTCTAATCTTTGGAAAATAGATCACGAACGTACTCCCTATGTTTTCAGTAATCGCGGGGTTAGCGGAATTGACGGTCAGATAAGTACTGCAGCCGGGTATGCACTCGCAAGCGACACTCCTACGCTATTAATCACGGGTGATCTTGGTTTCTTCTATGACAGTAATGCTTTTTGGACAAAGCATTTATCAAGCAAATTAAAAATTGTTTTGGTGAATAATGGCGGCGGTGGAATCTTCAGATTTGTTAAAGGTCCTGACCAAACACCAGAGTTCGACGAGTTTTTTGAAACAGAACATGATACGAAAGCGGAAAACATTTGTAAAACATTTAATCTAAGCTACTTTTACGCAGATAGTCTTGAAACTTTAGAATCAAAATGGTTAAGCTTTCTAAATGAAGATAATACTACCGTGTTTGAAATAAAGACGGATGCGAAAACGAGTGGAGATGCACTCAAAAATTATTTTAAATTTTTGCGTAGTTGTTATTTAGGGATGGAAAAATAAATAGTAGTACCTACTCCAAGATCTGAGTCAATCCAGATTTCTCCGTTAAATTTTTCAATGATTCGTTGACAAATGGTTAAACCTACTCCTGAGCCATTATACTTTTCATCACTATGTAACCTTTGAAATATTTCAAATACTTTATTGTAGTATTCTTCTTCAATTCCAATTCCATTATCCTTCACATAAAACACATATTGAAGACTGTCTTCATTAACTCCTATTTCTATTTCAGGTTTAGTTTTATCATTATACTTTACTCCGTTTGTAATTAAGTTCTGAAAAAGTTGTTTTGCGTTCGCATGATTAAATAGTAGTTTGGGAAGTGTATTTTTCAAGTTAACAATGGCATTATTTTCCTGTAAATAAGGCTTTAAATCTTTAATTAAACACTCAACAGATTGCTGGAAATCAACTTTTTCTTTAGTTCTGTCTGTACTAACTTTTGAATGTTCAAGTAAATCACCTATTACATTATTCATTTTCTCAATTCCACCCGAAATAAATTGATAATACTCTTTATCATCTTTATCAAAGTAGTTTCTGTATTTTCTATACAGCAATTGACTAAAGCTTTTGATATTTCTTAGCGGTGTTTTTAAATCGTGCGAACAAACTTGGGCAAAGTTTATCAAATCTTTATTTGAGCGCTCCAGCTCTTTATTTACTTTATTAATTTCTTCTAAACGCAGTTTTATATCTTCCGTTTTTTGTTCTACCAAAAATTCAAGTTCTCTTTTTCTTCTTTCATTTAAAATGGATAAAAATAAATAGTATAATAAAACAAGGCTTCCGGCAAATAAAAGAACTCTAAACCACCAGGCATTTGTAAAATGCCCTTTAATTTGAAAAGGTACCGTTTTTATATTACTAACTTCTTGAGTTGCATTATCAAAAACACCTATTTCAAAATTGTATTTTCCGGAAGGTAAATTAAAAAACAACGCTTTTGATTTTTTTGTTTTTGTCCATTCATTAGTATGTCCCGATAAACGGTAACCATACTCTAAATTTGAATTCTGACCATATTTAAACATTGAATAATTAAATTCAATTCGATTTTGATCATACGATAAAATATTCTTTTCGTTTAACTCAAGTAATTCATTATTTGCTTTAAATTCTTCAATAAAAATATCAAACTTATTGTCTGAATTGATTTTTTCAAGGTCTACATTATAAAATCCTTTTGAACTTCTCAAATATACTCCTGTGTCATCGACATGAATATCCAATACATCATTTTCTACCAGACTGTTATTGTCATTAAAACTTTTTATTTTAAGCGACTTTTCATTTAGTAAATCTGCTTTAACATTTAATATGTTTAATCCCTTATTCGTAGCAATGTATAATTCATCGTTAAAAATGTCCAGATTATTCAAACTATTTGACAATAAACCATCCTTTGAATCAATAACTCTGTATTCTTCAGTTTCAATATTAATAACCAATAAGCCATCTCCATTCGTTGCTCCGAAAACGTAATTTTCATTCGCAACAAAATCTATAATGTTTGTATTAAATACAGGGTCCTCATTTCTTTTGTATTTTTTGTTACCATTAACATATAATATTAGTCCGTCGATACTACTGCATATCCAATGTTGATTCTTATGATCAATGATGGAAGTATATGTTCTTCCGGGATTTACCTGAGTAAAATATTCATATTTATCATCAGAATCCAAAACAACTTGGTTTAGTCCGATTAGTTCATCTTTATCTATTTTTAATACATCCGTATAAGTGTTTACAATAATATCATTATTATGAGTAGTCAATTTTTTACATGCTGATCTTAATAAAAATTTTGTTTTTTCTCCGTCAAAAAGATGAAGTCCATAATTACTTGAAATTAAGAAGTGCCGATTGTCGAGTTGTAAAATATCCACACAGTCAAATAATTGAAACTTCACATTAGTAAAAAATTGAAATGTATCTGTTCTTTCAGGACTGATAAACACAATTTCTTCATTTGGTGTTGTGTATATAATAGTATCGTTAGATTTATATACTTCATCTATAATTCCATTTACCAAATACTTATTATCCTGAATAGAGTTAAGTTTCTTGATATAATGCCTGCTAAGAAAGACACCTTCATCGGCGGTACTAATCCATAAATTTTCATCTCTGTCAATCTCAATGTTAAAAATAAACTGATTCAAAAAAGTTTTGATACCTTTTGAAACCTGATTTTCCTGTTTAAGTGGATAATAGGTTAATCCATCCTCAATAGAAGCAATTAATAAATAATTATCGGTTGCCTTAATCATTCTGATATAACCGAAATCACCGGTTATTTCAATTTGATCACCTGTTAATACATTGCACGAGTATAATTTTTCATCTAGAGCATAATATAAATAAGGGTAACAAAAGTTAAAAACTGATTTAGAGTAGCCGTTTATAACAGGCTTATCTAATTCAAATTTCCGGACAATAGTGGAATCAACTAATGCATATAATTGCTGATTCAAATGAATATAAGTGGTGTCATTTTTCCCTCCTAAAATAAATACACCTCCTTTAGCTTCAGTATTAAATACGTTGGATAACTTTAATTGATTTGTTTCTCTACTATAATAGAACAATTTTGACTTACTTGATATCCATGTACTATTTTCATTTGGGGAATATGCGTTGAAATTCCAACTGATATCCCTTTTTAAATTAGTCTCCGGATATATGAACTTTCCTTTTTCTAAATAGCAAAATGCGCCGGTAGAATTCAGCCAAATTCTATTTTGTCCATCATCACACAAACCGACGACTTCATTTTTCGGAAGCCCGTCTTTTGTAGTAAAAGTTTCAAATTCATAGCTATTATATCTTGATAAACCGTTTTCTGTTGCGATCCAGATATAACCCAGATCGTCTTGTATAATATCGTATATATTATTGGAAGGAAGACCGTTATTTATCGTATAGTTAAATACATCAAATACATAATCGTTTGCATGTAAAGCAAAAGCAAACAATAGCAAAAAGAGTGTATTTACTAAATATTTAATCATCTAACCATTCTTGCAGTTAATATACTGTATTTATAAAAAAAGAAGCTAATGGCTTTGTCAAACTAAAAATGCGAATATTTGTTTTCCAGCCTACAAAGCGTAAATATTTCATCAATTATTGAGACAAAGTATTTTGTGCTGCGTATTTTTATTTTAAATAAGGATTTATGCGTTTCATTTATATCATTTTACTGGTTTTCATTAGCTTAAGCCTTAAAGCTCAAACAACTGTCGGCCTAAAGTATAATACTCCTGAGGCTTATAATGGTTACACCCTTTTCAATCCTTATTTCAGCGATCAGGTATATCTAATCAATAATTGCGGTGAGATCGTGCATCAGTGGGATTGCGACGATAACCCCTACTATACCGGATATTTAATGGAAAACGGTAATCTGGTGCGTTATGGTGGCTCCGGTAATAGTAATGCCTTATATATCGAAGTGCGCGATTGGGATAATAATGTGTTGTGGAAATGGTTTCCCGGTCAAAATTATGAGTATATACATTCCGATCTGGCCATCCTTCCGAATGGAAATTTTATCCTCATACAAGAAGAGCGATTTTCGGCTACAGAATGGATAAATATGGGTGGAAATCCGGCTAATCTATCTGGAAGTTACCATGCTTTAGAATCACTAATTGAAGTTCAACCAAGCGGAGCAACAGGCGCTAATGTCGTATGGGAATGGAGAATAAAAGACCATCTGATTCAGGATTTTGATCCTACTAAAAGCAATTATGGAGTAGTTGGGGATGAACCGGGTAAATGGGACATCAATAATCCTAACTGGGTTTTCCAGAGCGCAGATAAGATGCATTTTAACGGAATTGACTATCATCCGGGTAAAGATCAGGTAGTTATCTCCTGCTGGTCATGCTCTGAAGCTTTTATTATCGATCACAGTACTACAACTTTTGAAGCAAGTGGCAGCTCGGGTGGACAGTATGGAAAAGGTGGTGATTTTTTGTTTCGATATGGTAACCCGATAAATTATGATGCCGGTACAACTGCGGATCGAGTTTTCTATGGTCAGCATAATGCAGATTGGATAAGCGACAATTTACCGAATGGAGGTAAACTTTCCGTTTTTGAAAACGGTAATGGCCGTCCGGGAGGATCATATACAAGAGTGGTGATTTTTGAACCGGTTGAAGATGCAGCCGGTAATTATATAATGTCGAATGGCACCTACTTGCCGACTTCATTCGATTATGAATGGAGTGGAAATGTGGATGGAAATCTGTTTTACAGCCAGTATATGGGTGGCGTTAATATGCAGCCAAATGGAAATTTAACCGTTTGTGAAGCTACTTCAGGTCGATTCTTTGAAATTCAACCTTCAACCGGCAATGTCGTTTGGTCTTACCAAAATCCGGACAGAGGTATAATCGTTAATCAAGGTAACGCACCCGGTAGCGTATGGACGTATCGAGCTGAAAAATATCCACCCGAATATCCTGCCTTTACCGGGAAAGATTTAACACCTATCGGGATTGTTGAAGACTTTAATAATGAAACGAATAATTGTACGATTTATCAAAATACGGATTGTTCTAATGTAACGGCATCTATAAATTCAATTCCGGCTGTAACGACCAGTATAAATCCAATAAGTTTATCGGCTACACCTTCAGGAGGAATGTTCTCGGGTAACGGAGTTATCTTCTCCGCTTTTAATCCTACCATTGCCGGTCCGGGATTACATGTAATTACTTATACTTATGATGACGGAAATGGATGTACAGCTACCGATCAAATTAATATTCT
>JAHDHT010000110.1:8197-12308 GCA_020631175.1 Chitinophagales bacterium
CTTATACTTATGATGACGGAAATGGATGTACAGCTACCGATCAAATTAATATTCTAGTTGGAAGTATTTCTTATAATTTCGTTAATTACAATTTGGGAACCATAAATCCTGAATAGATTTCCTAATGCATATTTCGGGTTTAATGAAATTCTTGAGATTTGAACCTTTTATATGAAGCGGCTAAACGTTCTGCATAACGGTTTTCCTGGTATGATGGACCATTGTATTTTAAAGCGAATTTATCCCAGTCTTTCTTTTGCAATGCTTTAGTTAAATTGTTTTTTTCAATAAAAGCAAAAAAGACTTTTAAATGCTCATTTTCTGATTGATACATAGATTCAACAAAGTCAAATACCGAATCATGTGAATTACTATAATTAAATCCCATTACCTGAAAAAGGCCCCAGCTTGCAGATTTTAAAGCCGCTTCAGGATGTAATTCTATCGCTTTTTCTAATCGGCTGTATTCAGCCGAACCTCCTTTGTAATGTTTTCTTGTCCAATTCTTATAAACAATTGAAGGATTAGCTTTCATGAATTTTGAAAAATCAACTTTGACCTTTTTTAATTCTTTGTAAAATATATGTCCTTCAAATAATATCTTGGGTTTACCGCTTTTAAGAAAACCGGAACCCGAACTTTCTATTTTAATAACAGATTGAATTACGGCTGCTTCGATTTCATATTTTTTCGAAACGGCATAAATTTCATCTATATCTAATTTTTTTCGTTTTAATAGCTTTATGGTCGGTAGTCTGTAAGCGGTTGTATTAATAGACTCTTTCTTAAAATCTTCTACTTTAATAGTCTCGACATTATCTTCTATCGTCTGAACGATAAAGTCTTTAATACTAACTAAAATACCTTTTCGCTCATTTTTAACCTCAATCAAATGCTCAAATTTTCGAAAAGCAGTAGCACTTATTCCTTTAATGCTGCGCAACTCTTCAATTTCTTTTATTGAGCCTTTTTCATCTATATATTCAAGTATTCGCTTTGCAGTAACTTTACCAATTCCCGGCAAATCTTCCAGCTCTTTTAAAGAAGCAGTATTTACGTTCAATTTCACAGCATAAATAAATCAAAAAGATTTTAATTTAATATTTAAATCCATAGAAAATTAAGGGTTTATACTTGCATGCATTAGATTTAAATAATACATTGATATCAAATTTTATATTATGTTTTGGTTATCTATTGTATTAGCAGGCATTGTAGCCTGGGGACTTGGTACTTTATGGTACAGTCCGGTTTTATTTGGAAAAGCATGGCAAAATGAATTGGGAATGACCGATGAAGATTTGCAGGGAGCAAATATGCCACTCATTTTCGGTAGTAGTTTTGTATTAATGTGTGTAATGATGATGGGAATGACATTTGTTATTTATGCGCATGCGGAAGCAGAGCGAACTTTTGTACATGGCATGTTTCACGGTTTAATGACCGGTTTATTTTATGTTGCAACGGCTTTAGGTATTAATTATTTATACCAAAGAAAATCGTTAAAACTTTATTTAATTGATGCCGGGTATCAGGTTGCCTTTTTGACTATTGGAGGTGGCATTTTAGCAGCCTTTGCTTAAGATTTAGTGAAAAAAATGTAATCGGGTTTAATTTAAAAACATTTCTAAATTAAACCCGATTCTCTTATTTATAGATTGCCTTCAGCAGCAACAATTACAAACACAAATATTAAATAGGCTATTAATACAAACAAACCTACACCAAGCCCTATAAAAAACGTAAGTCTTGCGTATTTATTCATTTCAGTTGCCCCTTTATAATCGTGGCTACTTTCTTTAGATAATGCCATTGCAGATAAAACAATACCTACTATACCGGCCGGCATACAACAAAGTAAAGTCATAACAATATTCATAATCAACCACAAAGTTGTATCTGTTGGCTTTTCGTGTTCGCGTGGCGGCAAACCCGCTTGATTTTGTATTTCCATAATGTGTTTTCGGTTTATTTATTTTCAGCTTGGATTATCTCCAAAACCTCCTCAAAGCTCAATCTCCTCACATCGTCTTTTGATTTTTCAAGACTAAATTCTTTAACTAAAACAGCCGGTGTAAGTAAGTCACCAATACTGCCGACATTTCTACTCATCGAACCCTGCTTTTGATTATTTAAATCAATAAACAGAATTTTTATTTTTTCATTTGAACTATTAAACCAATGTCTTCCCCATTTAGTGGATTCGCTTATCAAAGCGCCTGTAATTCCTCCACCATAATAAGCACTAGAGTTTTTAACTACATTAGGGGTATCATCATCTATAAAACTCAAACAATAATTAGGACCTTCAACATCAAGTTTTATAAATATTTTCCAATTATTCAGATCATTTGAATAACCTAAGTTAAAATAAACATCCCCTTCATATTCAATAGCCCATGAGGTATGTGCTTTTGGAATTTTTTTACCGGTTTCAGCATCTACAAATTTCTTAAACCAAATATAGTCCTCGCCTTTTTGCTTAACTAAAAGTTTTACATTTTCCTTTGAATACGTTTTGGTTTTATATTGATCTGTCGTCTCAAATAAATTTACCTGAATACTTTTTTGACCGTACGTATTCAAACACAAAAACAGCGTTAGCGCTACTAGAATAAATTTATGACCAGTCAATTTACCAATTAAAATTTAGTGTCATCAATCTGATCCAAATGTCGTTCAATATCTTCTGCAACAGATTTTAAAACGCCATCTTCAAAAGGTGATTTTAAATCAGCCAGTTCAACTAATTTCAAGAAAGGTTGCTTCCCTCCTTCCTTACAAAGTCTTAAATAATCTTCCCAGGCTTTTTTAGAATCTTTTTGATTTTTTTGCCAGAATTGGAATGCACAGATCTGAGCTAATACATAATCTATATAATAAAAAGGCATTTCATAAATATGTCCTTGCTTTTGCCAGAAACGACCATTGTCTAAATATTCAATGCCACTTTCATTTCGATCCGGTAAATACAAGTCTTCCATTTCCTTCCATGCTTTTGCTCTTTCATCAGGCGTCATTTCAGGATTCTCATAAATGATATGCTGGAAATGATCAACCGCACAACCATAAGGCAAGAATAAAATAGAATTGTTCATATGAGAGAAGAAATACTTTTCCGCATCTTCTTCAAAAAACATTTCCATCCAGGGATAACATAAAAACTCCATTGACATCGAATGAATTTCACATGCTTCTGAAGTCGGCCAGCGATAATCAATTACCGGTGTATTATTGCTACTGAAATATTGAAAAGCATGACCTGCTTCATGAGTAAGCACATCAATATCTCCGGAAGTACCATTAAAGTTGGCGAAAATAAAAGGATGCTTATAATTACTTAACTCCCAACAAAAGCCGGCATCCGCTTTACCCGGACGATTAATAACATCCAACAAATCATATTTAAGCATATGCTCAAAGAACTGATGTGTTTCTTCAGATAATTCTTTGTACATCTTTCTACCCTTCTGAAGAATTTCTTCAGGTGTACCTTTTGGTTTCGGATTACCGGAAACAAAATTAAAATTCAGATCCCATGACATTAACTGATCATAACCCAAACGTCTGCGTTGACGCTCTCTTAACTTAGTGGCGATCGGAACAATATGTTTTACAATTTGCTCTCTGAAAGAACGTACCATATCACGGTTGTAATCTATCCGTCCCATCAACACATATCCCAAATCAGTAAACTTCTCATAGCCCATTTTTTGAGCCATTTGATGACGTAGTTTTACCATGTCATCATACAATTTGTCCAGTTCTTTTTGCTTACTTGCAAAAAAGCCCCAACGTGCTGTATCAGCTTCCTGTCTTACCGAACGGTCTGCATCTACTAAATACTTTCCAATGCCCGGAAGATTTAATTTTTCTCCTTTAAAATCAATCTCTGCTGTTCCTTTTACTTTAGTGTATTCATTAGCCAACTTATTGAGTTCTTTTAACTCCTCAATAATAACCGGATCAAAACCTTTGATATTTAAAGCAGCCATATCAAATAAATGCTGCCCGTATTTACCAATTAATTCAGTTTTGAATTTTGCATCTAAAATTGCTTTGTAAAATTCAGTGGTTAATTTTTCATTTATAGGTAAAACTTCACTGAAAT
>JAHDHT010000431.1 GCA_020631175.1 Chitinophagales bacterium
TGGGGAACTTCTGAGTGGAGTGCACAGGAAATTATGGCGGCTCACGCTGCAGCTGAACGATATAATTTAATTGGACCAACAATGGAACAGCCGCAGTATAATATGTTTGTTCGGCAAAAAGTAGAAGTAGATTATAATGAAATTTATAAGCATCACGGTCTGGGTACTACCATTTGGTCTCCAATGGCTTCAGGTTTGCTATCAGGGAAATATAATGATGGCTTTCCGGAAGGAACCCGTTTGTCGATTGAAGGCTTAGAATGGTTGAAGGAGCGAACTTTGGCGGAAGAGTCTATTGAGAAGGTACGACAATTGACTAAGCTTGCTGCTGAAATTGGAACGACTATGCCAAAATTGGCATTAGCATGGTGTGCTAAAAATGAAAATGTGACAACGGTGATCTTAGGAGCTTCCAAATTAAGTCAGCTAACGGAGAACTTAGAGGCCTTGGATGCGATGGCATTGTTAACTGATGAGGTTTTAGAGAAAATTGAAACTATTTTAAATAACAAACCAGCCAGACCGGCATTTTAACATGAGTAGAGTAATTTTTTTAATTGTATTTATAAGTTTTTTTTACGCTTGCGGTGGAGGAACAACGAAGCCAAAGCAAAAAGACATTTCTACAAAACCTGCTTCATCAAGTTTAAAAGCTTTGCCGGTAATTGATGGACTTACATCAATCGTTTTAAATGCTACTGGTAATACAATGACGACAATGGATTACGACATTAAAAATATCGTAGTTAAAGCAGGATCAAAAGTAAATTTGAAATTGGTAAATGCCGGTTCTGATAAAATGATGGTGCATAACTTTGTATTGGTGCAAAAAGGCAAAGCCGATGAAGTTGGAGTGAAAGCAATTAAAGCTGGCAATTCGAAAAAATATGTACCCGATCATCCGGCGGTTATTGTCGCTTCTGATCTTGCTCAGCCCGGTCAAACAGTAGAACTGGAGTTTGAAGCACCTCCTGTGGGTGATTATACATTTATTTGTACTTATCCTGGGCATCATATGAAAATGCGGGGAAGATTTAGAGTGATTGATTAACTGTTTTAGCAAACGGGGTGTTAAATATGCTAATAAAATTGCTATTTCACGTATAGATTACTAAAAATACTTTTAAGAGAAGAGACAATATTGGTGATTGATAAAGCGCATAGTAAACTTGACCAAATTCGAAGAAGCATTATTATGTTGGTCTGTTACCTTGCTGTTGGTATAAGTATTTTCTTTTTACTTTTTAGATTGTTAAGGGGTGAGTATTTAATGCTTCTTGTAGATTTTTTCTTTATCGCATTAATGATTTATAGCTTGTCATTATGTAAAAAAAACAGACACTATTACGCTCTAGGAATAGTGTCTATTTCTGTTATTGTTATTAATGTTTCGTTTAGTCTTGCCGGACTGCAATTTATGGAGGATGCAAATGCTCATCTTTTTTTAATTGCGCTTGCTAATATTATCTTATTAAGAGATAATCGTTGGAAATGGTTTTATTTTATTCTTTGTTTTGTTTTGCATGTTGCTCTAAATTTCCAATTTATTGAAAAGTATTTGCAGTTCTATATGGTTTATTTTCTTGCTAATATATTGTTGATACGTTTTGTAAATTATGTTCAGCAGCAAGAATTAAGAATGCAATTTGTAATTCAGCAATTGAATGATTCTAACCAGGAAAAAAAAGAAGCAATAAGACAAACAGATCAAAAGAATCAGGAGCTGGTTTTATTTACACGGATGATGTCACATGATCTAAAAGCACCAATCCGGTCGATTTCTTCTTTTGCAAATTTAATTAAACGCAAAATTAATCCGATTGATAAAGAAACAGAAGAATATTTTGAATACATAGATTCTGCTTCAGTTTCATTACATACATTAATAAGTGATCTGGCTTCTTATGCGAGAATAGAAAGTATACCGTTCGAAATG
>JAHDHT010000432.1 GCA_020631175.1 Chitinophagales bacterium
CGCCAACGAAAAATCTTTCGGTATTGGGATGTTTATATTGTTTGCAAGAACGTATCAATAAAAATAGACTTCTTTAAAAATGAGTTCAAGTCCTCCTTTCCAAGGACGACAGTTTTGTCCATGAGCTTGCAAAGCGAATGGTTTCAAAACAGGTGGTTGTCATAAAGTTAAAAATGTATATTTAACTAAAACATTTCCAACCCTCCCATTTTGCATCGAATCGCCTGAGGCTCTTCGGCAAAATTAGCCCTCCCTCGGAAAGGGAGGGAGCTCAAAGGATCCAAATTTATGTCCGATTTCGGTTAAGGACATTTCAGGATGCTTCAGCTTATATTTCAAACAAGCAGAAATACGAATACAGTTAATGAACTTTTTGATGGTATATTTTACTTCCTTCCTGAAAAGGGCACTCAATTTTTGTCGATAAATATTGAATCTATCTGCCAGTTCATTGACTGTAACATTGCCTGAATTTTCATAAATATATTTACATACATCTCTAATCAAATCAACTTCTTTATTCGGTTTTATATTAGCCGCTATCAAAAATTCTTCCGCATATTGAGTCATTTCATTAAATGATTTTGAAGAAAATAGTTGATCGTGCAAGTGGCTTAGCTGACCGGGATAAACGGTATTGAGATTTAATAGTTGTGATTTTTCTACCGGCACAAAAGAAGCATTCATCCATGGCTGTAGTTTAATGCAAAAGGAAGTAAACGTATCGCTGAATTCAAATTTAAACGGTCCGGATAAATTATTTACAGTGTAAGCAGGAGGGAGGAGATAAGATTCTTTTCCTTCATTAATGAGTTTTACATCTTTTTCTTTTACGAACATTAACTCATAGCAGGCATCATCTACGATAACTCCGGAGTTCTGTTGTTTTCTTTGATCAAGCTCCTGATAATAATAGAGACGAACATGATCAGTTGATATTTTAAATGGCTTTTTAGAAAATGTAATCACTTAAACTAATATAATATTTTGTGTTTTATTGTCAGCCTCGATTCAAATATTTAAAAAATAATTGCTCATTTTGCAGCAGTGAAAAATGTATGTTGCCTTATATTATTGCTGTTGTTTAGCCAACTCGTTTCTGCGCAGGAACAGTCGGTGAAAGACAGCACCAAAAATCTTCGCATCCTGCCGCTCCCGGTTATCTTTTTCACTCCCGAATCGAATTGGGGTTTTGGAGCGGGAATGGTTGGGCAATTTACGATTAACCGAGCTACTGAAGATAACTTTTCATCGCAGATTACTCCGGGTGGAGCTTATACACTTAATAAGCAGATTTTATTATACTTCCCTTATCAATTGTTCTGGAAGAATAATGATTTTTTCGTGAAGGGTGAAGTTGGTTATTATGATTATTTCTTTCCCTTTTATGGAATCGGGAATAATAGCTTAGAAGAAGATCTTGAGAACTTTTCTGTTAGTTTTCCAAGGTTGGAAGGAAATTTCAATTATAAAGTATTACCGAATTTATATGTAGGTCCGAATTGGTGGTTTGAGAATTTTAATATTACAGAAGTTGAAACAGATGGTATTTTAGATCAGCAGGAGATTGTTGGGAAGGATGGAGGATTGGTTTCCGGAATTGGGATTCATTTATTATATGATGTAAGAGATAATGTTTATCAACCAAGTAAAGGGCGATATCTAAGATTAACCAATTTATTTCACAATGAAGATGTGATTAGTGATTTTACCTTTCAATATCATTATTTCGAATACGGTGAATTTATACCGTTGAATGAAAAGCTTATCTGGGCATTGAGTGCCGGAAGTTTTTTGTCTTTTGGTGATGTTCCTTTTCATCGTTTACCTCAATTGGGCGGAACGAAATATGCGCGCGGTTATATACGGGGCCGTTATCGGGATCAGCATTATAGTTGGGCGCAGACGGAGATGCGTTTTCGGATTTGGAAAAACA
>JAHDHT010000433.1 GCA_020631175.1 Chitinophagales bacterium
AGACTATATGAAGTCTTATTATAAATTTATCAGTTATGGATGGTATGCTTCCGGTACTCCATTTGAAGGACTTGGTAAAAATTACCAGTTTGTTACTTCATTGATTGCTGCTGCAAAAAGAGGTTATTCTTTGTTGCCGCATCCTCATGTTCGTTCATTCGGAGAGTCTTTTTTACCGGCAATTACTCAACCTTATGGACATGCTTTTTTTGGGACGGATGTTTGGGGAGGTTCCGGATGGAATGATACGGAAGGCGGATACAAATTTAATGCTGCTGATGTACTTGGTTTGAAATATGCTTTTCCTGACAATGAAGCAATTGATTTTGTATGGAGGAATTATATTGAGGAATGGTATCAGTTGAATTCAAGCGGTTATGTTTATCAGCAAATTGAACCTGCTACTTCAGGATATCACAACTATCTTTTGATGGCAGCTATTTTTGCCGATGATTATACAAGCGGAAACTGGAGCCTTCAAAATGAAAATACATTAGGCTCAAAATCTTATTTCGCACCTGAAAGAGGTATGGCAATTATGCGGAGTGGTTTTGAAGAAGATAATTTAATGATGCAGTTTCATTGTCGACAAGATTTTGGCGGACATACCAACGGTGACCGTAACAGTTTTACTTTAAGCGGACTTGAAAGAATTTGGGTGCGTTATACATATGGAAGTAATTTTCAGCCAACCGAATATCACAGTTGTATTTTAGTAAATGATACAGGTATTGCTATAACTCCCAATGACGGGCAAAAGGCAAGACAACCCGGTAAAGTGTTATCTTTTAATGATGGTCAAAAAGTTATAACCATTAGTGGTGATGCAACATACGCTTATACCTGGGAATATCATTGGTCAGGACAAAACCCCGGGAATGATCATCCATGGTTAGGTTCGGATGGATGGATTGCTGCAAATGAGACCTGGAATGATTTCAGATATCAACAAGGAAATGAATTTTATCATAACATTCCTTTTTATGATTTCGGACATTGGAATAATCCGGGACAATTAGAGCGTATTGTGAAAAGACAATACAATCCTATGCAAAGAGTTTATCGTACAGCCTCGATGGTGCATGGTGAAAAACCTTATGTTTTAATTGTCGACGATGTTCAAAAAGATTCGGATGTACATAATTATAAATGGCTTGCTCAAATCGCCAATGATCTTAAAGTTGATACAATGATTACTGATTATTATGGAGCTGAATTTCGAAATGATATTATATTGAAAGAATCGAATGGCGGTTCAAGAAAACTTTTAGTACGGGTTTTAAATAATAACGGACAGTGTAGAGGTTCTTTGTATGAATCCGGTTTAATTGTGGATGGATTATATGAGTCAGCTGATAGTATTGGTTCGGATGGAATAATATTAGGTGGGGGAGATGTGGAATTTGAGGCCGGAAGAAAAATTGAATTGGAAGATGGTTTTCAGGTTTTTCAAAATGCAGAATTCTGTGCTGAAATTTCACCATGTACAGAAACAGCCGGCTATCTTGAAATAGCAAATCCCGGAATAAATGGTAATGCTCCGATTACGCGTCTTGTTTTAGAAGCTGATGTTGTTGCTCCGGATTTTAAAGTTTTGCTTTTCCCGTTTTATGATGGAGACGATTTGCCGGTTACACGTTGGAATGCTAACAGAGATCAATTATCTGTTGAATGGGGTACTGGAAGCGAAACCATTTCTTTTTCTGTTCAGAATGGATTGACAGAGGTTTTGGTGGATTAGATATCCTATATATTAGCAATAATTTAAGTTTAGGTTTAAGTTTAAACTTAAACCTAAACTTAAATTAATTTTCTATTAAGCCATATTAAATCTCGGTCCGTACTTTTCTTCTAAACGTTTAAAGGTATCTTCTAGGTTTTCTTTACCGTAATTTTTCATGTAGCTAAAAGGTCCGCCTGTGAAGGGTAGAA
>JAHDHT010000111.1:0-3095 GCA_020631175.1 Chitinophagales bacterium
CTAACAGCAACCTGGATTTTTTGAGGAGCAATAAAAAAGTCATTAATTAATTCATCGACTTCAGTTGTCATAGTTGCCGAAAACATTATGTTCTGTCTTTTTACAGGAAGCAGATCAAATAGATTGGTTAATTGAAAACGGAAACCTAAATCCAGCATAACATCCACCTCATCGATGATAAGTTGTTTAATGTACTTTAGTTTTATAGAATAAGACAATGCAAGGTCATATAATCGACCGGGTGTAGCAACTAAAATATCACATCCTTCCAGCAACATCTGTTTTTGCGTATTGATATTCGTACCACCATATACACCTTTCACATCGAGACTAATATATTCCGTTAGCTGCTCAGTCATTTCAACAACCTGAACAACCAGTTCGCGGGTAGGCACTAAAATTAAAACACGAGGATCTTTTTGTGTACTGTATTTTAACTCATTAATAACGGGAAGCGTATAGGCTAAAGTTTTACCTGTACCTGTTTGAGCAATGCCCACTACATTTTTTCCGGAGCGAATTACATTATATGACTGTGCCTGAATAGGAGTTGGTTTCACAAAACCCAAGTCAGCCAGAGCATTCCGCAACTGTTTAATTAATCGAAATTCGTCGAACGTATCCATTTCAAGGCAAAGATACGCAGTAGAGTCGACTTAAGTCGACTCTACAGGATTTGTTGCAGTTTCATCGCTACCTGCATATCACCATTGATTTTAATTTTACCCTGCATCATTGCATTCATCGGGTTGAGTTCGCCTTTGGTTAAGGCCATGAAATCTTCCAAACTTACATCGACTGTACAATCGGCATCTTTGTTTTCGAGCGAAACTTCATTTTGATCGCCGGAGCCGTCGATGAAAATTTGTTGATCATTGGTAAAGTTGAATTTTAAACTGTTGCCTAAAGGAGCGACACTACCTGCCTTTTTTTGAATGCCTTCTAATAAGCGATTGATATCTATGCCGGATGATGCTTCTGATGAATTAGCAGAATGTGCTGCTGTTTCTGCCGAACTGCTTTTATAATTCACATCATCAATTACCATTTTGGCAATGATCTCACGCATAATTTCAGAGCTTCCTCCGCCGATTGTTCCAACACGGCTGTCTCTCATGAAACGCGCCATTTTATATTCTTCCATGTATCCATAGCCTCCGAAAAATTGAAGACATTGATAAGCTACTTTGTCTGATAATTCTGTGGCTAATAATTTTGCCATCGAACATTCTTTAACAGCATAATGTCCGTCATTATTCATGCGGCAGCAATGTAAAACGAATGCTTTGCAGGATTCTATTTCGGCAACCATTTGTGCGACTCTATGCCTTAATACCTGAAAGCGGTTTATAGTTCGCCCAAAGGCAGACCGTTCGCTCATGTATTTTAAGGAATATTCGATAGCTGATTCACAAGCTGAATAGGCGCTGATGGCTCCGGCCAATCGTTCAAGTTGTAAGCCGCCCATTAAATAATAAAATCCTTGTCCTTCTTCTCCGATTAAATTTTCAACTGGAACCTTTACATTATCGAAAGCAAGCTCTGCAGTATCGGAAGCATGCCATCCAAGCTTTTTTAATTTGGTTGCTGAAACACCTTCCGCATTTCGATCGATAACTAATAAACTAACGCCTGCACTACCGGCTTCAGGATTTGTTTTTACAACAGTTATAATTAAGTCGCCGTAAACGGCATTGGTAATAAAAGTTTTAGAACCATTTACCACATAGTGATCTCCTTCCCGAAAAGCGGTGGTTTTAATATTCATCGCATCAGAACCGGCACCCGGTTCGGTGATACCGATGCTGCTGATTAATTCACCTTTAATTAATCCCGGTAAATATTTTTGTTTTAATCGTTCTGAACCGTATTTTAAAATATAGGGTGCGGACATATATTGCACCACTAATTGTGTAATGGTAAATCCACCCGAAAACATTTTAGAAGTTTCTTCGCAAAAAACGACATCATAAAAGAAATCGAGATTTAATCCTCCATATTCTTCGGGAAATCCTAAACCAAGAAAACCCATGTCACCCATTTTTTTCCAGATGTCTTTCGGGATTTGTCTTTGCTCTTCCCATTGATCAATATTTGGAAGCACTTCTTTTTTTAAAAAGTCTTTTAAGCTTGCTCTGAATAATTCGTGTTCTTCGTTAAAATAGTATGATGTCATTTTGATGTTTTTATTCCATGAATGATTTTAAGACTCTGGCTAATCCCATTTTATCATAATTTAAATGCTGCGCACCGTCTACATAGAGGCTAATCCCATTGATGTAGTCTGCCAATGGACTCGATAAAAATAAAACGCTGTTGGCAATATCATTTACGGTCCCGAATCGACCTGCCGGAATAGCCTTTTTTGCTTCGGCAAACATGTCTTGTATTTGTTGAGGATAGGTATCCAAACCGGATGATTCAATAATGCCCGGAGCGATACAATTGACTCTGATATTATAGTCTGCCCATTCCTGTGCTAATGTCTTGGTTAAATTTTCAACGCCGGCACGAGCTGCTCCTGTATGTGCCATGCCTGGAAAGCCTCTTGAAATAGTTGCTATTATATTTATAATACAACCATGTTTTTGATCAATAAAAAAATGATTCGCCATTTCACGGGCCATGAAAAAGGTGCCGTTTAAATTATTATTGATAACCGCATTCCATCCTTTATCATTAATCATTTTTGCCAAAGCCGGAAATTGTCCGCCGGCATTATTAACTAAAATATCTAATCGACCGAATGCTGATTTTATTTTTTCTGCTACAGCCTGTATCTGCTCCGTTTGACGGATGTCACATGCCTGATAAATCACATTTCCGAATGCTGAAAGTTCTTCTGCGGCTTTGGCTAAGAGTTCTTCTTTTCGTGAAATGATACAAACTTTCGCTCCGTGCTGAAGGAATTGTTTACTGATTTCATAGCCAATTCCGCTGCGACCTCCGCTCACCAAAATGACTTTATCCTTAAAACTGTTTGCTGCGAACATGTGCTTGATTTTGTAGGGTGGTGAAAATAGGGGTTTTAGTGGGGGTATGCAATTTTTGAATTCCAGAAGCGAGAGGCGGGATTCGAGATCACCTTTGGCTGC
>JAHDHT010000111.1:3195-7160 GCA_020631175.1 Chitinophagales bacterium
TTCGGGATGACCTGCGGTCATTCCCATTCCAGCTCCTTAAAATTGAATAGCCGCAACTCACGCTCAACCTTCAGTTGGAGGCGACCAAATTCATCGACACCCAAAACTTCCCCTTCGAATGAATCTTCATTGCCGTCGATCAGGTTTTTAAATGAGCGCTTTTCCTTCCATCCTAACAAAAAACTATGATACGCTTCATTCAATACAGACCATTGCTTCATCGACACTAAACTATATTTTGAATTTAGTTCAAGCACCAATTCGCTCAATAAATCCGTCAATACCAATCCATCCACCCCGGCATTAATTAAAGAATAAGCTAAAGGTATGTCATCTGGAAAGTCGCTCTGATTTACATTTATTCCAACCCCTAAAACACTATGTTTTAAATGATTACCGCTCACTGAATTTTGAATCAATACTCCTCCGAGCTTTTTTCCATCCAAAAAAAGATCATTAGGCCATTTGATCTGGAGCTTCAAACCAAACAAAAACCGCAGTTTTTTAACCAACGAAACACACAGCCACTGATTCAGGCGAAACTGCTCTGAAGCCTTTAAAAATGCGGGCTTTAATATGATACTAAAGCTCAGATTTTTATCTTTTTCACTGATCCAGACATTATTCTGATAACCTTTGCCCTTTTTCTGATGAAAAGTGGAAACTATTGTACCCTCAGGCGGGTTATATGCGTTTAACAGTTGAAGGGCATAATCATTTGTGCTTCCGGTTTCCCTGAGCTGAATAAAGTTTTTGCCGATACTGATGGATGCGTTCATGGGTAAGCAAAACTATTTGTATTTTCGTAAAAACGTAAAAAAAGAAATATTTGGAAAGAACAACGGTATTGAAAAAGAATGAAGAGCAGACCACGCTTTTACATAATACGATTATAGAAAGCATTGAAGACAAAAAGGGTGAATCCATTGTTTCGATAGATCTTAAAGCCATACCGGAAGCCATCTCAGATTACTTTATAATTTGCGAGGCTGACAATATGCCACAAGTTCGTGCCATTTCTGAGCATATTCAGTTCAATGTCAAGCAGAAAACCGGCGAATATGCCATACATTCGGAGGGTGAAAACAACTTGGAATGGGTTTTGATCGACTACTTTGACATTGTAGTTCATGTGTTTTATAAAGAGAAACGCGAGTTCTACAATATCGAAGCCCTGTGGAGTGACGGCATCATAAAATCATACTAAACCTTTTATGCCCGTTTACTTGTTGTATTTAATACGAAAACTTTAAGATGTCAGATAACAATAATGGAAATGTAAATAACACCGGCGGAAATAAAGGTCCCGGCAAGAAAAGTAAATTCAATTTTTATTGGATTTACGGGATCATTGCTGTGCTGTTATTACTCGTTCAATTTACTTCATTGAGCGGCGGTCCGGAGACAATAAGTGAGACCCGCTTTATGAAAGAAATTCTTCCAACCAATGATGTAGATAGCCTCGTAGTTATCCGTGTGCAGAATCGGGTGGAGATTTTTATAAAGGAAGATCGCCTTAGCAAACCAGTGTATAAAGATGTGAAAGACAATCGTTTACAACAGTTAACGAAAGGTCCGCACTATACCTTTGCTATCGGTAACTCCGAAGATTATATCGATAATCTGCAGGAGGAAATTGCAAGCTTAAATACCGGTAATAAGAATAAGATTCTAATGCCGAATTATGATTACGCGACCAAAACAAGCTTTTTGGATATTTTCAGCTGGATATTACCACTGTTAATTATCGTTGGTATCTGGTTGTTCATCATGCGTCGTGTGAGTGGCGGTGTTGGAGGTGGCGGAAGTCAGATTTTTAATATCGGGAAATCGAAGGCAACTTTGTTTGATAATGCTGAAGTGAACGTCACTTTTGATGACGTTGCCGGTCTGGACGAAGCAAAAGAAGAGATAAAAGAGATCGTAGATTTCTTAAAGAATCCTAAAAAATATACGGCCCTTGGTGGTAAGATTCCGAAAGGAGCTTTATTGATCGGCCCTCCGGGTACGGGTAAAACATTATTGGCAAAAGCGGTTGCAGGTGAAGCGCAGGTGCCTTTCTTCAGTATCTCCGGATCTGATTTCGTGGAGATGTTTGTAGGTGTTGGTGCCAGTCGTGTGCGTGATTTATTTAAGCAGGCGCGTGAGAAAGCACCATGTATCATTTTCATTGATGAGATTGATGCAATCGGTCGTGCTCGTGGAAGGAATGCTGTTCAGGGTAACGATGAAAGAGAAAATACGCTGAACGCATTATTAGTTGAGATGGATGGATTTAGCTCCGATAAAGGGGTGATCATCTTAGCGGCAACGAACAGACCGGATGTATTAGATTCAGCATTATTGCGACCGGGTCGTTTCGATCGTCAGATCGGAATTGATAAGCCGGATTTAAATGGTCGGGAGCAAATTTTTAAAGTACACTTACAGCCATTGAAGTACGGTGGTGATGTGGATGCTGCTCGATTAGCGGCGCAGACTCCGGGATTTGCAGGTGCTGAAATTGCTAATGTTTGTAATGAAGCGGCATTAATTGCTGCAAGAAGAAATAAGAAGCGCATTGAAATGCAGGATTTCCAGGATGCGATTGATCGGGTAATTGGTGGATTGGAGAAAAAGAACAAATTAATTTCTCCGGAAGAGAAAGAAATCATTGCATATCACGAAGCGGGCCATGCTGTTGCCGGTTGGTTTTTAAAGCATGCACATCCATTAGTGAAAGTTACGATTGTACCTCGTGGTGTTGCAGCATTGGGTTATGCGCAGTATTTACCGAAAGAGCAATTCTTATATCGAACAGAGCAGTTGATTGATCAGATGTGTATGACTTTGGGTGGAAGAGCTGCTGAAGAAATTGTATTTGGTAAAATTACAACAGGCGCACAAAACGATCTGGAACGGGTTACTAAAATGGCTTATGGAATGGTTACCATTTACGGTATGAATAAAAAAGTAGGCCAGGTATCTTTTAATGATCCACAGGGTGAATATCAATTTAGTAAGCCGTATTCGGATGAAACGGCCCGCATAATAGATGAAGAGGTGCGTAAGATGATCGATGAAGCTTATATACGTACCAAAGAATTGCTAACGAAGCATCGGGAGGATTTAAATATCATTGCTAAAGAATTATTGTCAAGAGAGATTTTATTTAAAAACGATTTGGTTTCTTTAATCGGTGAACGTCCGTTTGTGAAGTCGCAACAGGAAATTGATTACATAGCCGCTATTTCAGGATCGAGTTCGAATGGAAATGGCAACGGTAACGGTTCGGCTAATGGTCATGCTACTGGCGAGAGTTCTGATGCTGGTGCTGAAGATAAATCTTCATCTGACGAAAAGCCTGCTGCAGCCGAAGAAGACGGTGCGGCTTAGGGTTTTAGCTTAATAATTTAAACACACATGTCAAAGAACCTGAGCAAAGACAAGATTTTAAAGAAGATTCAAAAGGCTTTGCTCAATAAGGTTCCTAAACCTTTCGATGATGTGGTGGCTGCCGAAGATGTTTTTGTGCGCAGCGATGAAGAATTACCCATCATTTTCGCCGAAGAATTTACCAAGGTAAAAGGAGAATTTATTTACTGCGAAGATTTGGCAGAATTTGCTACAGCTTTAATGGATTTAAAAAAATTAAAAGGCTGGAAGGAAGTGCATTGCTGGGATGAAGATTTACAGGAAGTTTTAAAAGTTTCTTCTTTTGATTTTTTTGGGAAGGATAGAGATATCGAAACAGCTGAAGTTGGTTTAACCCGATGTGAAGCTTTAGTCGCCCGAACGGGAAGTATTTTATTAAGCTCTTCATTAGCTTCCGGAAGAACATTGTCGGTTTACCCTCCGGTACATGTTTGCGTTGCGTATACAAATCAGTTGGTTTATAATATTGATGCTGCAATGAATATTATGAATGCAAAATACGGCCACGATTTACCCACCTTCGTAAGCCTTGCCACCGGCCCCAGCAGAAC
>JAHDHT010000111.1:7260-8359 GCA_020631175.1 Chitinophagales bacterium
ATCAAACCGCCCGTAAAACCCCATCCATAGTCTGCTCATAAAAAGCTTCGTAATCCGGAACGATATTGTTAATGTCGAATTTTTGCGCTTGCTTTAATGCATTGGCTCTGAATTCATTTAATAAGGCTTCGTCTTGTAAAAGTTTTAAGGCATTTTTTGCCATGTCTTCTACGTCTCCGACTTTACTTAGAAATCCGGTTTCTCCTTGTATATTAATTTCAGGAATACCTCCAGCATTGGAGGAAATTACGGGTACCTCGCATGCCATTGCTTCGAGTGCGGCTAAACCAAAACTTTCGCTTTCGGATGGAAGGAAAAATAAATCGGCTACGGCTAATAATTCACCGACAGCATCTTGTTTTCCTAGGAAACGTACTTCGTCGCAGTTGCCTAATTCGCGGCAAAGGAGTTCTGCTTTTTTACGTTCAGGGCCGTCGCCGATTAATAATAGTTTGGCGGGCATTTGTTTTACGATTTTATCGAAAACACGAATCACATCCTGAATGCGTTTTACTTTTCTGAAGTTGGAGGTATGTACTAATATAGGCTCACCGTTCGGTGCGATGGCTTTTTTGAAATGATTTTTATCGTATTTCTGAAAAGTAGCTAAATCGATGAAGTTGGGAATTACTTCGATGTCTTTTCTTACAGCAAAATTATCGTAAGTATCTTGTTTCAAACTTTCGGAAACGGTGGTGATACCGTCTGATTGATTAATCGAAAAAGTAACTACCGGTTCGAAGGTTACATCCTTCCCGACTAAGGTAATGTCGGTCCCGTGAAGGGTGGTGACAACAGGAATATCGATTCCATATGTTTTTAAAATGCTCTTTGCTAAAAATGCTGATGTTGCGTGAGGAATAGCATAATGCACATGTATAATATCCAGTTTACTGTATTTTACACTATCGACAATTTTTCCTGCTAATGCAGTTTCGTATGGTGGAAAATCAAATAAAGGATAGTCAGAAAAAACGACCTCATCGAAAATGATATTTTCATGGAAGCCACTTAAGCGTGCCGGTTGTTTATAGGAAATAAAGTGCACTTTATGGCCTTTATCTGCCAGTGCTTTTCCCAGTTCTGTGGCAACAACTCC
>JAHDHT010000111.1:8459-12202 GCA_020631175.1 Chitinophagales bacterium
GCACTTTATGGCCTTTATCTGCCAGTGCTTTTCCCAGTTCTGTGGCAACAACTCCACTTCCTCCGTAGGTTGGATAACATACTATTCCTATGCGCATAGGCTTGTTTTAGATTATAAAGGTACGATATTGATTTTGGTTCAGATGTAGGGGTGATTTTTGTTGTCTGCTGATTGGCGACATAAGGTTCTATCTTTCAGCAAACACTAGACAGGTAGTGCTTTGCGCTCTTGGACTTTACACCCTCCAGCATTTGTAACCAATCGCGCTTTGCGCTCTCGGACAAATGCGTCCTCCCTTGATAGGGAGGATTTTTCAATGCGAATCTTCTATTTATTCGAAAAAGCACTAACGACTTCTACCTTAAACCTAACGACTATATCCTCTACTTCAATCCCGCTCTTTCCAAAGCATCATACATCACCTGTTGAATCTTCGTTCTTACATCGTCTTTCAGCAACTTCGTGTTATTCATTTTTGGATGGACGCGGTTACTTAAGAATACATATACCGTATTGTAAGTCGGATCTGCCCAGGCGCAGGTGCCGGTGAAACCGGTGTGGCCGAAAGTGTAAGAGGTAGCATCTTCACAACAAGGCGAATTTTCAATGTCTTTTAAATTTGGTTTATCAAAACCAAGTCCGCGGCGATTGTTTTCTTTTTGGATGGCTGTAAAACGATCGATTGTTTCAGGAGAGAAATAATATTCGCCTCCGTAATTTCCTTTGTTCAAAAGCATTTGAAAAACGATCGCCAGATCATTCGCATTCGAAAACAAACCGGCATGACCACTAACGCCGCCCAGCATGGCTGCCCCCATATCATGTACATGCCCATCTAATGTTTGATGGCGGAAATAATCGTCTTTTTCTGTTGGCACAATCCACTTTGTATCGTGTTTTAATAAGGGATTAAAGGTCATCGTTTTTAAGCCGAGTGGACGATAGAATTTTTGATCTGTAAATACATCAAAGGATAATTGGGTTTGTTCTTCAACGGTTTCTTTAAATAAATAATAACCCAAATCACTGTATCGATACTTTCCTAAATTCAATAATTCTGAACTTAAAATAGTGTCCCACATTTCACCTACATAGTTTCGGTCCATATACAGACCGTTTGCAACTTCTAAATTAAAGCTTCCATCTTTTTTAGTAGAGTATTGTGTTCCCGGATTTTTCTTATCGTCAACGGTTTCAGCATAAAATGGAATCCACGAAACTAAACCTGCTTCATGTAAAAGCATATCAGAAATAACGATGTTTTCTTTATTAGATCCTTTTACTCTCGTACAATAAGATCCTAACTGTCCGTCGATGTTAATTCTTTGTTCTTCATGTAACTTCATGAGACTTAAGTTCGTCGCACAAACTTTGGTTAAAGAAGCAATGTCGTAGATATCGCCCGGGTGGACGGATGTTTTTTTATTATAAGTATGATAGCCATAAGATTTATAAAAAATTACTTTTCCGTCTTTTGCCATTAACACTACACATCCGGGTGTTGCTTTTGAATCAATTGCTTTTTGTGCAATGCTATCGATAGGAAGGAAGTCATATCTGCTTAAACCTACTTCTTCCGGCACAGTATATTTTAATCTTAATCCTCCCGGAGTTTTGAAGGTTTTACCATAATAATATTGACTGTTTGCAGTGACGGGAAGCGCACCGTTTGCGCCTATTGCTCCGAATAAAATTTGAGCAGTCACTTGTTGGCTTAACTCGGTATCCTGGTAGGTGCACATTAAAGTACTCATACCATTAAATTTCTCTAAGCTATAAGGCGTACCGTTTACAATGAGTATTTGTTTTTTGCTTTGTTCTATGCGCTGCACAATATCTTGCATAGAGTTAGTAACAAAATAGTTTTTTCGTTTAAACCGACTCATATCGTGAATGCTTGTAATTACCAGGTTATAAGGTTTTAAAGCGTTCAATAAGTTTTGTTTGTCGGTTTCTGAAGCCGATTTACTTAAATAATAATCATCAACAGGCGCATAAAAATCTAATGTTTTAGTGAAGAAGTTTTTAGGCTTTCCTCCAATCGTAACCGAAGCAATTCTTAAGGTATCTAATCTTTTTAATGGAACAAGATTATGTTGGTTTTCAACCAGCGTTTGCGCGTTTTCATTTATTTGACGATTTAATAAATCGTACGCAACCTGATTTAAATCATTAATAATATTTTGTGTGTTAACCGGTTGATATCGGTTTAAACCAACTTTATATTTTGCTTTTAGTATTCTCCTTACACTTTCTTCAATTCTACTCACGCTAAGCGTACCGTTATTAATAGCATTTGTAATGGCTTTTACTGCTGCACGAACATCACGTGGAAAAAGTAAAACATCATTTCCTGCCTGTAAGGCTTTTACTTCCACTTCACCGGGACCGTAATATTTGGCAACTCCTTCCATGTTTAAAGCATCCGTAAAAATTAATCCATCAAAACCCATTTGATGACGAAGTAAATCGGTTACAATTGGTTTGGACAAAGTAGATGCCTGATTGGGTGTTGGGTCTAAAGCAGGGATGCTCAAATGCGCAATCATCATGCTTTGCAAATCATTTCGAATCAATTCTTTGAAGGGAAATAATTCCAAATCTTCTAACCTTGCCCGATCGTGTTGTATAACCGGAAGATCAAGATGAGAATCGACATTTGTGTCTCCATGTCCGGGGAAGTGTTTTGCGCAAGCCATAACACCATTATCCTGCATGCCTTTCATATATGCCATTCCTTTGGCGGCAACATTGTATTTATCTTCTCCGAAAGAACGATCGTTAATTACGGGATTGTTGGCGTTGTTGTTTACATCAATTACCGGAGCGAAGTTGACATGCACGCCGATTCGTTTGCATTGTTGAGCAATTTGCCGGCCCATGTTATAAATCAACTGATTATCCTGCAGTGCCCCAAGCATTAGTTGTCTTGGATATTTTACGGTTGAATCAAGTCGCATACTCAAGCCCCATTCCCCATCAATGGCAATCATTAAAGGTACTTTCGCTTCTTTTTGATAGCGATTGGTTTGTTTGGCTTGTTTTACCGGCCCGCCTTTAAAGAAAATCAATCCGCCTAGCTGGTAATTTTTGACCAGTGAAGCGATTTCATTTTCGTGGGCTTTATCTTTTCCACTGTAAGCAGCAACCATCATGAGCTGTCCGATTTTTTCTTCGAGCGTCATCGAGCTGATCTTACTTTCGATCCAGTTGAATTCATCCTGAACGGGACCGATCACCGGGTTTGGTTCGGCGGGTAATTCGAATATAGTGGTAGCGAACAATGGAGTGCATAGGGACACCATTACCGCTGAAATTATTAAGCGTATTTTTTGTTTCATATTGTGCCTGTAAAATAGGTCGAATGCAGTGAAGGTGAAAGGCTTGCTTTCCACAGTATAACGACAAGTGTCTGTTTATATTTTCGGTTTTGTTCTGTTCTGTTTTTTACCACAGAGGACGCAGAGAATATTTCGAGCGAAGTCGAGGCATGTGCTGAGACTTGTCGAAGTAAATCTTTCGGTTTATGAATGATTTGTTTTTGTTATTGAATAGTTCTAATTGAACCGAAAGTTCCCTCCACTGCGGTCGGGAGAAGTTCGGAGGATATTTTTACCGCAAAGACGCTAAGGCGCAAAGGTCTTTTGCTGTTGTTCGGATGATAAAATAGCGCAAAGAAAATACAGAGTGATCTCCCATGATATAGGTTGACGGGATTTTAGTGGATAATTTTTTTCATAATT
>JAHDHT010000112.1:0-1811 GCA_020631175.1 Chitinophagales bacterium
TGAATTTTGATTTCTGAATTGAAATTTGAAATTGACATTAGTTCGGATGGATGGTTAAGTTAGAAGATTTGAAGTCAGAAGTGACTGCAGGTCATCCTGAAGTTAGAAGGTTCGAAGTCAGAAGGTTCGAAGTCAGAAGTTAGAAGTTAGAAGTTAGAAGGGTTTCTTGAATGCTGATTTGAACTTGAGCTTGAACTTGATACTTGAATTTGAATTTGAGTTTGAGTTTTAAGATGCAAGTATTTAAGTTTACATTTAAACTTTCGCTTAAATTTAAGAGCCGCGACAGGGGGTGCAGCGATACCCTCTTTGGACAAATGCCGCTGAAGCTGTATTGGTGAAGGCTGACGGAGGAAGACTAGCCAATGCGATAGCTGAAGGGTATTTGGACGAAGTGCGTAAAGCGAAAGACCCGGTACCGATTTCATCGGTAGTTGCCCAAATACTAACCCACATTCTACTGTGGATAATTAGCATATTTATTAATGTTTTTTCTTATCTTTGCGCACCGTTTAAGAACAGGTAAATAATAGAATCATGGATATAATCAAGGAAATAGAAAACGAATTCAGACCGGATGGCACAAATGCTGAGTTTAAGGCCGGTGATAACGTTACTGTATATTACAAAATTAAGGAGGGTACGAAAGAGCGTATTCAGCCATTTAAGGGTGATGTAATTCAGGTTCGTGGCAAGCAAAGTGATATCAAATGTACTTTTACCGTGCGTAAAGTGAGTAATGGTGTTGCTGTTGAGCGTATTTTCCCTTTATTTTCTCCTAATATTGAGAAAATTGATGTGAACAAGCGTGGTAAGGTAAGAAGAGCCCGATTATTCTATTTAAGAACAGCAAAAGGTAAGGCGGCTAGAATTAAAGAAGCCCGTCGAAAAAAATAAAATATATTGTATTTTTAGGAACGCATCCAATCGGATGCGTTTTTTTATTGTGTGAAGTGTCTTTAACGCTTCCAATCGTCATAAAAAGTAAAAAGAATCAGCATGTCAGTAGAACAATTTGCAGCACATATTAACGAAGGTTATACAACAAAAGGTAAGTTTTTCACTTTGGGAGGAGCTATATACAATGGTGAAGTAATTCCGGAAACGGCGGTTAAAATTCCCTTAAAAACATTAAACCGTCATGGCTTAATTGCCGGTGCGACGGGTACGGGAAAAACGAAAACGCTTCAGGTAATAACGGAGCAGCTATCGGAGGCAGGTGTTCCTGTAATTTTGATGGATATCAAAGGCGATTTATCCGGATTGGCTGTTTCCTCTCCAGGTCATCCAAAGATCGATGAGCGCCATGAAAAAATTGGAATTCCATTTACGCCGAAAGCCTTTCCGGTTGAGTTGTTAACTATTTCTGACGAGCCTGGTGCCCGAATGCGCGCGACCATTTCTGAATTTGGTCCGGTTCTTTTTTCAAAAATTCTTGATTTAACCGAAGCACAGCAAGGAATTGTAGCGGTAATTTTTAAATATTGTGATGATAATAATTTGCCTCTAATTGATTTAAAGGATTTTAAAAAAATGCTGAACTTCATAACGAATGAAGGGAAGGAAGAAATTGAAGAGGCTTATGGTAGAATTTCTACTGCATCTACCGGAACCATTCTTCGTAAAATAATTGAGCTTGAAAGTCAGGATGCTGAAAAGTTTTTTGGTGAATTAAGTTTTGATCCACAAGATTTATTACATACCGACGATGAGGGTATGGCACAGGTTTCTATTTTACGTTTAACAGATGTACAAGATCGTCCGAAATTATTTTCGACTTTCATGTTAAGTTTATTGGCAGAAATTTACGC
>JAHDHT010000112.1:1911-6547 GCA_020631175.1 Chitinophagales bacterium
TCGAAAAAAGAAGAAGAGAGTTTAGTTGAAGAGCTTTCTAAAAATACAATGGTAAGGCAATTAGGGCGTACTGTTATTCGAGAGGTTACAAGAGGCTTGTTAGGTGCATTAGGCGTTAAATCTACTTCGCGTAGAAGCAGCGGCTGGTTTTAAAATTTTATAAATGAAAATTCTTATTACCGGAGCGACCGGAATGGTTGGTGGTGCATTATTATCATTTGCATTGGATTCGGATAAAATAGATTCTGTTGTTTCTATTTCCCGTAAAAGTACCGGGCTAAAGCATAATAAATTACAAGAGGTCATTCATCCGGATTTTTCTGATTTGAATTCAATAGATGCGGCTGTATTCTCTGATATTGATTGTGTTTATTATTGCATAGGAGCCTATACCGGCACCGTTTCTGATGAACGCTTTAAAGAAATAACAGTAGATTATACCAATAATGTCATTGATAAGATTGTTAGTCATTCGCCCAATAGTATGTTTTGTTTACTAAGTGGAAGCGGTGCAGATCGAACAGAAAAAAGCAGAATTTCATTTGCTAAGTATAAAGGAATATCTGAGAATTATTTATTTGATAAAATAGGTAATCGTGCTTATTCATTCAGACCGGGTTACATTTATCCTGTCGAGAAAAGAAAAGAACCAAATGCTATGTATTCAATCAGCCGAGCTCTTTATCCTGTTTTGAAATTGTTTGGTAGAAACACGAGTATTAAATCTACCGAATTGGCTTTAGGGATGTTTTTATGCGGTGTTCAGTCCGGATGGAAAAAGAATGTATTAGAGAACCGCGATATTTTGGATTTAGTTGATGAGCAAAGCTAAATGTATTATTTCCTTTGTTCAATTACCATGGTGGTTAATCTACTGATACAAACCATTTGATGATCTTCATTAAATATTTCTGTTTGCCATACCATTAGGTTTCGACCTACTTTTACCGGTTTACAAATTCCGGTAACTAAGCTTCCTTTTTTTGCTGATTTTAAGTGATTAGCATTTATTTCAACGCCAACGATCTGTTGTTTACTTATATCAACCATTAACATAGATGCTACAGATCCCATTGTTTCGCTTAGAACACATGTAGCTCCACCATGCAGCAAGCCGAAGGGCTGAGTTGTATTTTCATCAACCGGCATTGTCGCTTTGAGAAAGTTCTCTCCTACTTCTGTAAATTGAATACTTAATGCTCCGGGCATAGAACTTTTACCTGTTGCATTTAATGCTTCAGGTGTTGCCGGATTCTTCCATTTAAATTCCATTTATTTTGAGCTATTGATATGTTTGTCGAGCGCTGCTGAAAGTTGAGCGGCATTTTTATAACCGACGATACGATCAATGATTTTAAAGTTTTCGTCCATAATCACCTGAGTTGGGTAACCTCTTACAGATAATGTTGGTGTGAAACTATGTTGTCCGTTTCTTGAGCGGACTCTTTTGGGATCAAATCGTTTGTTGTCATATGTTTTACCGTTAAAATTAAAGGCATCAGGACCTTCTGCATTGAACTTAACAGAGTAAAAGTTTTTAGCCAGCTTATTGATCACTGTAGAATCCTTAAAAGTACTTCTGTCCATCATTTTACATGGCCCGCACCAGTTTGTATATACATCAATCAGAACCTTTCTGGGTTCTTCTTTCATATTAGATTCCAGATCTCCCATTTTTATCCATTGCATTTCTGAATAGCTATCCTGAGCTTTCTTTTTTGTGGATTTTGTTGCTGTTCCGGTATCTGAACTATTGCATGCGCTTAGAATTAATGCTGCTGCAAAGAAGAGTATGATATGTTTCATTGTTTTTTTCGCTAAAATAAGCATGACAAACAGCTTTACCAATGTTTTTAAAGATTTCTAAATTTGGAATATGAAATCACTTACACCGGAACGAAAAGCAAAGCTTGAAAGCGTACTGAATCATAGGCAGCCTGATCTTGGAATTCTGATGGAGCATATCAATGATCCACATAATATTAGTGCATGTCTTCGGTCGTGTGATGCAGTTGGCATTCAGGATATTCACATAATCCAGGATGATCCGGAAAAGCGACTTAGCCGATTCACAGGTAAACGAAGTTCTTCTTCTGCTAACAAATGGTTGACTTTACACTACCATGAAGAAACATCTGCGGCTATAAATGTTATGCGAAATAAGTATAATAAAATTTATACAACGCATCTTGGGTCTGAAAGTATTTCCATTTATGATATTGATTTTACTGAAAATGTAGCTATTGTTTTTGGGAATGAGCGGTATGGTGTTTCAGAAGAAGCACTTAATTTATGCGATGCAAATATTGTAATCCCACAAGTGGGGATGATTCAAAGTTTGAATATTTCAGTTGCCTGCGCTATAACAGTCTATGAAGCTTTTCGGCAACGAACTGTTGCAGGGCTTTATAAGCATAGCAGATTAGATAAATCAGAATATAAAAAAATGATGCTTATGTGGACTGAAAATAAATTTCATAAAAAAATAAAAAATAAGGAACTCAAATAAAACATCTTTAGTTTGATGTTCTGTAATAAAAATAAAAATTATGCGAGTGCTAATCACATTTCTAGTACGGAATTTTCTCGCTGCATTTTATTAATTGAAACGTCTGTTTTATTCTTAATGCCGGCTTTTTCAATTTAATTCTGCAGCCGGTTACATTTCAATTTTAAATAGCTCAAATAAGAGCCCATTTTTTGAATGAATAATTCAATTGTTGAATTATTTCTTTCATGATTTTTTTGAAATAAATTTTTCAAAGGGGAATTGCTATGTCTTTTATGAAGTGATTCTTCAAAATTGATTAAAAAATGAAAACGTTAAAACATATATCAAGAATAGAAAGACAAAAACGAATGCTTGAAAAGCAAAAGATGGAAATGGCATTTAGTCGTTCTTTAAAAACTAAACGTTTTGGGAAGGATATAATGAAAACAATCATTTTTGATGCTTTTCACGGAAAGAAAAGTTTTGAATATAAGAGTGAAGTTTACAATCAATTGTACAGATACTTTAAACAATTCGGTTCTAACCAAAAAGGCAAGAAAATGTATTATCGAATTCTGGCTATGTTAATTCGTAAAAACTGCTGGAAGCTATTTTATTACAACATACATTTAAATATTCTTAGTCAAATTGCAGGGAATTATAATTCATTTATTCAATCTCCTGAAAGCTGGATTAAAAAAAGCAATAACGCAAGAAGAATTTTAATAACATTAGTAAAACATTTACTTGTAAAATATGATACGCCTGAATTTATGTATGATTGCTGGTTCAGTGCTGAATGTCATCAATATATCGGTGGATTTATTGACGCAGCCCAGGGATCAAATATTCGAAAAACCAATACAGGTATTAAGCTTAGCAAAAGAGCGGCAGGATTAATATTTAATGTTCCCTCCTATTTTGGTTATATGCAAGGTTTAATGTGGTGTTCTTTAAAAGCGAGAGGATTTGAAAATTCTTTTATTAGTAAAATAATTCCTGTTATGGGACTTCAGCGATTTTTAAATGACACAGAACTTAAAATTCAATGGCTTCAAATTTTATCGGATAATACTTCTCTTGCGGCACAGCATTTTAATGTATTGCATGATTATCTGATGGATTGTTTAGAACAAAATGAAAATTACAGTTTAAAAGGCAGAAATATAAATGCTTTGGTTCGTCAGGCTAAACAATGGCAAAAAGATATTGAGTTAATGAACGATGGTAAAGGTAAATTCAAATGGAAAAGATCTGAAATTAAAGAGACGACTACTATCAAAGAATTACGAGATGTAATTGCTGAAATTAAGGTAATAGAATTATTAACATCTGTTCAGTTACAAAGAGAAGGAAGACATATGAAGCATTGTGTTGGTTTATATTCTAAAGAATGTATTTACATGGAAAGTAGAATATTTTCCATCCGATATGAAGATAGTAGAAACAAAACTAAAACGCTTGCTACAGTTGAAGTAGAAATTAAAAAACGTTTAATTTCTCAGGCGAAGGCCAAGTGTAATGAGAGCATTTCAGATTTAACCATGGCTGTCTTAAAAGATTGGGCTGAATTAAACAACTTAAGCATTGATAATTATTTATAAATTGAGATAAAATGGCAACAAAAACTATAAATGGAAAAGAAGTAAGACAAATTGGCTTTCCGGAAGGAAAGGTGATGAATGCCATAATGCGTGTTATGAGTAAACATTATAAATCAAAAAGCAAGAATTATAAACTTGGTTTACTCCGACAGGTATTTAATAATCCTGAAAAATTCAGAGGACATAAAAATCTTGGAATTTTAGTTTCGCTCATGGAAGAAGCGGAATTAGCTAAAAATCCGAAAAAACTCGAAATAAAAAAGAAGAAGGATTATAAAATTTACGGGCGAAAAAACATTGAGGAAGGTGCAATTCACCAGATGGAACAGGCTATGAAATTACCCATCACTTTAGACGGTGCTTTAATGGCTGATGCACATCATGGTTACGGTTTGCCTATTGGTGGTGTTTTAGCGACTGATAATGCAGTAATTCCTTATGGGGTTGGTGTAGATATTGGATGTAGGATGTGCTTAAGCGTTTTCGATCTACCGGAAAGTACTTTTAAGTACAAACAAAGTTTATTGAAAACGACTTTAAA
>JAHDHT010000112.1:6647-12159 GCA_020631175.1 Chitinophagales bacterium
AGAGGCTTAGGAGCAGAAATTGCGCGATACTATACAAGAGTAGCGAAAGATAAATGTCATTTATTGAAAGAGCTTTCGCATTTAAGCTGGTTGGATTTAAATACAGAAGCTGGTCAGGAATATTGGATCGCGATGAATCTGGCAGGTGATTATGCTTCTGCTTGTCATCATGATATTCATAATCGAATTGCAATAGAATTAGGTGCTGAAGCTTTATTCGTAGTTGAGAATCACCACAATTTTGCATGGAAGGAAAAACTGGCAGATGGAACCGAAGCTATTGTTCATCGAAAGGGAGCTACTCCGGCCGGTAAGGGTGTGTTAGGTATCATTCCCGGTTCGATGGTTGATCCAGGTTTTATTGTAAGAGGAAAAGGCGTTGATTTATCTGTTAACTCAGCTTCTCACGGTGCGGGTAGGGTCTTATCACGTAGCAGAGCGAAAGCGAAGTTAAACAGAAAAGATCTTAAGCAGGTTGTTCAAAAACATGGTGTGATATTATTAGGTGCAGGAATTGATGAAGCTCCAATGGTTTATAAAAACATTTATGAAGTGATGGAAGCGCAGAAAGATTTAGTGGATATTGTAGGGAAGTTTCAGCCTAAGATTGTTCGAATGGCTAAGGATTGATTTGTGACCTTTCAGGGATTTAAGATATTAGTACCATTAAGGAGTTAAGATTTTTTAATTTTCGGACTGCTTTTAGAAATATTAAGAGCGTTCAGAAGTTTTGAATCATTAAGGAATTAAGAATGTTTTTAGAGAACAAAAGGGTTACAGCTTTCGCTGTGACCCTTTGTTTTTATCTCTTTATATATTTTAAACTATAAATGTCATTTCCTGCTTTATAATGCACAATATAAATTCCATTTAACAAATGTGAAGTAGGAATTGAAACTAAATCGTCAAGCCTGTTCAAAAACCTCTCATATACTATCCTTCCAAAAGCGTCAAAAATGATAATTTCTTCAGAAGAATCTTTCGTTGGAAAATTTTGTAAAATAAGTTCGCCATTAATTCCATAAGCTATTTCAGGGCAGTTTTGAAACTCCTTTTCGACTACTGAACTAATAATCGGTTCGTATTGTATTAAACATAAATCATCCAGATAAAAAATGCTATTATTCGGAACATCAGATTTTTTTAAAATTGATATCTTCAGGGTATCTCCCTGTGAAGAATAATTTAGTAAAGGAATTTCAATCGAATCTTCTACTTCCGGTGAAACATCATCTATATTAACCATTTCATAAATAAATGAATCAATACTCGATCTGAATTCAAACCAAACAGTATCTGCTAAAGCATTTACTTCATGCTCATACTTAAAACTAATTTTACCCGGCTTTTCAAAATCGTAATTAAAAACTTTTAAATCTGCACCTGCAATACTTAAAATGGTTTGTAAATTAATTGCCAATCTGAACTCAGTTAATCCATCCGGATAAATACCTCCATTCAAACCAAAGTACGGATTTGCAGCATCAAAAACTAAAGATTCAAAATCCGGATCTGTTTGATGTGTCCATTCTCCTATATTGTCATTATAAATATAAGGAGTGAAAAAATCTGCAAATGCATATTCTGACGTGTCTTCCGGATTAACATAAAAGGCTGTCCCAACCGTCCAGAAATCAAAATAATCGCAATGCAAAGTGTCTTGCGCGTAAGAATACCCTATCCATCCAATTGAGAAAATAAAGATCAACATCTTTTTCATGATAAACTCAATTGATGAACTGAAATGTAGTTATTCTAATTCGAAAAAAAAAGATTTTAAAGAAACATATATTATTTCTGCAAAATAAATTACTTTTTCTTCGACCAGTTATCTCTTAAAGTAGCTGTCTGATTAAACACCAACTTTTCTTTTGAACTATCCTGATCAACACAATAATAACCTTTACGCATAAACTGAACACGTTTACCTTCTTCAACACCTTTTAAAGCAGGTTCGACATAAGCGTTAATTATTTTTAAAGAATCAGGATTTATATCATCTAAGAAATCTCCATCCTTACCGGGTTCTTCTGTACTAAACAAACGGTCGTACATACGTACTTCCACACTTAAAGCATCAGCAACACTTACCCAATGAATTGTTCCTTTAACTTTTAATCCGCTTTCATCAGATCCACTTCTTGAATTTTCAAAGTATGAACATTTTAATTCAACCACTTCCCCACTCTCATCTTTAATTACTTCATCGCATTGGATAATATAAGCACCTTTCAAACGAACCATTCCTTCCGGTTTTAAACGGAAAAACTTTCTTGGTGCATCTTCCATGAAATCTGCTCTTTCAATCCATATTTCCCTGCTGAAAGGCATTTTACGACTCCCTCCATCCGGGTTTTCAGGATTATTAATTACCTCTACCTCCTCCGTTTTTCCTTCCGGAAAATTGGTGATCGTAACTTTTAAAGGATCAAGAACCCCCATCACGCGAGGTGCAGTTTTATTTAATTCTTCTCTTACACAGAATTCTAGCAAACTTAAATCAATTAAGTTTTCCCGTTTTGCAACACCAATTTTATCACAGAAATTACGAATAGCAGCGGGTGGATAACCTTTTCTACGCATACCACTAACGGTAGGCATACGGGGATCATCCCATCCATTTACATGTCCTTCCTCTACCAGTTTTAATAATTTTCGCTTACTCATGATAGTATAGCTCATATTTAAACGGGCAAATTCGTATTGTCTCGAAGGAAAAATTTCCAGTTTTTCCAAAAACCAATCATACAAAGGTCGATGAACTTCAAATTCTAAAGTACAAATCGAATGAGTTATTCCTTCAATAGAATCACTGATTCCATGCGCATAATCATACATCGGATAAATACACCAAGCGTCACCTGTTCTGTGGTGGTGAGCTTTTAGAATCCGGTACATAATCGGGTCACGCATATGCATGTTTGGTGATGCCATATCTATTTTAGCACGTAATACTTTCGATCCTTCCTCAAAATCGCCATTTTTCATTCCTTCAAACAAAGAAAGATTTTCTTCAACCGAACGGTTTCTATAAGGGCTTTCTGTTCCGGGCGATGTCGGCTTTCCACGCATGTCTGAAATTTCTTCCTGAGTAGAGTCATCTACATAAGCAAGTCCTTTTTCAATTAAGACTACGGCAAAATCATGTAACTGCTGAAAATAATCAGAAGCAAATAAGGTCGGTGTATTCCATTTGAATCCCAGCCATTCCACATCTTGTTGAATAGAATCCACATATTCCGTATCCTCTTTAACAGGATTCGTATCATCAAATCGGAGATTCGTATTTCCTCCATACTTTTTCGCAATAGAGAAGTTAAGGCAAATCGACTTTGCATGACCTATATGCAGGTATCCATTTGGTTCAGGAGGGAAACGGGTCAATACTTTTCCATCATGTTTTCCTTCCGAGAGATCTGTCTCTATTATTTGTTCTAAAAAATTAAGCGATTCTGACATATTTTTCATTTTGCTGTGCAAAGATATAAATCAATAGAATACCATTATCATCTACAAAGTTCCTTGTGGCAAAGCATTTTACATTCATATTCGCAAGGATTATTGTATTTTACCGGCAAATTTCCAAAAATATGAAAAAGACACTCTTATTTTTTGCTGCACTTATCATTAGTGCACCAATGTTTAGCCAGGCGAATAATGCTATCAAGATTGGTATTGCTAATTTATTTATGGGTGAAGCGAACATTAAATATGAAAGAGCTTTTAACGAGCAAATGTCTGCACAAATCGGTATTGGATATATCTTTCCAAGAGATATCGTCGAATTAGCCAACAATCGAAATTTGTTTGAAACATTCGATATTAAAGATGATAATGGAAACTTCGTAGACCCAACAGAAATAGTTTTGGATGATCGTATTGTTAATGTTACCAGCCTTAAAACAACTGGTTTAAGATACCATGCCGAATTCAGATACTATCCGGGAGATAGTGATCCTCTTAAAACATTTTATATTGCGCCTTATGTTAATTACTGGCAAAATCGTGATAATTCAGCAACTGCTGTAGACGATTCAGGCTATAATTATGAAGGTGAACTCAAAATGAGCTATCTGGGCGGAGGAGTTCAATTTGGTTTACAATGGCTGATTGCAGATGTTTTCGTAATCGACTGGAATTTTCTGGGACTTGGTTTTGGACGTGCCGGACTTGATGCAAGTTATAGTACTGACCGACCGGGTGAAGATTTTGACGGATATAATATGTCTGTTGTAGACTTCTTCGAAAACGATATTAATGATGCAGATATTCCGTTTTTTGATCCTGATTATAGCGTAAGCAATACTGATAACAGTATAGAAGCAAGCCTTAATCAAGGTACGATTATGTTACGTACCGGATTTTCATTAGGATTTGCATTTTAATGTCTTATTTAGAAGAAGTAAAAGACCGGCTTTCTGCTGTTATTGAATTCGAGCAAAAGAAGATGTTCGGTGCATTTTCATTTGTTAAAGACACAGCCACTTTCGGTTTTGTTAAGGATGATATTTTTTATTTCAGGACGGATGAGCGCTCGGTTCAACAATATATAGATGCCGGATCGACTCAGTTTAATCCAATGAAGAATAAGGGCATGCCCTATTGGTCTGTTCCGGATGAAGTTTATTCGAGTAAAGCGAAATTGAAAAAATGGGCTCAGGAAGCCTTTGAAATAGCCTTAGAACATAAACTGAAGAAAAAATGAAAAAATGTTTCAAAATGATCATCCCTGTGATGATCATTTTTTTATTTAATGCTTGTAATCAAACGAATACTGAAATGAGGGAGAATTCGAATACTTACGATGAAGCTTTAGCAAAGAAATTAGGTGCTGATCAATATGGAATGAAGAAGTATGTCTTTGCCAATTTGAAACGCGGTCCGAATCGGGATCTTTCAAAAGAAGAAGCCAATGCTTTACAGGTAAAGCATCTTGAAAATATTGGCAAGATGGCCGAAGAAGGAAAACTACTCTTAGCCGGACCATATTTAGATGCGGGTGATATTCGGGGCATTTACATTTTTGATACAGAATCTATAGATGAAGCGCGTGAATGGACCAACACCGACCCTGCTATAAAAGCCGGTTCTTTGGAGATGGAATTGCGTCCCTGGTATGGAAGTGCAGCTGTTGGAATGATTAATGAATATCATAATAAATTGCAGAAACAGAATGTGGCTGATGAATATAAATAAATACTAGGCTGCACAAAACTGCTTTCTCTAAACTCAACAATTTTTCCTACTTTAATTGCATGGAAGGATTGATTCCCTGGTTATTATCATTTTCTGGTACAGTAATGACTGTTATTGTTGTTATTCTTGCCTACCTGTTAACGCGATGGTTATTTGAAAGGCAAAAAGCCGGTAGCAATACCGTTCTTAAGCAAATTCTACTTACCATAATTGTTTTGATCGGTTTGTTAATGATTGTTCTTTCATTACCGATCGGAAATGAATTAAAAGGACAAATCACCTCATTGGTCGGTATCGTTCTGTCTGCAGCTTTTGC
>JAHDHT010000113.1:0-4272 GCA_020631175.1 Chitinophagales bacterium
ATTTTACCAATCGGATTATTTCCTACATCAGTTTTAAATCCCCAGGTAACATCGGTTTTATTTCCATTTGGTTTAAAATCCCAATAGCCATCACCTCCACCCTGATCAAATTCTAATCGGGTTTCAATTCGTTGATTCGGAACACTTTTGGTAATCGTCTGTCGACCATTGCCCATCTTTTCGCTTTTCCAGCTATAGCCGGCATTGGTTCCTACCGTATTGGCATCATATTGAAAAGTCATACTCGGGTCTTGTTTCGCCCATGGAGACCATTTTTCCCAATTTTTAAAATTATTTACCTGCGCAAAAACTTCATTGACAGGAGCATTAATCGTTGCCGAGTTTTTCACATCATATTTAGAAGGTAATATCAGACTAACCAAAAAGCCTAATAAAAGTAATACCAGAAATACGCCAAGGATCCATTTTAGAATTCTCATTTTGTTTAAGGTTTTGATTCATACTAAGTTAGAAAATATAACAATCGAAATCAAGCACCTTAATTATATTTCCTTTGGGACTAGCCTGTTATCGCGACCTCTTCGATCAATCAAAATATTTAATGGGTCAATTCCAACCTCATATGGCCGGCGATCGAGCGTAAATTTTAAATTGGTAGAGTCTTCAGTAAAACGATGCTTTTCATGATAAATCAAAACATTTTCACCCTTCGACATGGTATATATCCCGATATCAATCCAGTCATTAATTTGCTCTTTTGTTTCATTACCTAAACTATCGACCAAAAGTTTTTCAGTATATACATCCAATTCAATTTCAAATTTCCCTTTCTCGATTTCTTTATACTCACTTTTAACTACCCGATTGTTAAATAAAGTCATTTCGTAAAACATATCATTTATTAAATACTTCAAACTATCCGGAGTATATTGATCAAAATGCTGAATTAAATCATCTGTTGTCGGATAAGGCGCAGCTTTAAATCCGTAGTCCGCAATAAAATCTCTTAAGGCTGCATTTACATTTTCTTCTCCAATATAATCTTGTAAAGCATACAGTAATAATGACCCTTTATTGTAATGAATGTATTGTTGATTCTCTACTTCAGCAATTGGCATTTCTTTTTTGCTTTCTGTTGCTCTGCCCATTAAATAAGTATTTAATTCATGCCGTAAAAAATCATTCATTTGTTCAGTAGTGAAAATAGATTTCATTACCATCAAAGCGCTGTATTGTGATAAACTTTCAGACAACATCGAACTTCCTTTAACATCTGCTTCCATCACCTGATGCCCCCACCATTGATGAGCCACTTCATGACAGGTAACATAAAAGGTCATATCAACTTCATCTTCCTGTTGATTTTGCATAAAACCAATTCCTTCACTAAATGGAATCGTATTCGCAAATGATTGAGCAAAAGTTCTGTATCGCGGAAATTCCATTATACGCAATTGCCTGAATTGGTAAGGACTAAAGTTCGCAGTGTAATAATCTAACGATTTTTTTAATCCATCCATCATACGGTCAAGATTAAATTCGTGCCCTTTATGATAATAAATTTCAAGATTTACTTTTTCTCCTTCCGGTGAAACCCATTCATCCGAACGCACTTCATAACGTGCGCTTACCATACTGTAGAAATTGGCCATTGGTTTATCCATCTTATATTGGAAAAACTTTCGATCACCTTCTTCCCATTCTCTGATTAAATAACCGGGCGCAATTGCGATTTGATCTTTACTTGTACTTAAAATGATTTCGAAATCAATAAAATCTGCAGAATCACCAAACAGATTCATATTTAAACCTCTTTGATCGTTTTTATCCAGTTTTCGTTCTTTCGGTTTTAAATCATATTTTTTTCTTGTTGCATCATTCGCCAGTTCATTTTCGGTACTGTAACCAAACATGGGGAAATAGTAATTATTAATAAAGGTTCCATTCTCAACTATATCTGTATTGCTTCCACTTTCTACAAAGCCTTCGGTATTTACTTCCAGTTCCCAATCCACATCCATTGAATCACCGGGTGACATAGGGCGGTTCAACTTATAAATGGTGTATCCAAAATCTTCAAAAGCTTTGACTATACTCGCACCGTTTCCAAATTCGATTTTATTGAAAACAATTTGATAATCCGGTCCTTTTTGAACATGAATAAACTGAATTAAAGAATCGGTTTTGTTTTCAAGAACATATTTTCCCTTTGCTTTAAAATCTCTTTCTTCAGGATAAAAATCTACCTCAGCAAATGTTTTTATAATTTTAGGCTTCGCATTCCATTCATACTTTTTTAAAGTCTTTTCATAGTTTGCTCTTTGTTCTTCTATAGTGTCTGAGTTAGAATATTTATTTAAAACATTTGTATTGTAATAAATAAAACATCCGGACAGTAAAAACATCGCACCGGTTAACATACTTAAGATTAAAGCCGGTCTGCCAAATCGTAATTTGGCCAGATTTAATCGACTTTTTAAAATAGCATCTGTACCTCTTACTGTAAATAAACTTACGATCACAAAGAGTAAAACAGCAAAGGCAAACCAGTAAAATTTAAACCAGCTAAAACCACCCAGGTAATGACCAAAACCGTTCATTTCCGAATACTGTCCTAATGAGCCGGAACCGAAACTAAATAAACCATGTTCAATTCCTATCGTCGACATATTAATCAGGAAAAGCATAAACACAACCATTACAGCATGGCCTACAAATTTGTTGTTTACAATTGTATGAATAAAAAAGGCTAACATGCTTAATAGAATTAAATAAACACTTCTCAAAGACAAGCTCTTCAGATATAGTGGAATATTAAATTCAAAGTGTCCGTTAGTGGCTTGAATAATTATGCCTGCCAAAAGTAATACAACAGATAGAACGAGAATTACTCCAATTAAAGCAATTAACTTACTAAGCATTATTGGGGTGTTTCGGGAAGGAGTAGCATCCTGAATTAAATGCATGCCATGATCTCTTTCCTGCCAGATTAATTCTCCTGAATAAAAAATGATGATGATTATAAAAAAGAAATTAAATGCGCCGATTAATTCCAAAATCAAATAAGTAGTAGGGAGAATAGTTGTTCCTCTGAAATCTAAAAACTGACCGGCAGATACAAATATGAAACCCAGGCCCATTAATACAATTGCTAAAAATGGAAAGGATTTTAATATACTTAGTACATATAATTTAGTTAAGGTTAACAATTGTCTGAAACGGGCACCAAATGAAAAATCTAAATTAACCTGTGGTATTTGAACATTTGATTTTACAGGAGTTACGCTTACATCCTTTTTAGCTTTTCCCTTTTTACCTTTTACTGTTTTAAATGAAAAAGAAAAGTAAGTGATAAGCAGACTAATGAATGCTACACCAAACCATAATAATCTGTTTTGTAACAATACGCCTGTATTAGAAAGTAAGTTTGAATTTCTTTCTGCGGTAGTCCAGTATTTTGTTTCCAGATCAGCTGCTGCAAGACCAAAAGGATCGAAAAGTGAGGCCAGGTATTCATTATCGAGATTACCGATAAAATTCATCACAATTAAATACAAGACTAAAAAGAAAACGCCTTGCACATAAACAATCATCATTCTTCTGCTAATTGTTCCAACAGCAAAAAACATGGATCCAAGTATAAACAGAACGGGAAGGATATGAGCAAAGAATGGGTGGATGTAGTGAATAAAATTAAAGGGTAATAAATCTTTACTGGATTCCCACCAGGGCATATAGGGACCAATTAATCCTCCCAATAAAAAACCAATTGCAAGTCCACTGAAAACAAAAGCACAAATTAAAAATGAGCCGCTAAAACGTCCACCCAAATACGCCCACTTTTTATATGGGGTGGTGAAAATTAAAGGCGCTGTATTATGCATAAAGTCTCTTAAAACAGGAACACCCATAATGGCTGAAATAATTAGCATACCCAATGCGGCATAAACTAAATAAAACTGACTGATAACATATGGTGCATTTGCTTTAACTTTTCCGGCACCTGAAATTATCTGTACAAAATCTGTAGTAGAGGAAATAAAGCCTAGAATAAGTAAAATGGTAAAATAAATATAAGTCGCAGGTCGCTGAAGCCTGTACTTTAATTCAAATAATAATGTCGCTAACATAATACTAATTTAAACGCTCAGGCTGTGAGCTGCTGATTTAAATATTTCAAAAAAGTAAACGTCTTCCAGATCGGGCTCAACTGTATTAAAGTTGTTGAGCGGATTTTGTTCTGCATATATTCTTACAGATGGTTTGCCGGCAACCATTCTTTCTGAAATAACCTGATAACTATTTTTGACA
>JAHDHT010000113.1:4372-12122 GCA_020631175.1 Chitinophagales bacterium
ATTCTTTTTCCGGTGTTGATATAAATTCGTTTTATGTAATAATGCTTCTATCACATCTTTGCGCTCACCTCTGTTGTGAATACCTTTTAAAACAGCCATATGGTTTAACAAAACCTCTGCACTAATTCTTGGGTAGACTCCAAACTCCTGAGGCAAATAGCCTAATACTTTTCGAACAGCCTCTTTTTCTTTGAGTACATCTATGTCTCCTAAATGAATTGATCCATTATCCGCTTCCTGAAGGGTTGCAATGGTTCGCATTAGCGTTGACTTACCCGCACCGTTCGGACCGAGTAAACCAAACATTCCGAGTGGGATATTTAAATTAACATTTTTCAGTGCCTGCACTCCATTGGGGTAGGTCTTGGATAGATCTTTAATTATTAATTCCATTAGGGATATCTTTTTTACAAATAAATCAGCTCTGCTTTTAAATTAAACATTAATTCGTCGAACGACTAATATGAATCGACAAAAGAATGTTAGTTGAAGTATTAATTAAATTCATTTTGCACCATTTTTGCTTTATTTTCGTCTATATAATTATGGAAGCACAAAAAGCTATCTGGAAGGCATTAGAATTTGCCGCTCATAAACACAAAAATCAGTTTAGAAAAGGTGCAGAACAAACACCTTATATAAATCACCCGATTAAAGTAGCCGGTATTTTAAATGAATGTGGCGAACAGGATGCGGAATTAATTATGGCTGCTCTTTTACATGATACTGTAGAAGATACCGATACCAGTGCTGAAGAACTGCAAGAGCACTTTGGTTCTAATGTCGCAAATATTGTAATGGAATGTACCGACGATAAAAACCTGTCAAAAGCAGAACGAAAATCTTTACAAATCCAACATGCTCCAACTGCAAGCAAAGCAGCTAAAAAATTAAAGATTGCAGATAAGATTTGCAATATTTCTGATATATGTGATTGCCCGCCTAAAGGTTGGTCAATTCAACGAAAAGTGGAATATCTTGATTGGTGTGAAGCCGTTTTTGCCGGCTGCAGAGGAGTAAGCGATGAACTGGAAAATCATTTTCTTGAAGTATTAGCTGAAAGTAGGAGCCGATTGCAACTTAACACCTCTTTGTCTTAGATCTTCAAATCTCAAGGCTCTCTTATTCAAAATTCTGCGCTACAAAGTACAGCGCTACACATCTATTGATTCAAACCATTCAATAGAATAAAGCTCAAACGATCTGCAATCTCTTCAGGATCAAATTTGCCATCCGGCTGATACCAATCGTACACCCAGTTCAAAGATGAAAAAAGCACGGTTACATAAAACTTGGTATCCAGGTGCCGAAAAACCCATTGATCCATCCCATCTTCAATAATCTCCGCAAAGATATTTTCATAGCGTCTTCGCATGAGTTTGAAATCGTTGAGATAAGGTTCACTCAAATGCCTCCATTCATGCAAAAAAACGGCTGCTGCCGAAGCATTATCTGTAATTACTCCGACATGCGCTTTAATCGCAAGCTTCAGCTTTTCATCCGGCCGCATTTTCAAATCTTTGATATCTTCCTGTGCAGCGAAAAACTCATCTGCCATTTTAAAACAGATATATTGTAGAATGTCTTCCTTTGATTTTATATGGCTGTATAAACTGGCTGCTTCAACACCAACTGCGCGTGCTAAATCGCGCATTGTAGTTGCTTTATAGCCTTTCTCCCGAAATAAACGCTGCGCTTCTTCGTAAATCTGCGCCTTACGCTTACTGAGTTTTTTGATTTTTATACCCGCCATTATGCTTAAAGGTAGGGAAAGGAGTAAACGCCTCCTAATTTAAAACCCATCGAATACCAACACCTAAAGAACGACCATAAAATCCATCCAAATCAGGAGACTTTACTAAAAAGATCGTTGGCTGCCAGTCTAAGGTGAAATTTAAAGGTACATCTGAAAAGTTGAACTCAATACCAAGCACACCTGTTGGCCCTAATGCAAAATCTTCACCGATACCGGCAGTTCCACCAACACCATAAAACCATCTTAAACCTTCGGGACCAATATCATTTTTGATTTCAAATAATAGACTACCGAATAATGTGCCGCTTTCTATCATTCCGATAGCTTCAAAATAAAGGGGTTCTGATATGTTTTGGACATATGAAAGACCGATTCCATATGCTCCACGAACACCAATTGCAGAACCAAAGCCTCCTGATTGTCCATGACTAGCAAACAAAGGGCTTGACATTAAAAAGGCCATTATAATGGCGAAAACTGATTTTTTCATCCTGCTTTTATTTTTACAATGATAAGCATATTAACGCTTCTGTTTCTGTCATTTATTGCCAACAATTTGTCAGTCTCCTCACAATCTTGCTTCGCGATTTAACATGCCTTAACGAAAATGCCTGCCATTAAGGCTTTGGCGGATGGATGGAATAATATGTGATTAAAGATTAGCAGATCAGAAAAGCAGAAAAACGATTTGTTTAATACTAAAGTACTCAGTCTGAATTTCTGAAAAGCCTCAGCTGGTCTAAATTCTAAAAATCTAAGAAAATGAAAACATATATAAGTAACTATATAAAAGAGCAAGAGCAACAAAATGCCGATGCAAGCTTTGAAAAGGAACAACGTGCATTGGATGATTATTCAAATATCGTAATCGAAACAGCTGAGAAAGTAAGTCCTTCGGTCGTTCACATTCAAATACAAAAGAAAACTACCGGTCGAAAGCGGAACGCAAAGAATAACGGTCAGGGTAGTGGATCCGGCTTCATCATTTCTACCGATGGGCTCATCGTAACGAATAGTCATGTGGTAAGCGGTGCTGAAAAAATTACCGTTGGTTTGCAGGACGGAAGATTTTTTAATGCAGAGATGATTGGCAACGATCCCTCTACGGATATTGCTGTAATAAAAATTGATGCAGACAACATTCAGGCTGTTGCTTTTGGAAATTCAAATGCTTTGCGGGTCGGACAATTAGTTGTCGCCATTGGAAATCCATATGGTTTTCAATACACAGTAACTGCTGGTGTGGTAAGCGCTGTCGGGAGAAGTTTAAGATCTCAATCCGGCAGATTAATCGATAATGTTATTCAAACCGACGCCGCACTAAATCCAGGAAATTCAGGTGGACCATTAGTGAATGGTTTCGGTGAAGTGATAGGAATTAATACAGCTGTTATTCTTCCTGCACAAGGAATCTGTTTTGCCGTTGCAGCTGAAACAGCAAAATACATTGTTGGCAAATTAATCATGGATGGATCAATTCGCCGGGCAATGATTGGTATTGCCGGACAGGTGGTTCCCTTAAGTGCAAGACATAGAAGCGCATTCAATATCAAAAACAAAAGCGGAATTTTAATTCAACAAGTTGAAGCAGATATTGACGCTTATAATGAACAACTTAAAAAGGGTGACTTAATCATTGGCTTTAATGGTAACACTATTGAAACCATAGATCAGTTACATACAATGCTCGATGAAAAAAGCATTGGGCAAACTTTTTTAGTTGATCTTGTACGGAAAGGAAAAGTATTAGCTGTGCCGGTTACTCCGGGAATACAACGTTAATGTTAGACATCTACTGAAGTACTTCTTACTGGTCGTTGATTTCCTCTTAATTCAACATGTCCATCATTAAACTGAATTGCACCGGCAATTTTACCTGGTTCATATTTAAAGGTATAAGTTGTTGTACTTAAGTTTGAATAGACAGTAATACTAAATGTTATTCCTCCGTTATCAATTATTGAGAAAGTGGAATTTGCATGGGTATTAATGATGCCTTCAACTGTAAGCTCTTCTGGACTTACTACACCAATTGTTGGTCTGCCATTATCATCAATGAAACCGGCCTGGGCGAATCGTGACATAATATTTTTTTACAGGGTTATCGTTTTAATTTGAATCTTACTTGAAGATTTGACTGAAACCTTTATTTCAGTTGGTAAATTATCTGCATTCGTTTCAACAGAAAGAATCTCAATTTTTTTTGGTAATTTATTTTTAATCTCATCACTTAAATCTGTGTAATTCAAGGATATAAATTCTGGATTTCTTAAATTTTCTATATCTGCATCGCTTAAATTAAGATTTGAAAAAATATCAGCAAAGATAATTTGCGATACATTTATACGAAATGTTGAAGGGTTTTGCGCTTTCATACAATTGGTTTTATGCATTTTTCGGATATTTATAGTTAATCAAAATATATTACAATTAAAAATTTATTTGGCCTAATAAAATCTCTAAACGAAAATGAAAAACGTTTTTTTTCGTCCATCGCAGATCAATCAAGTGATTATTATGTTTTATATAAATTTTTGCTAAAAAATGGAGCTCCTGATGATAAAGAGATTAGTAAGCTATTCAGGTCTAAAAAGAAAAAAACAAATATAGCATACTTAAAAAATTACCTGTACAAAAAATTATTGTCGGAATTAAGTCATTACGAAAATAAAGATTCAATTAAGCGGGAAGCATTTATTTTAAATGAAGAATTCAATTTTTTATTTAAAAGAAAATTGTTTGATGCTGCGAATAAACAATTAAAGAAACTTGAAAAAATTATTTATGAAAACGATATGTACGAACTACAGTTCAGTTTCCTTTTAAATAAAAACAACTTAAACTTTTCTTCTAAAGTACAGCAGCAAATATTAAATAATGAAAAAGTAGTTAATCAAATTGTAGAAAATCTTGCTATTCGATATAAACTTATATTTATTCACCAAAATCTTATCCTATTTAATTACGATAAAGGCAACCTGGCGAAGTATAAAAATAAAATTAACGAATTCGAAAACTACATTTCTCAAATTCTAGAAAAGAATAGCACATTAAATCGGGATCTCTATCATATTTATAATAATAAATCTCTTATAGCACTCTTAAAAGGCGACATTGAAGCCCAGAGAAAGGCTCAGTATAAAGCTTTGAATATTATTAATAAATCAAATTATTATAAAAAGGAACACCCTGCTCTATATGCCAGTACTCTTCAAAATGTTATTCAAAATATGGCGTCCGGTGCAAAAAAATTTTCTGCCGAATTAAAAAATAAGCTTGAAGAACTAAAAGAGCTATCAAAAAATAAATCAATTGTTCAAAGTAGAATCAAATATTACTATTTAAATAGCTTGATTTATGTACATCTTAATTTATTCAATACCGAATACTATAAAATGGTGATTGAGGAATGCAATAAGTTTGATGAAACTGACCTTTCACAAGGACTTAAAATCGGTTTCCAATACAACAAAATTCTTTACCAACTTTTCTGCGAAGATTTCTCCGGAGCACTCGATGAAATAATTAAAATCTTCAACGATAAAAAAGTAAATATTCGCGAAGAATTATTCCTAATGCTATCCGTCATCCAAATCATCTGTCACTATGAAATCAAAAACTATTTTCTACTCGACTCTATGAGCCGATCAGCCAGAAGAAAAATTAAAGGCCGAAAAGACCAGGATCATTTTGAAAGAACCATCATTAAAGGCGTAACAAAAATTGCATCCATAATGGATAATCGCTCCCGTAAAAAAGCTTTCCAAAAACTTTATCAGGATCTCCAAAATATCAAAGAACAAACCGATACCGAACTCATCGGTTTTAATGAACTCGAAATCTGGCTACAGCATAAAATTCAAAACCGGCCTATGGCAGCAATCGGAAAAGAATTGGCAGCCAAATAGCGCTTGCGGATGGAAAACCGCAAGCGCATAAAGCAGGAATAATTAGAATAGTGCCTCGAACTGGGGGTATTTAGTTTTTTTTCTTAGTCCGTCTTTAACAAGCTTATCGAAATAGACTTTACAGTTCCGTCCGGTTTCAAAATCTCAATGCAGTAATTGAGGGCGTTATAATAGGATCGAATCAACATAGTTTTATTTCGATTCCGGTTCTCAACTGCTGTCCATTTCGAAAAGCATTGTTCATAGTTTTGGGTAGCGGGCTTTGGGGTGTTCACTATTCAATTGTTTTTGTTTAACTGTTATACAAGTTTACTGCAGATACAAAGCTTAGATAAACCAATAAAATGAGGTATTTTGGTTAGTTAAAACCAAAATAAAGGCCTATATATTTGATAATCAATAATATAGACACCCAAAATCACTAATAAATTTTGGTTAGATTAGCTGGTTGGAGACGGCGGAAAAACAGACATTTACACAGTGATTTTGATTCAAAAGCGTCAAAACATCATAGTTTCGCCAATATTTCCATCTCTTTTTCAATTGAAATTCCCGGTTTTGGATCTGGCCATCCTAAAGATTCATAATAAACCGCATTCTCCTCAATACTTTGCTCAAACGAAACAGACAAATCCCCAAAGTCAGTCTTCAAACGTTCAAATGAAATATTCAAATCCACCGCAAACCACATCGGAAAATCACGGCCGGGCATCAAGTCTAACTCCTTAAGCTGATCCATCCCAACAGCCTTATAATCCAAAGGCACATTAAAAACGCTGGAAACCTTTTCACAGAAAGTTTTAAAACTATAAGCAGGCTGAGTAGATATATTGTAAATCTTATTATGTCGTTCCGCCTTCATTGCCGCCTGCAAATAGCGACTCATATCATTAATGTAAGTAAGAGAGCACAAATGCCTTCCATCCTCAGGCAAGATAAACGAATGTGCCTCCTTTATACGCTTCAACCAGTAATAAGTACGGTCAAAAGGATCATACTTACCATAAATTAAAGAAGGTCTGAAAATAACATAATCCAATCCCTCAAAAGCCATCAATTCCGCCTCACATGCCGCCTTTTTCGGACCATAATATTCCATGCTCGTGCTGTTTCGATGCTCATCAGCACATTCAAACAACTTAAAATCCTCCGTCAACAAGTCGTGTTCACCTTCCATATCATAAACAGAACAAGTGCTTATATAAATGTATCGACCACAAGAAGCCCCGACAACAGCAAGAAAACGTTTCAAATGATCCGGGTCATATGAAGAAAAATCAACAATATAATCCCAGGAAGTTCCCTCCAATTGCAAAATATCATCTGTCCGTCGATCCCCTTTAATATGTTGAACATCTCCAAAAACGCCGGGATTCGTTTTACCTCTGTTAAACATAGTTATTGCATATTCTCCCCGCTCAATTAAATCTTCCAGAAAAACACGTCCAACAAAATTTGTCCCACCAACAATAAGTACCGATTTCATAAGCAATTAAGATTTACACAAAAAAAAGGTCGGCAATTTTCTGCCGACCCTTACTAATGTTTTTTCACAGTTGCTCCCAGCCAATAAAGCTAAATAACTAAGAGCACCCAATGATATAACCATTTAAATAAATATGCAAATAAGTTCTAATCAAAATTTTACGTTCACTAGAACCCAATTTCCAGACGAAAACAACTCAAAATATAACAAAGCACTTAACCAATTTTATATCAACAACATACCTATCTTTAAATACATGTTTGCGACATTTAAGGGATACCAAAACAAATTTTTTTTATGAACAGAATAGTGTTTTTCGGGCGACCGGGCGGGCTTTACGGTACAATCTTTTGAAAACCAGCTAAGAGCCGATCCTCAGCTGTAAGCTTCCGCTGGTCGCTCCCATCTTCGGTCTTGCTCTAAGCAGCCCCTCAAAAGTATTTCCCCTGCAATCCCTGTCGCGGGTTTTAAGATGCGAGAAGAAATGTAAGCTTCGTAGTGCGGGGTGGTTAAGTTCAAGTATCAGGTACAAGAAAACTCAAATGACAAAATCAAACTCAAATTCAAAAAAATCTCTGTGCCTCTGTGGTGAAAAAAGTC
>JAHDHT010000434.1 GCA_020631175.1 Chitinophagales bacterium
TAGAAACATCATAGGTATCTAAATCAACGCCATTACAACCGGCATCGATGGTAAGATTCGCTAAATCACAAACATAACATGCGATAGGCCCTACGTCTGCAGCAGCAGAACATCCACCTAAAGCACTATCTGTAATAGTCACCGAATAAACCGTTTCATTATCTCCATCAAAAGGACCAACTACCTGCGCACCGTCAGCATAATTGAACGTACCCATATCCATACCGTTCACACTAACAGCATACGAATCAGAAGTATTCACTCCCGAGGCCGAAACTTCGATCGAGAAATTCGGTCCATCACATTCAAGTGCAGCCGCTGTAACTTCCAACACACAAACACAATCCACCGGTCCAACCGAACCAGAAGCAGCACAAGTTGTTTCTTCAGTATCCTGAACGCTGAAGCTATAGGTCGTAGCAGCATCACCTGCATATGAACCTAAACTTACCGGAAGGTCAGCATAATTAAATACTCCAACTGAAGCACCTGCATCATCAAATACCTCAAAAGTATCGGCAGTGTTATTTGTAAATTCTAAATCTAAAGTAATTTCAAACTGATCTAAAGAACAATCAGATGCACTTAAGTTAACCGCATCAATCGAACATGGTAAACAATCAACCGGACCAAATCCGATTGTGCTTTGACATTCATCATCTAGATCATCAATAATCATTATTGTGTAAACCGTTACTTCATCTCCATCAAACGGACCTACCATAACCGGAACATCTGCATAGTTGAAAGAGCCATAATTGTTTCCATCCGTATCCATAACGCTGAAGGTATCAGCATTGTCCATCGCTTCAACATTAACAGAAACCATAAAGCCGGTTCCATCACAAGCCTGAACTTCAGCCGTTGCTGAAGTAATCATACACTGCGGGCAATCGTAATCTAAAGAAACTACAAAAGGATCAACACAAAATGTATCCGGAATATAACTTACTTCTATTTCAGCTGTACCCGCATCACCCGGCAAAATATCAGGACTGTTAGAAACAGCAATAAAATCAACACAATCAGGATCAACTGTAACACCTACAGCACATTCTGAAGCTTCTTCTGTAATGAAAGCAGAAATATCAGTAGGATAAGTTGTTAAAACAATCGTATCACTTAAAATAAAGTTAGGATCATCGTTACATACAGCCGTTACCACATACGTTCTTTCACCCGGAGCACATCCGATATTTAAAACAGTAGTAGCATTATCTACAACATCAGTAGGTCCCGACCAGCTAACTGTAACCAATGAATCAGGAACATCTAAAGCATATGTTAAGTCAACGATATCTCCATTACAAGTTTCAAGACTCGAAGCAAATGCCGTTAATTCTGTTGGACATTCAATACACGGATCAACAATAACGGTCGCGATAAGGGTTTCAACACAAGTACCCAAAGAAACTTCAACTTCATAGTCTGTTGTTTCGGTAGGAGTAACTACCTGAAGTGGTTCTTGAGGGTAAACGATTGATGCATCACTCCATAAGAATTGTGCACCTCCATCCGCAAAAATTTCAGTTGATTCACCGATACATATGGTTTGTTCTTCAGAAACAATAAATTCAGGAGCATCGTCAATTATAAGCGTAGTAGTATCTAAAGTCTGGCAAACAGAATTCTCAACGATTAAAATTAAAGTCTCCGTTCCATCCGCAACAGACTCAGGTAACGTTTCAATTTCTAAAGAAACCGATTGCTGACCTGATGGTATAATAATCGAAGAAGGACCCGCAACAAAATCATCTCCTGCAACAGCCGTTCCTTCATAGATTAAATCAATTTCAATATCATAAGCTGCAATTTCAGAAACAGAGAAAGTAAACTGTCCATCCACACAACCGGCAACAGCATTTGGAAAATCTGTATTTCCACTAACACCATTAGCTTCAACCGTAATTACAT
>JAHDHT010000435.1 GCA_020631175.1 Chitinophagales bacterium
TTAATAATCATATTGAAATGAGCGCATATGCTTCCGGAATTTACTTTTTCAAAACAGAAAAGCACATCCATAAAATAGTAAAACAATAATGGCATTAAGCGAAAAACATATTACACTATTAGAATCTGATCATATTGACCGGATGGAATATACTGTTCAAAAAGCTATTGAGTTTGAACATGTATGGACATATATAGAAAATGAGGAACTGGTTTTAATGAATAACGGTGACCATAGCGTCTTATTTATCTGGCCGCACAAAGCTTTAGCAGAACATTGTATGTTTGAAGATTACAAAGCCTCCGGAGTTGAGGTCGTAAAAATTAAGTTAGAAGATTTAATGATGCAAATCATTCCTGAATTTTTAAAAAACGATATTCAATTCGGAATTTTTATTAATCACAATTTTGAAGGAGTGATGTTAAATGCAATTGATTTACGAGCACGGTTAATTGAAGAAGAAAGAGTAAGTTCGAAATAGATCACAAATTCTATTTGTAAGAAAAACGCCTTCTCCTCCTCACTAAATAGTACCGTTTTATCCATAAGCTTGAAAATCGAATGCTTACAAAACAGGTGGTTAATTACATCCCCTAAGCCAATATCCCAAAAATCTTCATCTCAAAATATTGCTGCAGCGCAGAACTTAAACTTAAATTGTATCGATCTAAATATTCGGGATGTCGAATAGCATTTAAAAATAATTCATCACTCATCGCTAAAAACTCAGGAGAAAAAGTAGATATGTTGCCTTTCTGAATTCCATCTTCATAAAAATCTTTCAACTTGCCAATCACTTCTTCGAGATAAGCTTCAATCATCGAAAAACTATCCGGATACGAACGCTGCAAAGATGTGAGCATTTCATTGCTGATTTCCTGAGATTGTTGCACCAAAATTTCTAATGCCTGCATGTAACGTTCAGTGAAAGCTTTATCCTCTTCCTTCAAAACCTTTTCAAACTCCGCAATCGATTTCATCTTTCGCAACAAACCGATATTTATCAACTCACTAACCGAAGTAATATACTTATACATAGTCGCCTTGCTGATACCTAAAAATGAAGCAAGATCATCACTCGTCATTTTCAAGTTTGGCTGCGCTACGAATTTGGGCCATAGCTTAACTGCCCATTGCTGCACTTTTTGTTCATCCTGCAAGCGTACTTTTTCAACTGCCTTTCGTCCCATACTTTAAATATAAACTATTTTTAAGTAAATAGTTTACTTTTTGAATTTGATTTTTTATTTTCGGCTTAAACGGAGAATTATGAGTTTCAGACATATTAAGTATTTAGCCATTTTGAGTGGTCCGCTTTTCGCTGCTTTATCATTTATACTAAGCGGTTGGGGTTCTTATGCTTTAGTAATCTATGTTTTTGGTTTTGTACCTGTTTTGGAGTTATTCGCACCGGCAAGCGAAGAAAATATGACCAAAGCAGAAGAGGAGGCCGCCAAAAAAGACCCTGTCTTTGATTGGCTATTATGGATGATCGTTCCGATTCAGTTTGGATTACTTTTCTGGTTCTTATCTATTGTAAGCACTCAATCCTTAACAACCTTTGAACTTATCGGCAAAATAATGTCGATGGGCATTGCATGTGGTGTTTTCGGAATCAATGTAGCACATGAGTTAGGCCACAGAACTACAAAACATGAACAATGGATGGCAAAAGCATTACTGCTTAGTTCTATGTATATGCACTTCATTATCGAACACAACCGTGGTCATCATAAACATGTTTCTACCGATGAAGACCCGGCATCCAGCAAAATGAATGAAGCCTTATATCCTTTCTGGATTCGCTCGGTTACCGGCAGTTATGTCAGTGCATGGAAACTGGAGCATGAACTACTCGACAGAAAAGGTATTCCGCATCTATCCTTCCAAAATGAGATGATTCAGTT
>JAHDHT010000114.1:0-1461 GCA_020631175.1 Chitinophagales bacterium
TGTTATTGATTTGTGGAAAAAAAAGGCTCGGTTTTATTTTCATTTTAGGCTTTTGCCCGTTAAATTCATCATTGCATTGATGCTTTTTGAAAGTATCAGCGGACAAAAACGACGCAAAATGAAACTACTTAAAGGGGGATTAGTTACTTTGCTCATTGCATTTGTAACGACTATAGAGTTCAAAATTGTAAATGCTTCTTTAGAGCATTTGAGTTTTTTCAATCCAAATCCATTATGTATGATGTTGATCATACTAAGCTTGTGTTTGATGCTCTTCGGATGGAGGGAAATCAGAGAAGCTAAAGTTGTTTAGTCTAGCTCTTACCGATAAATCTTAAAATTGCTTTCATTCCGAAACCTCTGTTTCTTCGGCTTTTTCATCTTAAATTTTATATGCTTCCTGCAACACTGTGTCATATCAGGAACTAAATCTGATTTCGATGACGTTTATATAGTAGATGTCACATGTTTCTTAGCGCTTTGATCCATTTCATCTGAGGAACGCCTTCGGGCGTATGAATCACCTTTTATTAAACCCGGAATATGTATTTAATAATCCGGGTTAAAGCTAAAAACACCTTGTTATGTTCGGATCAGGCGGATGGAAATCTCAAAAAGAGAACAATAAGCTCATCAATAAAAAGGGCTTATTTGAAGATCGACCAAATACTCATGAATCATCTACAGTTGATAAAGTTGAATTGACTTTTGAAAAGCTTGATGATGATGCCATGAAAGATTTTCTCGACAAAAGAAAACATGCCAGGAAAATCAATTTAGTGGTCATTGGATTCACTATCTTGATTTTCCTTCCTTTTCTAATTTACTTTTTACAATTGTTGTTTTCTCAAACTCTCATAATTCAGGGATGATGGAAAATATTATAAAGCAAAAGATTGCTTTTGGATCAGCGGCATTTGTTAACAAAGAAAATTTCAAACATTTAAAACACCTGAATAAGTGGTTGAAAAAAGAAAAGCAATTTCTTAATGCTGATAATTTAAATGCAAAATTATCTGAGGAAGGATTTGAATTTGAAATCAAAGATCTTAGAAAGCGATATAACTTTTATCAGGCATGGAGAAAACAAATGATACTCCATTTGTCTGTAATTGTAATTTGTATTGTCAGTCTGCTTTTTTTAAGTCTTTATATCCATCAAAATTTTAAGATTTTTAAAGAAGTTCTCAGTCCACCAAAAGAAATCATTGAATATGAAATTGCAACCGAAAATCAATATCCATTTCCGGGATTTGCCTTTAAGCAATCGGTAGATGATTATTTATATTTCCTATATGACGGAGATCAATATTTCAAAGAAAATGATTTTCATAATGCAGCTTTTCAATATAACATGGCTTCAAAACTTTATCCAGGTGAAGTACAACCGAAAGTAAGATTAGCGCTTTTGTATGCTGTAGAGTGTGAAGAGAAAAAGAAAAATTGTTGGCGAAAAGAAAA
>JAHDHT010000114.1:1561-11977 GCA_020631175.1 Chitinophagales bacterium
ACACCCTCCAGTATTTGTTCCCATTCGCGCTGCGCGCTCATGGACAAATACGTCCTCCCTTGCTAGGGAGGATTCCTCCAAGAATTTCAAACAATCGCCTTCAGCTCTTGGGACACAGCTCGCAAATATATTTGCTCGTCCTCCCTTGATCGCGAGGATGCCCTGTTAATAAGTCACTCCACCAAAATCTACCAATGCTAAATCCCCAATCGTAAATCTTCAATCCCCAAAATTCACCTAAGCCAATTTCCAAAAATCACACACATTCAAATCAAAAACAAAGATTTAAGCCACCAACACATTATCCACAAATAATATATGAAGTTTAAGCCATATCCCTTAAAACGCAAAAAACCTAACAAGCGTTAGTCAAACTAACGTTTACGTCCATAAAACAAGCCCTAAAAAACTATAAACTTTCAAGTAAGTTAAATGCTTCTTCAAAATTTTGACCCCAACTAAAGATTCCATCCTGATGTCCACCCATAATTAAAACATCTTTTTCACCAATCAAACCATCCGCATAGAGGCGTTTTACTTCAGCCGCCATCTCTACCGTACCATATGGAATTTCTTTTTGCGTACTGGCTTTTTTATTTAAATAGCTATTCCATAAACTATTATTATGAATGTGGATAACTGCATTTATTTTTGGAGATAAATTGTAAAACATAGCATGCGTTAAAGCCTCTGAAGAAGCCTTCATTGGTCCGGCACAAAACAATTCATTTTTTTCAAAACTGTAATTTTCAACCAGTGAAAATTGCATATACTCGATGTGCTCTATGTCCCCCGTCTGAGAACCACTAATTACAAATTGAGGTCCCGAAAAACGTTCACTAATATTTCCATATCCTACTTCCTGCTCTTCATCATAACCAATCCATCCTTTTTGAAAACATTTATTTCTGTACTCAATTATATCTTCTAAAAAAGAAGCCGTTAAGGGCTCCGTTATTTTCCAATGCATCTTGTATTTTATAACACCTTCATCTTTCATACAATCTCAGCTTTTTCAGGAAACAAATTTAATAATCCATTTTCACTCGCAGCGCAAACGCCTCTTTCAGTAATTAATGCACTAACATATTTTGAGGGGGTAACATCAAAAGCATAGTTTGCTGCTTTTGCATTTTTAGGTGCCAGATCAACCATGCCTTTCCATCCTTCCGAATTTAAACCGTAAATTTTTAAAACTTCTTCTTCAGATCTTAACTCAATCGGAATATCAAATCCATCTCTCAAATCCCAGTCAATAGTCGAAGAAGGCAAAGCCACATAAAACGGAATATTATTATCATGCGCAGCTAATGCTTTTAAATAGGTCCCGATTTTATTGGCCACATCACCTGTTCGGGTTGTTCGATCAGTTCCAACAATACAACAATCTACCATTCCATGCTGCATTAAATGGCCACCCGTATTATCGCAAATTAATGTACAATCAATTCCTTCCTGCATTAATTCAAATAGGGTAATTCGCGCTCCCTGATTTCGTGGCCTGGTTTCATCCACCCAGACATGCACCGGAATTCCTTTTTGATGTGCTTTATAGATCGGTGCAGTAGCTGTTCCCCAATCAATGGTCGCAAACCATCCGGCATTACAATGGGTTAAAATATTTACCGTTTCTTTTGTCTCCGCATAAATAGCTTCAATCAATTTCAAACCATGCTCACCGATCCCTTCAGAAATAGCTATATCTTCCGCTTTTATTTCCACGGCATTTTTATACAAAGCTTCCAAAGCTTCATCATAAGAACGGTGCATATTTGCCAGCATCATTTGTTTTCTCAATGCCCATTGCAAATTTACTGCTGTAGGTCTCGTCGCCATCAATCGCTCAAATGCTGTCTCCTTTAAAAAGCCTTTCCAATCATCTCCACCCGAAACCTCTTCTTTTAAAGCACTATACATTCCAAAAGCTGCAGTTACGCCAATCAAAGGCGCACCTCTAACCCACATTTCCCGAATGCAATCACAAAACATATCCAATCCTTTCAATTCCACCGTTTTGAATGCATGCGGCAAAGGTCGCTGATCAATTATAAATATGCGATTGGCGTCATCTGTCCAAATCGTATGATAATGTTTTCCCTTAACTCTCATTTGATGTATCTATCTTGAACTTGTAACCCGAATATTTTTTACTAAAATCATTAATCTTAACACGCAATGCCTCCTTAAATTTCTGATGCATTTTTCGCTCAGGATGCAGAGGTCTGTGATTTATCATCGCCACAATTTTATCATAGGCTTTCAATTCTGTCAATAAATCATCATCAAAACAAGCACCTGAAAAATATTCCCAGATAATTTTAATAGCTTGTTTGGATGGATGCACCATATCCTCACCGTAAAAACGATAGTCTCTCAATTCATCCAACAGAATTTCATAAGCCGGAAAATAAAATACCCGTTCACCGCAAGCTAACAAATCATTAATAGCCAATTGAAGCGTTGCTTTACTTTTAGTATTTGAAATTATTCCATCCCGAATATGGCGAACCGGACTTACCGTATAAACCAATTGAATAGCAGGATTCACTTCAAACAATCGATTTTGAAAATCTTTATAAGCCGTAACAATTTCATCAACTGATGAAATTGATTTCGAAAATTCAGCAGCAGGCATTTTATGACAATTCGCAACTAACAAATCTTTTTTCAAATGCCGGTAATAAAATGCGGTACCGAAACTGATAAATAAAACCTGTGCTGAACGCAAAAATGCATTCAAATCCAGCAATCGTTCATTAATTAAATCCAAATGTAAAGCCGCATCCGGCTGCGATAAACTTCCATGATGTTCGAAAGAAAAATATAATTCATTGAAAAGATCCTGCTCGGCTGATGTATATTTTCTTCCATCCAAAGCACGCAAAAACAATCGCTCCATAGCCAGTGGATGATAAATTACTCCGAAAGGATTCTGTAAAACCGGAAACTGATAATGCTCAAATTGGTCACCTATATGCTCTGCAAAGCAACTTCCGGTAAAAATGACTTTACTTTTACGAACAATGCGGGCCTGTTCACCAAATTCCTTTATTTTAGTATGTAAGGGACTAATCTGAAACCAAAATTATTGTCATGAAAATTAAGCATTCTTTATGGATAATAGCAGTCTTTTGCTGCTTAAGTAGTTCAGCGCAATATTATTATTTTGACATTATTCCGCCTTTTGGTGAAACCAATTCTGATTACTGTCCCTCAGATCCTGATTTCGACAACTATTATCCCCAGGTTTATTGGGAGGCTTATCAAACAGAAGATGATACCTGGTTTGGTGAACACTTAGATCAATGTATTTCATCGGAAGAAGAAGGCTGGTCTTTTGCTTATCACCTGAACGAAGTGCAGCCGAATAAAACCTTATTTCTGAAAGCTAAAATGGAAGATTGGTCGATCATTAGCGCTGTAAACAATTTTCAGCATAATAGAATCTTCCGGCTTTTTATGAATAACCTGAGCTTTGATTATAATATGCAATTGAATTTAAGTGATACTTGTGCGGATGGATTATGTTCTGGTATTCGATTGCATCTCGCTATTCCCGATTCTACTTTAAACGATACGATTTACCGTCCAACTCAACTGGCATTCGATACATCCTATATCGAGACCGTTAATGCTGACTTTTTATCAGTTACAACTGATGAGTGTTTTATGACGGAAAAATTCCCGAATGCACATCAGATCAAAGAGTTTATTATAAAAATTACGATGGATGGAGATATGAATACCTTAATGCAATTACCATGGTTTGAAATCTGGGGGCCTTTGCCGACAGAAAATATTTATACCATAGAAAATGCGACACCACTCGATACCAGTGATGCTTTTATAACTTTTGTTGGTAATCCATATACTTATACTCCAAATAATATGCTCATGCACGGAAGCGGTTATCCTTCCGAAAGCAACATTTATTATCATGAAGTACAGGCAATTCCTAATACTTATGTACAGGATACGATTTATATATACTTACCTCAAGGCGAATTTCTCACCTTTCAACCGCATACTGAAGTGATTGGTGGATGGAATGAAGATTCGACAGCGAGACATAATATTATATGGCTAAATGACGGGACGGATATGTGTTTTGGTTATCCCTTTATTGAAGTGAGGATAGAAAATGGCAATCAATATATTCACCGTGCAGGCAATTTTGAGTTGACCCATAATTCCTGTATGATGTTTGGAAATGGAGGGAAATTAAAAGTTGATGATAATGCTTCTATGATTTATGGTTCGGATGGATATGGCATCATGATGTTTAAAACAGGTGCTCAGATCGAGATAGGTCAAAATTCAAGTTTAACCATTGGAAACAGAGTAATACTTCGTCAGTATGAAGATGAAGCTGAACCGAGGTCAATACGTATGGAACTGAATGAAGGAAGTCATCTCGAATTTACTTCAACTGCAAGTATAAACAATACCCACACCGTTGGTTCTTCTATGCAATTAGAAATTTTAATGAAAGGTGGTACAATAGACTTAGATCAGCTCGATCTTGAAAGCCGTTCAAAGATAAAACTGATTTATCCCGGTAATGAAGAAATTAGTCCGATAGAAAATATCGAAAATGTGTTCCTTCAGAACAATCAACTATTTTTCGGAGCTGATGCATTTGAAAATACAGCAGCTTCCATTCAAATTTTCAACTTGAACGGGCAAAGGCTCTGGTCGGAGACATTTAGTTTTCAAGCCGGATATGTTGAGTATAAATTCAATATACCTCCATCAATTGCCAATGGCATATACTTATATTCCATCAACAATCAAACAGGAAATACTATTCAATCCGGCAGCCTCCTTTCAGGGCTGTAAATATTTCAAAACCCTCATCACTATGAAAATATTTAATTTAATTTGTCTTGTTTTCTTTTTGAGCCTTTCAATTAATGCTCAAATTAGCTATTATTCTGAAGCTCTTCCGGATTTCGAAAAGGGTGAAGTCGATACTTGCTTTTTAGCCAGTGATCCTGAGTTTGTATATCCTTTTACTTTTTGGGAAATCTATCAAACAGAAAATGATAAGTATGATGGCGCGCGATTAAATACATGTATTGAGCCTATAGATTCAAGTGAAATTCCGAGAATTAAATTCAGTAATGCAATTGAAAATAAAACTATTTTCATTCGTGCGAAATTAGAACAGTTTGATTCAGATTTTCAATTTGAGCCTAATGAGATATACACCATTGAAAATGCAGCAGATTATGATGATGCATGGATTACAGCAAATAATTCGATTAGTTTAAAAGATACTTGCGCAGATGGAATGTGCAGTGGAATTAGAATGCATATTGAAATACCTGATTCAAATTATTATGATACCACTTTTCGGGAATATGATTTTGGGCTGGATTCTTTATATATAGACTGGCAAGGTCAATATTTTTATTTTTTTGGAAATTGTTTTCCTACTGAGAAATTTAATTCAGTAAATCGAATTTCAGAGTTTATAATTAAGCTTACATTATTTGAAGCAAGTAATGATACATTAATAATACCTGAGCTTAGTATTTATGGATATTTACAAACGAATAAAATTTTTGAAATGCCTGTTGCAATTGAAAATGATACAGCCTATTATGCATATCTAAACCCACTTCCTTTTTGGAAGGATAATAACCTTGTTATGTATTTAGGAGATTACCCATCTCCTGATGATATTTATTTTCATGAAATAAATCTTGAAAACAACTCATACGAACAGGAATCTATTTATTTAGAATTTTCAGGTGCTTCAAGTAAGTCCTTAATTTTTCAACCATATACTGAGATTGTTGGTGGTTGGAATATAGACTCTACTTTAAGACACCAATTATCATGGATTAATGATGGGGCTAGATATTGTTTTACAGGTTATGTTGTTGAACGAAAATTTGAAAACAGGGAATATTATATTCATAAAAGTGGAGGTTTTGATTTCCAAAATAATTCTTGCTTTATGTTTGGTAATGGTGGTGGTTTAATAGTTGCCGAAAATGCTAAAATGGAGTACGGATTGAATGGAAGAGGAATCCTGATGTTTAAAACCGGAGCACAAATTAAAATAGAGAAAAATGCTAGTCTTATAATTGGCAATAAGCTAATGCTTCAGGAATATGAAGGCGCAGTAGAACCAAGAACGATAAGGATGGAGCTAAATCAAGGTAGCCACCTTGCATTTACAAAAACAGCGACAATTGATAATTCTTATTCAATAAATCAATGCATGCAATTAGAAATTTTAATGAAAGGTGGTACAATAGACTTAGATCAGCTCGATCTTGAAAGCCGTTCAAAGATAAAACTGATTTATCCCGGTAATGAAGAAATTAGTCCGATAGAAAATATCGAAAATGTGTTCCTTCAGAACAATCAACTATTTTTCGGAGCTGATGCATTTGAAAATACAGCAGCTTCCATTCAAATTTTCAACTTGAACGGGCAAAGGCTCTGGTCGGAGACATTTAGTTTTCAAGCCGGATATGTTGAGTATAAATTCAATATACCTCCATCAATTGCCAATGGCATATACTTATATTCCATCAACAATCAAACAGGAAATACTATTCAATCCGGCAGCCTACTTTCGGGGCTGTAAAATAAAATTGACTTGCGGGACTTGTGGAGTGCGTAGGAAAGACCGGTGCCTTATTTTCCGGTTTTTATTTGTCCACTTTTTACTTTTTCATTTTCATTAGTGATGACAAACATGGCATAAGCTAAAGAAACATTCATAATCGTCGCATATTGTTGTCTATTAAAAGACCGCAGCTTTATCGATAGCGTTGCACCTCATTTTGTTAAAATGCATTAAGATGTGTTAAGATAATTCAAATTTGTTAGCGCTTAATATAGAGTGTATAAATGACACTTTTCAATGTTTAAGCGGCTTTCAGACTTTAGCAGATATTCAAATGTGCTGTCTTAATTTTTTTTCAAAAAATTGGATTTTTTCGGTTAATTCATCCATCCTAAAATAAAAAAGGAAATAATCCATCCATCCTTAGAGTAATTCTACTTCAAACAGTATACTTGTAATAACAATTAATGGAAATTACGTACTATGAAAAAGATCAATAAGCTCCTGGTAGCTAACAGGGGTGAAATTGCTATTCGTATACTGAGAGCAGCATCTGAAATGCTTATTCGAACAGTAGCAGTTTACACCTATGAAGATCGTTATGCATTACATCGCTATAAAGCAGATGAAGCCTATCAATTGGGTGGAAATGAAGAGCCTTTAAAGCCTTATCTCAATATTGCGGAGATCATTCAATTGGCTAAGAATAAAGGGGTGGATGCCATTCATCCCGGATATGGTTTCTTGTCTGAAAATGTGGCATTTGCCCGTGCTTGTGAAGAGAATGATATTATTTTCATTGGTCCACGTTCAGAAGTAATGCAGCAACTTGGCGATAAAGTGCGTGCTAAAGAGTTGGCGGTTAAAGCTGAAGTTCCGGTAATTGAAGACAGTCAGTTTCCATTAACCACGCCTGAAGAAGCGATATCTGAAGCAAATAGAATCGGTTACCCGATCATGGTTAAGGCCGCCGCAGGTGGGGGAGGAAGAGGCATGCGTGTTGTGAGAGATGATATAGCTTTAGAAAAAGCATTCATTGAGGCAAGAAGAGAAGCAGCAAATGCGTTCGGAGATGATACCATCTTTCTCGAAAAATATATTGAAAACCCTAAGCATATTGAAGTGCAATTATTGGGCGATAGTGAAGGAAATCTTATTCATTTATATGAGCGTGATTGTTCGGTGCAACGACGCTTTCAAAAAGTAGTTGAAATTGCTCCGGCTCCGAATTTACCGGAAGAAACCAGACAGCAATTATTTGATTATGCTTTAAAAATCGGTAATGCGGTAAATTATAATAATGCAGGTACGGTAGAATTTCTTGTTGATCAAAGTAATCAGATTTATTTCATAGAGGTAAATCCGAGAATTCAAGTTGAGCATACCGTAACGGAGGAGATAACGGGTGTAGATATTGTTCGTACGCAGATCTTAATTGCCAGCGGACGGAATTTAACGTCGAGTGGAATTTACCTCAAAGACAGTAATTCTGTTCCTTGTACAGGTTTTGCCATTCAATGTAGAATTACAACAGAAGATCCGGAAGAGAATTTTAAACCTGATTACGGAAGGATAATTGCCTATCGTAATGCGGCAGGATTCGGTATTCGTCTTGATGAAGGAAGTTCTTATGCCGGCATGAAAATTTCGCCTTTCTTCGATTCTTTATTGGTAAAAGTAACGGCAAGCGGAAGAACTTTAAAAGGTGCTGCGCAACGTTTAGATCGTGCTTTGATTGAATATCGTATTCGCGGGGTGAAAACCAATATCGAATTTTTAAGAAATGTAATCGGGCATCCTGTTTTTATGGATGGATCGGTGAATGTCAATTTTATTGATCAACATCCTGAATTATTTGCTATTCGTAAAAAACGGGATCGGGCGACAAAGGCTCTAAGATATTTAGCGCATGTTTCTGTTAATGGAAATTCAGATGTTCGTTTTCGTGATGATCGCAAATTTGAAAAGCCTATAGTGCCACCGTATGATAAGTTTGAAGCTTATCAGCCGGGTACCAAACAAATATTAGAAAGCTCCGGTGCGGATGGATTAATAAATTGGCTAAAAGATCAGGGAAGCACACAAATTACGGATACTACTTTCAGAGATGCGCATCAATCTTTACTGGCAACAAGAGTAAGAACGTTTGACATGATGAATGTTGCTGCTTCTTTTGCTAAAAATCACCCGAACGTTTTTTCGATGGAAGTTTGGGGAGGAGCAACATTTGATGTGTCGATGCGCTTTTTAAAAGAAGACCCATGGCAACGTTTGCAGAGTATTCGCGAAGCTGTTCCGAATATTTTATTACAAATGTTGTTACGTGGTTCGAATGCCGTAGGGTATACTGCTTATCCGGATAATCTTGTTATTCGTTTTATTGAAAAGGCTGCTGAAAATGGAATGGATATTTTTAGAATATTTGATTCTTTGAATTGGGTGGAGAACATGAAAGTCTCTATAGCCACCGTTCGTAATAATACCAATTCTATCGCTGAAGCATGTTTATGTTACACAGGAGATATTTTAGATCCGCATAATACTAAGTACGACCTTCAATATTATCTGGAGTTAGCCAAAGAATTAGAAGATGCAGGTGCGCACTTATTAGCGATTAAAGATATGGCAGGTTTATTAAAACCTTATGCAGCCGAAAAATTAATTGAAGGATTAAGAGGGGTCACCAATTTACCCATTCATTTACATACCCATGATACATCCGGAGCTCAAATTGCAACTTATTTAAAAGCCTTTGAATGTGGGGTGGATGTAATGGATCTGGCAATGGCATCCGTATCGGGATTAACATCTCAACCGAACTTAAATGCCTTTATGGAAATGACGAAACATAAAGAACAGGCGGTGCAAATGGATGTAGATTCACTTAATGAATTTTCAAATTATTGGGAAAGAGTAAGAGCTTATTATTATCCGTTTGAATCTGGATTGAAAAGCGGAACGGCAGAAGTTTACTGGCATGAAATTCCGGGAGGTCAATATTCAAACTTGAAACCACAGGCAAACGCTCTGGGTTTAGGAGACCAAATGGATAAAATAAAAAAGGCTTATGCAGAAGTGAATGATATGTTTGGAAACATTGTAAAAGTTACTCCAAGTTCGAAAGTGGTCGGAGATATGGCGATGTTTATGGTTTTAAATAATTATTCAAAAGAAGATATTTTTAATCCTGAAAATAGTATTGATTTTCCTGCTTCGGTAAAAGCTTTGTTCAGAGGTGAGTTAGGTCAGCCCAAAGGCGGTTTCCCTGCCGAGCTGCAAAAGATCGTTTTAAAAGATGAAAAGGCTTTAACTGAAAGAGCGAATGCTTCAATGACACCGGTCGATTTTGATCAGGAGTTTGCAGCATTTAAAAATGAATTTGATGCTTCTTTAAGTGAGCTTGACTTTATTTCATATAAATTATACCCGAAGGTTTATAAAGCCTATTATGATCATCGGATAAAATATGGCGATGTAAGTGTTATTCCGACTGAGCAGTTTTTCTATGGAATGAAGAACGGTGATGAGACGATGATAGAAATAGGTCCCGGTAAGAATATTATCGTACAACTAAGTTATATTTCGGAAGCTGATGAAGACGGGATGTGTACCGTTTCTTTTAAATTAAACGGTCAGACAAGATCAGTATTGGTTAAAGATGAAGGTGTAAAAATTGATAAAGTTGTATTAAAGAAGGCGAGTGCTGAAAATGATATTGGTTCTCCTTTACAAGGTTTATTAAGCAAGATCTTTGTGAAGAAAGGAGATCAGGTAAAAGCTAATCAACCTTTATTTGTGATTGAAGCCATGAAAATGGAAACAACAGTTAC
>JAHDHT010000436.1 GCA_020631175.1 Chitinophagales bacterium
ATTTACAAGTGCGGATGGAAAAGTATTAATGAATCACAGAATTGAGAAGTTCTAGGTTTAGAATTTTGTTTTAAGATATTGGAAGGATGCTTGCTTTGTTGTGAGTGTCCTTTTTTTTTGTATGGTTTTTAGTTCGCAGTTCGCAGTTTTCAGTTTCTAGTTTTTTCAACTATAAATCTCAAACTCTTAAGTCTATTTGAATTTGAATTTGAATTTGAATTTGACACTTGAGCTTGAGTTTGACATTTGAGCTTGAGTTTGAAATAAGCGAGCGAAGGGGCTCGATTCGAAGCATTAAAGCAGCCGAGCTATGCCCGATTGCAGAGGAAAGGCGTTGTTGATGAAGTGCTTAGCGATTCTTTGAGCGCAGGCTGACGAAGGAAGACAAGGGAAAAGTAAATCGCTTGCCTGAGTCGGCAGCGACTTGAAACGGAAAGCGGGGAGTAACTATTGGCGATAGCCGGCAGTTGCCATACTGCAAATAAAAAAGGGATTCTGAAATGAATCAAAATCCCTTTTTATCAATAAATGGTTATAGTGTCTATTCTTCTTTGCCGCCTTCTTCGTTCTCATCCATTTCTTCTGCTTCTTCTGCGGCTTCCGTTAACTCTTCAAGATGCTCTTCTAATTCGTACTCATCACCATCAACATATCCTGAGTGTCGGTATGAAATTTCTCCGTTTTGATCTACCACTAATGTATAAGGTACGTTCTGGAAATTTAATGCTCTTTGCAGATCCTGATTGGTATCTAAAATAACATCGTATTCCCATCCTTGTCCATTTACATAACTTTTTACTTTTGGTACATTTCTTTGATTGTCAATACTTACGGCAACTACTTCGGTGTTGTAATCGTTTTGCCAGTCTTCATAAATTTCGGCGATATTTCCTAATTCTTTTTTACATGGAGCGCACCAGGTCGCCCAAAATGAGAAGACCGTAATTTTACCATTTTCAGCATAATCTGAAATATTGATTTGTTCGCCTTCAATATTTTTTAACTTGATTTCCGGCAAATCATTTTGCGCAAATAGACCGGATGAAATCAATAAAATGGTGAGTAGACTTAAGACTAAATTTTTCATTTGTATCACTTAATTTATATAGTTTAAAACAAAGAATGTTCCACTTATTATGGACATTAATGCGCAACATTCGTTTAACGCACAGCGAATATATTGTAAAATTGGCTGAAAAAAAGCAATGTTATGGGATTAAAGCGCTTTGATTTGTCGTATTGATTTCATTTTAAGAATTCTTAAGTCCTGATGGGCTTTTATATACCTTACTTATGAAAATTTAACATTAAGATTGATAACTTTGGATGAAATGTTTAAGGTGTATGGAAAGGATTTTTAGGGTAGCGCTTTTAATGCTTCCCTTAATTTTTGGAATGCAATCTCTGCTTGCTCAGGATTTGAATGGAAACAATAATGGCGGGCGTTTATCAGGAGATTTGAATTTCAATGCTAATTTTTATGATCGAGATACTTTAAGAGGTGCTTCAGGAATCAGTTTTTATGATAATCTGAAATCAGGCGCGGAAGGATGGTTATCGCTCAACTATTCGAACTGGGGCTTTGATACCGGAATCCGTTTTGATTTATTTAATAATTCAAACCGCATTTTTCCAACACGAGATTATACCGATCAGGGTATTGGTTATTGGTTCGTGCGAAAAAATATAGAAGACCTTACTATAACCGGCGGATATTTCTATGATCAGATCGGCTCGGGCGCAATTTTCAGAGCATATGAACAGCGTTTGTTGGGTTTAGATCGTTCTTTATTTGGCCTTAAAGCAGAATATAATTTCGGTGATTTTTTACAATTAAAAGCATTTACCGGTAAACAGAAATTTTTATTTGATTTTAATCCTCAAATTA
>JAHDHT010000437.1 GCA_020631175.1 Chitinophagales bacterium
CAGAAATAATTGCCACAAGGATGGAATTTTGGAAGGAAAAAGGAATTCAAATTCACCATGTACAACGGGAAGATCGAAGTGGTTTTAAGGCAGGTGCTTTACAGTATGGAATGCAATCAGCAAAAGGAGATTTCTTCGTCGTTTTCGATGCAGATTTTCTTCCCAATCCTGATTTTCTAAGACAAACATTAATTGCATTTGAAGACCCGGCTATCGGAGTAGTGCAAACAAGATGGGAACATATCAATGAAGATTATTCGATGCTTACAAAAGTACAGGCATTTACTTTAGATGTACATTTTGCAATAGAACATGTTGGCAGAAACAGTTCTGGCTACTATATGAATTTTAACGGTACGGCTGGGGTGTGGAGAAAAGAAGCAATTGAAGATGCAGGTGGTTGGAGTGCAGATACGATTACAGAAGATTTAGATTTGTCTTATCGTTCTCAATTAGCCGGATGGAAATTTAAATATTTATATCATGTCGGAGCACCGGCAGAATTACCGGCCGAAATGCCCGGTTATAAATCGCAACAATATAGATGGAATAAAGGTGGAGCAGAAGTAGCTATTAAATTATTACCGAGAATTTTTAAATCTTCTATTCCGTTCAGTTTGAAATTACATGCTTTACATCATTTACTCAGTAGCAGTATGTATTTAATTATTTTTCTGGCGATTGTTTTAAGTGTTCCCTTAATCATTTTAAAAGATTTTTATCCGGAGTGGATAATGAACTATTCATCGGTTTTCTTTGCCGGATTTTTAGCAATCGCTTTCGTTTATTATTTAGCTTACATCATAAATAATGATGGCTTTCTTAAGCGAACTATCGGATTTGTATTTCACTTTCTTACATTTATGGCTGTTTCATTAGGCATGGCTTACCATAACGCCACAGCAGTTATAAGTGCTTTTTTTGGAATCAAATCTCCCTTTATCCGAACAGCTAAATATAACTTAAAAGATAAATCGGATGGATGGTTTTCTAAAAAATATACCATTAAAAACCTGAATACAACGGTTGTCATAGAGGGTCTTTTGGTGCTTTACTTTTTATTTGCAGTCATCTTTGGTTATTTAAATCAGGAATGGGGATTGTTCCCCTTGCATGTAGCTGCATTATTCGGCTATAGTTTTGTTTTTTATTATACGATCAGACATACCATTTTAGCGAAAGGTTGAAAAACCCTTCAGTGAAATATCGTCTTTTTTTTAACCTCACAATTCTAAGTGCATTACTTTATTTCTTTCTGAACTACATCTTAGAACGAAATGCTTTTATCACTTTGTTTTCAATGTACACCCTTTTGTTTGGGCTTTATCTGGTATTAGTTCAATTTTTAAAGGCAAATAAAAAATTCTTTTGGTGGGGTATTGCTGTCGCCATTTCATTTCGCTTTTTATTATTGTTTTCAGAACCAAACTGGAGTGATGATTTTTATCGATTTTTTTGGGATGGAAAATTAAGTTTAAATGGAATAAGTCCTTTTTCCTTCCTTCCGTCAACCTTAATTGAAAATGGGGAAGCCATAAAAATTGGACTGAATAAAGAATTGTTCGAAGCATTAAATTCACCTGAATATTATTCTGTTTATCCTCCTGTTTTACAAGCCTTCTTTTATATCTCTGCTTTTTTGGGTGGAAGCATTTTATCAAGTGTTTTTATTTTAAAGTTGATTGTTTTCGCTTGTGAATGTGGTACCATTGCTGTAATGCTGAATTTGCTCAATCGATTTAATATTGGAAGACATAATGTTTTCTGGTATGCACTGAATCCCTTGATAATAATTGAACTTGTTGGTAATCTCCACTTTGAAGCGGCATTAATCTTTTTTCTCTTAAGGGCTTTTTTATTTTTCGAGAAAAAACAAATCT
>JAHDHT010000438.1 GCA_020631175.1 Chitinophagales bacterium
ACTGATTTATAACTTTCCCGGAAACATCATAGACCGGGACTTGCTCTTCATCACAGCCCGGAAACAGGATTAAAGAGAAAAGGATTATATAGAATAAATTTCTCATAAATAGAATTACTTAAAGATACAAACTTCCCCGAAGTAACTTAAACATGAACAGTCATTTAGCTTAAGTATAGGTAGTTTTCGTACATTAGAACCACATAATGAAAAACTAAATTTTATAAGATGTTAAAACTTCTAAGCACTACCATTTTTACACTGTTATTTTATACGTTGTCTTTTTGCCAATGTTCAACAGTATCGGCCTCAGTCTCTTCTTCTGATACCTCGTTCATTCAACTGTATCACGCAGGTTTCTTTAATATCCCATCCGGATTTGCTAATGTTTGTGATTGGGAAATCACCCGTTTCGACGGAAGCATTGTTCACGAAGCAACTACCTCCGGAAATGATGCTTTTGAACAAGGAAGAACAGATTTCAATCACAATGTTCCGATAACGGATTCTATGCGCGTTAGCATTATTATCACCAACCAAGCGGAAGGAATTTCATGTACTATAACCGATACCTTATTTTGGCAGGAAACTGAAGTCTTACCGGGATCATTTATTGGTAATTGGGAAGTTTTAAATTTTGCTGGTGGTGAAGAAGATCAATTAACCTCTATAGAAACTGGTTATAATGAATCGATTTATATTTCCCCTTCCATTGCAGCATCTACACTTTACTTTTCAGGAAATACTTCCGGATACAACTTTACAATCTTTGATTTGAATGGAAACACTATTAAAAGCATTGCCGGTCTGAATAATAAAACGCAGATGGATATTAGTACTTTTTCAAAAGGGATTTATTTTGTCCGGTTTTATAATGTAGAAACCGGTGAAATAATTAATGAGCGATTCATTAAGCAGTAATTATTAAAAACTTAATACAACGCTTCTAAGTTTTATTAGTGCTGATTGAGTTATTTACGCACTTTTCTTTTGTAAAAGAAAAGTGCCATAAGGAACATCTATATCTTTAATTCCGTCATAATCCGGATGAACCTCAATTTTAGATAGTTCTTCAGGAAGACTCTTTTCATATTTCTTTTCAAGAATAGCAAAGTTTTTGTCTTCGAATAATTTTTCAAAATAAGAAATTCGCAATCGATTCTGAGGTTGGATTGAATTATCAATTATTCGCCAGGCACGCGCTGAATACTTTAAATAATTAAATTTAGACAACTTGGTATCAAAGTGAACAAAGTGATCATAAACACCTATTGCATGATAAGCGAATGCTTCCTTTTTAGAAACCTGATAAAATGAATTGGCTAAATCTTTTGTAATTGAAGCTTGTACATGTTCTAATACATTCACTGAATACGTAAAATCGAATGTTTGATCAAACTGCATTTCAGTAAAATCGCCGACTCTCGTTTGAATATTTAAGGCATTCAAAATATCATTTACAGATAATTTAGAATCGGTTAAGGTTCCCAATAATTTAATTCGTTGATCAGATACTTTCACAAACTGACTTAAACGATTTGAATCATGATAATTCAAAAACTTTTGAATTAATTCTTGCAAATTCTCCTTTCGAATTAAACTTCTCAAATCAACACTAACAACGGAGTCTGCTCCATTCAAAATTAAAGCGATCGGAACAATGGGATGCCAGCCGGTGCCTAATTCAAGAACCTGTTTTCCTTTAAAAGAAAAACCATGATTCTTGGAAAATTCAATTATTTCTATTGCATGTGTTAGCATCGTTTCAAAAAACAAATCTGAAATTAAAACGCTTTTGCTAATGTGTTTTTGGAAGAAGTAATTAATCTCAAACGATGCCGGTAGAAAAGATATACTTTTTTGAATAACAGCCTTTAAAA
>JAHDHT010000115.1:0-4384 GCA_020631175.1 Chitinophagales bacterium
GCAAGTATTTATTATTTAATCGAAAATGAAAATGTAGTCAGCGGAAAATTTTACCGCGACGGAGAACAAATAAACTGGTAAAAAAATGAAGATATTATTAATAGGAACAGGAAATGTCGGCCGAACTTTGGCGGCAAGATTAATGGAAACCGCACATGAAGTTAAAATGATAACAAGAGATCCAGAATCAACGAAAGAAAGACCAATTAAAAACGTCGGGACATTTAAAGATTGGATGGATGGATATTCTGGTCTTGAATTAATTGCTTATACAGAAATAAGTGAAACACCGGATATCATTATTAATGCAACAAACGGGAATCAATCTTTGAATGCTCTGGAAATGATGCCAGCTAAAATTATGGAAGGATCTGTTTTACTCGATCTATCCAACGGCCTCGACACTTCTAAAGGTATGCCTCCAAGTCTGACTGTTTGCAATGATGATTCATTGGGCGAACAGATTCAAAGAGCTTTTCCAAAAACGTATGTGGTAAAAAGTTTAAATACGATGAATTGTGAGATTATGCTTGATCCTTCAAAGGTAGACGGTGCGCATGACGTATTTATGAGCGGTAATAAAGCCGATGCAAAGAGTAAAGTAAAAAGCTTATTAAACAGTACCGGCTGGAAGAATGAAAATATAATTGACTTAGGCGACATTTCTACTGCCAGAGGCACAGAAATGCTATTACCGGTCTGGTTAAGATTATGGCAACATTTTGGACATGCCAATTTCAATTTTAAAATTGTGAAGTAAATAAAAAAAGCTCTGGTGGAATTTTTATCAGGGCTTTTTTCTTATTAAACACTTTATTATATAATAACATAAAGAAGCAATGTAGTTTTATATCTTTGAAGTATCATTATTACAAATTTTGCGAATGCTTAATAAGATAAAAAAAGTATTTCCTTTTCTCGACCGCAGAAGCCGTTCAAAATTCAAAAAATCTGATTTAGTTCATGTATTGGATTGTCAGATAGCCTATAATAAATATGGGGCTTATTGCACTCCGATTTCTTCGATGCATCGAATTGCAGTGCAACAGGTTTTAAAAGGTGATATTTATGAACCGGATACAATCGAATATATGCGCTCAAATTGTAGTGATGGAGATATCATTCATGCAGGAACTTTTTTTGGGGATTTTCTCCCAGCTCTTTCTTCAGCTTTACCGGAAGGATCAAAAATATGGGCATTCGAACCTAATCCTGAAAATTATCGGTGTGCAGAAATTACATTGAAATTAAATCAGATCAACAATGTAAAATTGATCAATGCAGGACTTGGTTCTGAAACTGCAAAAGCAAAAATGCAGGTTGCCAATAGTTCCGGGCAGGCTATGGGCGGTGCGAGTAAAATTACGAATGATTCGGAAGGAGGTAAATTTGAGGATATTCAAATTGAAGCCATCGACAACATCATTCCTTCCAATCGAAAGATCAGCATTTTACAATTGGATGTTGAAGGATTTGAAAAACAGGCATTGGAAGGTGCTTTAAATACAATTAAAAGATGTAAACCACTTATCATATTGGAAGATAATGACCAAATTATTGAAACTGAGTGGTTTGCAAGAAATATCTTATCAATTGGATATCATTTTGATGGTATGTTACATCATAATACAGTATTCAGAATTAAATAAAAACTAAACTGAATGAAAACCGTAAAGCAATAAGAGTTTATGGATTTAACCGGATACCTTAAACAGAAACTATGGTTTAAGCAGATACTATTTACATGTATCGGCTCGGGAATTCTGTATATAATTGTATCTTTTTTATTCTCATATCCACTGATTCTAATTCCCACAATACCATACCTTGCCACAGGAATTTTTTGCCTTTGGTTGTATAACAATAAGAAAGAAGCCCTTAGTTTTTATCTGATCAATATTGGCTTTTTTGTTTTACTCCCCATCTTTTCAATTTTCATCAATTTAGATATCACTATAAGTCTATCATATATCGTAATCCTTGTGAATCTGGTTTTAGTACTCAAAAAAAAGACCTACTTAAATGAAATGTGCATTGCACTGTTTGTGTCATTTATGTTATTCTATTTCCTATCCGGATTTCGTGATCAAGTTATATTGAATTTACGATGGCTGGATTTTTTACTTGCAGGTTTTGTTTTAGCGAACTGTCTTAACACGATGCTTCAAATAAAAAAGGAAAGATTAAGAATTATAAAATCACTGGATGAGAAAAATTCGGAATTGGAAAAGTATATCCATTCAAATATTAAACTGGAGCAGTTTGCACATCTGGCCGCTCATGACATTAAAGCACCTGCAGTTACCTTAAAAAGCTTTGCGCAACTATTGATTGAAAAGAAAGACGAAATTTCTGAAAGTGAACGGGAAAAGATTCATGGTATACTTAATGATTATGCCAGTCAGATTTCTTCTTTAGTTACAGATTTATCTGATTATGCAAAAGTAAATGCTGCCTTACCTGTTTTTAAGAAAGTAAATACAGAAGAGATTTGGATGGAGGTAAAAGCGCTTTACAGGAGTCAGATCAATCATTACGATATAAAGATTAATAAAAATGACACATTTCCTGTTTTGGTTGGAGACAGAAAAAAACTTAAGAGAGTTTTTATTCATCTGATTGACAATGCTATTAAATTTTCTAAAGAAAAAGGGGAAATTGAAATCTCTTTAGCCTATGAAGAAAAAGCTGAAGGATATTATTTTCAAATCTGTGATAAAGGTGTGGGCATGAAACTAAATCGTAAAGATATATTCGAACCTGGTAAAAAACTAAATCTTAATTCTGAATATGAAGGAAGTGGTTTAGGCTTGTCATTTTTCAAAACAATAGTTGAACAACACAAAGGAAACTACGGATATGAATCTACTCCCGGAGAAGGCACTTGTGTTTACTTTACCATCTCTAAGCGATTGGTTGAAAATTAAATAATCTGAATTTAACTTTAAACTTCACCTAATAGAAAACTAATAAGCAGTTAAAATAATTTTTTAGTGAAAAATTAAAAAACTGTTTATCTTTCTCTTGGATCTACATGCTCATTTTCTTTTAAAAACGTATTCACTTTTACCGGCTTCAGCACTTTGTCTTTTCTGGGTGGATATTTCTCCAGATATTTTTTTGGCCGTGTTGGTCTCTTTTCAAATCCGCCACCACAATTAGGACAAACATTTTTTAAAACATTTTCGACACAGTCTTTACAAAAGGTACAATCGAGGGTACAGATCATTGCCTCATCGCTTTCATTCGGAAGCGCTTTATCACAATTTTCGCAGTTTAAACGTATTTCCATTTACGACTTAAGATAGAAATAATTAATTGCTAATGAATAAAAAAATAAATGCGCTTTTCGTGCTGAAGAACATTCCATCTAAGCCCGATAGTAATGGAAACCCGGCATTGATGAATGCACTGAAGCTTTGTGCTGTGAAGGCTGACAACGGAAGACTAACAGTGCATTAGCTGAAGCGCATGAAACATTGGCGCGTTGCAATGAATAGCGGGGGAGGAAGTAAATTTGGAAGTCATACTTCTCCCCTTTCAAAAACAATTAAAAACGATATTCAATTATGGAACGAATGAAAAATGGTGTGCCCGGCGTAAAATGAATTTCCTCGACCGGTTCAATTTCATCTTGCAAGCGTGACTCTGTAGCAAATTGAGTTTCATTCCATTCTGAATTTAAAAGGTTTTGAATTTGAAAACCAATATTTAAATTATTCCATTGGTAGCCCGCATTTAAGTCTGCAATAGTATAACCTTCAGCAACAATTGAATTGTCTTCATTTGCCGGGCGGTCGCCGATGTGTCTGATGTTCAATCCACCAAACACTCCTGACTTATGTACTATATTCACACCGTTTACCACTGTAAACTGAGGAGCGAGTGGGATATAATTTTCTCCTTCCGGTTCATCCATTGCCTGTGCAAAAGTATAATTGGCATCAAAGTTCCAGAACAACCAGGGCAGCGGCTGATATCGGTAACTGAGATCGATTCCCTGTCTTTGTGTTTTACCGCTTGGTTCTACAATTCCTGCGTCTCCTACATAAACAAATTCCTGCTCGAGAAATAAATGCCATAGCGTGGTATTTAACAACATCTTTGGAGTAGGCTTCCATATGAAGCCAATATCTGCCCCGTACGCTGCGGGTATAGTCTTTTTGTCTGATTCCGAAACAACAACTCGAGTATCGTTCGAATGAAATCCTTTGCCGGTTTTTAAATAAAATTGAAGTTTATTGGATTGATTATATAAAACATTAAACTTCGGACTTACAATTGCCTGATCTTCACTTTGCGTTTGATATTGAGTTATCAAAGCATCATTATATTGAAAGTTGAAATAGTCTAAACGAACTGATGGGTTAAAAGTCCATTTACC
>JAHDHT010000115.1:4484-8591 GCA_020631175.1 Chitinophagales bacterium
AACAGCTCGTTGCGGAATTTGTCCGGAGGCATCCCATTTACTTTCAAAATGAGAAACACTAATGCCTATTTTATCTTTCTGATTTAAAAAGCCTGTATACTTTCCAAATAAATTTAATCTATTAAAATTTTGCGGACTTTCGAATGGACCATCGTTCGAAATATATTCTGTTGCGACATATGCTCTGTGTACATTGTTATTTAGAACATTAAAACCGGACATTAATCTGAGATTATTAAATTGACCGGCTTCTAATTTTACAGAACTGCTTTCTAAGATATTTCTTGTTCGGAAGTTTACATAACCTGCAGTGTTAAAATTACCCTGATTTAAATAATATGGGCCTTTCCCAAAATTGACATTATCAATTACTTCAGGAATAACAAAATGTAAATCGGCATAACCCTGACCGTGCGCATGCGAAACCATATTAACCGGCAGGCCATCTACTGTTATATTAATATCTGTTCCGAGATCCACATCGAAGCCTCTTAAAAAGATTTGCTCTGCTTTTCCGCCTCCTGCATGCTGACCGATAAAAAGTCCGGGAAGTTTTTGCAGAATTTCCTGAGAAGATTTAACCGGATTCGATTGAATATCGATATCTGAAATTAATCGAAGAGCATTAGTCTTGGGAGAAATAACAATTTCATTCAGGTTGATCAATTTGGAATTGAGTTGAAGGTCTAATTCTTTTGAAAGGTCATTTAGAATATGCGTTGCACTTTCATAAATGAGATGCGAGAAATAAAGCGTATCTCCTTCTGAAACATTTTCCATCACAAAACGCCCATACTTATCTGTATGCGTATGTTGATCTTTGCTAATATTTAAAACGGTAACTTCCGGTACAGCCTGATCAAATTCGTCTGTTATTGTGCCGGATATATTTTGAGCAAAAATGTAATGAGTGGCGCATATAAATAGTAATAAAAATCGAAAACGCATTAAATCAACAAATTTTAATCTTGAAACAACAAAACAATTTATGTCCTGAAACACTAAGTAAACAACATTTGTTTCAAAATGCAATACGATAAGTTAACAAAAGTTACTGATCAGCGGTTTAAAGAGAAAAACCGAGGCTTTGTCGTGCATGAACTTATCAGACTTTATGAGCTTTTTGACCCTATGGAAAAGTAAGAAATTACAGTTTAATAATAAATTATATTGAAAAATTAAACGTATAAGATGATAAAATATCCTAAGCGGAAAACAATTTTAATTATTTATTATTTACGACTATCTAAAAAATGGAATTACTTGTTTTTTAAGACTACATTAAAACTCCGTTTTTAGGCTGAATCGGAGATGGTAGTTCCTTTTCACCTAACATTTCTTTTAGATCAATTTCAATTGTTCTGCATAAAGACATCATCGGAATATCATATATCAAACCTTGAAATGGATTAGCGGTATTATCTCCAACTATTTCCATCATTACATATACCCAACCTATTAATGCACTTAAAGGTATTGAAATCCAAAATGCCCATTCACCTAACTTGAGCAACTCAGGTATCATACTAAAGGGTAATAAAAAAACAAATATGCCAACAAAAATTCTGCTCATGTGCGCATACTGTCTGGGCAATGGAAATTTTTTGATTCGTTCATTCTTACCCTGAAGTTCAAATAATGTTCTCAATACATGTTTAAGTTCGACATGACGGAAATCATCAACAATGTTTAACCTTCTTAATTCTCTTAAATCTCTTGATTGCTCATTTAAAATTTGAGTTGCAGTATTAACATTTGCAATTAAACGATCGTGTTCGTCTGGCGGAAGGAAATTTTTAAGTTCAATTCGGGTTACTTCATCATCTACCAGACCAATTCCGAATTTTCTCTTTTCACTATGATCTTTATCATACTTATTTTCCCACTGAGTTGGAACTAATAATTGACTTCTATGAGCATACAACCATGCAATGTGCCTGTAAACGAGTCGTTTTTTAGCTGTAGATATTTCTTCATCCGATATTTTACCTTCAGTAAAAATATCAGATAGATAACCATCAACCATCATCCCCCATGATCTGCTGTCATTAATAATACCACCCCATATTTTTCGTGCTTCCCACATTCTATCATAGGCCTGATTATTTTTAAAACCAACATAAAAAGCAACAGCAGTGCCGATCACTGAAACAGGAAGCCATGGAATAGATATCGTAACGATTTTAAAATAATACAATATGGCAATAAAACCCATGAATAAGATTAACCATAACATATATTTACCTCTTACTTTAATTAAGGTCTTATAATCTATATCTTTAATTACCAGCATAATTTTGTTTCACATTTTTATTAAAAAATAATTCACAGGGGTAATGCAATGAATCTTCACTATTGAAATGGGTAAACTAATTGCCACATTTTTTTGTATAAAACATTTATTCTAAAAAAAAAGGAATACTGACTTAATCAATATTCCTTTTACTAACATTTAATTAAACTTATTATGTTTTAATTTTTGTAAACGCTACAATTTCTATGATACACATTACTCCACCCATAATAGCAACCGGCATATTACCGGCTATTAAGTTGTTTACTAAATCCAATCCATCGCTTACAATTCTTAAAAGCAAAACAATCTTTATCATTGAAGCATTTTTTTGAAGTAAACCAAATACGGTTACCACAAAAGTTGCCATGTTTCTTGAGACAAATAATCCTAAAGGTCCTGCTAATGAAAGTGCCCCTCCTGCGGATAGCGCTTCCCATGAACTTAATAAAGCACCGGGCATAAAATAACCCGCCAGACTTGCTCCAAGTGTTATAAATGCGGTAATCCATAAATAGATCGTGATCCACTTTGGAATTAATGTTCTTTCATCTGCCATTTGATTCTAATTTTAAAAGTGAACTCGATTTTCATCGAATAAAAAATAACTTTACAATGACTTTAAAGTCTGAAATCTGCCCATCCATATAGTTGATTGTTGCATCATCCCCATGAACTCTTTAGAGATCGGGTTATTCATAAAAGGCTGCAATGCTGCATCAGAATTTTGTTTATTATCCCAAAAGATAGCAACCACCTGATTCGCTTTATCATCCTGACCAATCATTCGTTGAATAAAGCCCGGCTTCGGACCGGTAACTTCTTTTTCAACTTTATCATTAATGGCGACATAGTCAGCATAATCGATCCCATCGTTTAAATTATAGGTCATTACTTCAATGAATTCGCTTTTAGCCGCATCATAAGATTTATCCATACTGTAGCGCGCCATTTTCATTGTGCCTGCATCGATCATTGCACCGTAATCAGCAACAGAAGCATCCTTCATAAACTTACTCATTGAAGCATCAGCATCGGCATTGCTTTCCCAGAAAACAATTACGCCTATCGTTCCGTCTTCTGTAATACCACTTATCCTTTTAATAAATCCAGGTTGCTTAGATGTAAAATCAGCTTCAACACCTGCATCTCTTGTATTAAAAACACTTGCATCCACCCCACTCTTAATTTTAAAAGTGGTTACTTCCATAATTTGAACTGAAGACATTTTCTTAGAGTTTGAATTTTGATTAGATGTGCATGCATTAATTGAAAAAATGAATGCAGCCAATAAAAAATATCTGAAATTAAAATACATTATTCCGTATCTAAGGTTATACTGAAATTCTGTCCCGGTTTAAAATCATAACCTTCACCGATTTCAACCACTAAAACATTATCTGAATCGATTCTCAGATTTACAGAAGAATTACTTGAAGTAAAACTATTTACGTTTTGCGCTGAAGCGAAAGTGAGATAATATCTGTCAAATGTATTTGGCTCAAGAATTCTAAATAAATCACCATAGGTCGGGTCACCGGCCTGAGCTACTACCTCAAATCTGATACTACCTTCAGCAATATCAATATCATACAGGTTTAACAGATAAGCAGGGAACTCAACTCCATCACCGACGGTAGCAGTAGCGGCTAAAGCACCTGATGGTTGTTGAAATAAATCTTCAATAGCCAATTCTGCTCCATAAGTAAAGGCATCAGATTGGAAAGTGTTTGTTACCGTAACACTTGATCCCGATGTTATAGGTGTAGTGTCATCGTCTTTATTACATGATGTAATCGTTGCAAAAAGAATTA